>NZ_POUD01000054.1 GCF_003236395.1 Nonomuraea aridisoli | reverse complement strand
GTGGCGCAGGCGGCCGGAGGCGGCGCTCGCCCGCGCCGAGACCGACGTCACCATCGCCGTGGTCATCTGGGCGCTGCTCGTGCTCCTAGTCGCCCAGCCGGCGGAGGTGTCGCGGGCCAGACGCGCGTACACGGCGGAGGTCGAACGGCGAGCCGCCGAGGCCGAACGCACCCGCGAGGAGGAGGCGCTGCGCCGGGCACAGGAGGAACGGCTGCGGGTCGCCAGGGAGCTGCACGACGTCACCTCCCACACGGTGTCCGTGATCGCCCTGCACGCCGCCGTCGCGGCCGAGGCGCTCGAACGCTCCGGCGGCCCGCCGGAGGCCGCCGCCGCCCTCCAGGTGATCCGTTCCTCCAGCAGGCAGGCACTGGCGGAGATGAAGGCCGTCCTCGGCGTCCTGCGCCCGCCCCTCGACCGCGCCCTGCCCTCCACGGGAAGCGAGGGCGACACGGCGCGGCCTCACGACGAGGGCGGAGCCGGGGCGGTGGAGCCGCGCGACCCGTTGCCCGGGATCACGCGGTTGCCCGCGCTCCTGCGGACGGCCGGGCTCCCGGTGACCCTGGATGTCCAGGGGGACCGCCGTGACCTGCCGCCCGCCGCCGACCTGACCGTCTACCGTGTCGTGCAGGAGGCTCTGACCAACACCATGCGCCACGCCGGCGCCACCACGGCGGCGGTCACGCTGACGTACGAGGAGGGAGTGGTGACCGTGCGGGTGGACGACGACGGGCGCGGCAGCCGGGCCCCGCGCGGGCACGGCCTGACCGGCATGGCCGAGCGCGTCGCCGCCGTCGGCGGCCTGCTGACCACCGGGAACGCCCCCTCAGCGGGTTCCGCGTCACCGCCCGGCTGCCCGCGTGATCACGGTCCTGCTCGCCGACGACCAGCCGCTCGTACGGGCCGGACTGCGGGCGCTGCTCGACACCGAGCCCGACCTCACCGTGGTCGGCGAGGCCGCCGACGGCGCCGAGGCCGTGCGCCTGGCCGGTGAGCTCCGCCCCGACGTCGTCCTCATGGACGTCCGCATGCCGGAGCTCGACGGCCTCGCCGCCACCCGCGCCCTGACCGCCGCCGGCCTGCGCGTCGTCGTGGTCACCACCTTCGACCTCGACGAGTACGTCTACGAGGCGCTGCGCTCCGGCGCCAGCGGCTTCCTCGTCAAGGACGCCGAGCCGGCCGAGATCCGGCACGCCGTGCGCGTCGCCGCGCGCAGGGACGCCCTCCTCTCGCCGGGCGTCACCCGGCGGCTGATCGAGGAGTTCACCGCCCGCCCCGGCGCCCCCGACGACCGCCGCCTGGCGGCGCTGACCGGCCGTGAACGCGAGGTGCTGTCCCGCGTCGGACGCCGCCACACCAACGCCCAGATCGGCGAGGAGCTCTTCATGAGCCCCCTCACGGTGAAGACCCACGTCAACCGCATGATGGCCAAGCTGTCGGTGCACGACCGCGCCCAGCTCGTCGTGATCGCCTAGGCCTCGTCCGCCCCGGCGGCCCGGCCTGACCTTCCCGGGCGCGTACGGCAGGCGGCGTAGGCGTTCGCCCGCGACGGGCGGACGACCGGGAGCGCTCGGCGTTCCTACGGTCGCCGCATGATTCGTTTCTGCATCCGTCACCGCCGGCTCGTGGCCGTGGTGTGGCTGGCGTTGTCCGCGGCGCTCATCGCGGCCGCCGCCGCGTGGCCGGGCCCGACGGACGACGACTTCGCCCTGCCCGGCTCCGAGAGCCGGCAGGCGGCCGAGCTGCTCGGCGGGGCCGCCCCCGTCGAGCCGCCGGGCGCGCTCGTCGTCTCCGCCCCGTCCGGGGTCGACTCCGCCGCGGTACGCGGGCCCGTCACCGGCCTGCTCACCCGCATGGACGCCGTCCCGGGCGTACGCGTGCTCACCGGCGACCGCCGCGTCTCCGCGGACGGGACGATCGTGTCCGTTCCCCTCGACTACCCGGACGAGGCCGCGGCCAGGGAGCTCGGCGAGCTGCGCGACGGCTTCCGCGCGGCCGGCGTGACCGCCGAGCTGTCCGGCGACGACTTCGCCGACTCCACCCCCGGCGGCCTCACCGAGGGCATCGGGCTGCTGACCGCCGCGGTGGTGCTGCTGGTGGCGTTCCGTTCGCTGATCGGGGCGGTGATTCCGCTGGTCGTGGGCGTGATCGGGATGGCCTGCGGCGTCGCGCTGCTGTCGGTGCTCGGGCACCTCGTCCCCACGCCCGGCTTCGGCGTCTACCTCACGATCATGCTGGGCCTCGGCGTGGGCATCGACTACGCCCTGCTCATCGTCACCCGCTTCCGCACCGCCCTGGCCGAGTCGCCTTCCGCCACGCCCGTGGAGGACGCCGTGGAGGACGCCGTGGTGGACGCCGTGGTGGACGCCGTGGTGGACGCCGTGGTGGAGGCCATGCGGACGGCGGGCAGGTCGGTGTTGTTCGCCGGGCTGATCGTGATCGTCACCGGGTCCGGCATCCTGTTCCTCGGCCCGTCGCTCGGCGGCGGCATCGCCCTGGCCGCGGGGTGCGGCGTCCTCATGGTGATGCTCGCCGCCCTCACCCTGCTGCCCGCCCTGCTCGCGATGATCGGTACGAGGATCGACCGATTCTCGCTGCCCCGCCGCGCCGAACGCACGCCGCTGTCGTACCGATGGAGCCGGGTGGTCCAGCGACGGCCGTGGACGGCCGCGCTGGCGGCGCTGGTGGCGCTGACCGCGCTCGCCCTGCCCGCGACGCAGCTCCGGGTCGGCTGGTCCGACCCGGGCGATCGCCCCGTCACCGACACCACCCGCCGCGCGTACGACCTGCTCGCCCAGGGGTTCGGCCCCGGCATGGCGGGCCCGCTCGTCCTGGCCGTCGCCCCGGCCCGGGACAGCCGTGCGACGACGGCGCCGGGTGGCGAGGTGGGGGCGTATCGCGACAGGGCGGTGGCGCTGGCGGGTGGCGTGCCCGGCGTCGCGCGGGCGTTCCCCGTGGGGGACAGGGCCGCGATCGTCATCCCCGGCACCGGCCCGCAGGACGAGCGGACGGAGGAGCTCATTCGCCGGCTGCGCGCCGAACTGCCCGAACGGGTGCTCGTCACCGGCTCCACCGCCGCCGCCCTCGACTACGCCCGCCACTCCGCCGAACGCCTGCCCTGGGTGGTCGGCGCGGTCCTGCTGGCCGCGTTCGCCCTGCTCACCCCCGTCTTCAGAAGCCTCGTCCTGCCGGTCAAGGCCATCGCGGTGAACCTGCTGTCCATCGGCGCCGCATACGGCGTCATCGTGGCCGTCTTCCAGCTCGACGTGCTCGGCCTCGGCACGCCGGGCCCGATCGACGCGTGGGTGCCGATGATGTTGTTCACGATCACGTTCGGCCTGTCGATGGACTACGAGGTGTTCCTGCTGTCGCGGATCAGGGAGGAGTACCTCCGGGACGGCGACAACGCCCGCGCGGTCGCCGCCGGCCTCGCCAAGACCGCCAGGGTCATCACCGCCGCCGCCACGATCATGTTCTGTGTCTTCGCCGCTTTCGGCGCCTTCGACGACCGCGCGCTGCGCGTCATGGGGGTCGGGCTGGCCGTCGCGGTGCTGGTGGACGCCACAGTGGTGCGCCTGGTCCTGGTGCCCGCCGTCATGGAGGTGCTCGGCGCGCGCAACTGGTGGTTCCCCCGACTGGCCTTGCGGAGGCTGACACTCAGGAGGAATGTTACGTAATATCCGAACATCACGAGCGTTGGGGGCGCCAGGGTGCCAGGACAGAACGTGGGTGTGGTCATCGATCCGGCGGTGCCGCCGGAGGTTGCCGGACTGCTGCGTGCCAACGCCCCGCTGCTGTCGAGGATCAGAGCCGGATGGGTGCCCCCTGCCTCCACCGCGCCCGAGCCGCGCCGCCGCGGCCCCTCCGGCGCGATGTTACTGGCCGCCACCCCGGTCATGATCGCGCTCATGGCCGTGCTGCTCGCGAGTCCCCCGCTGGCCCCCGCCGGGTTCCTCCTGCTCGGCGGGTACGTCTTCGTCGTCCTGGTCAAGATCGCCTCCATGAGCGAGATCCCCGAGGACGACCGCCCGCACGAGCGCACCGTCTACGAGCAGGCCCGCTGGTACGACGGCCGCTTCCTGCTGCCGGAGGAGTTCGACCAGGAGGCCGGGAAGGTGCTGGCCCGGGCGCAGCGCGCGATCGGCTCGGTGCTGCGCTCCCACGTCAACGCCGAGGGCCTGCTCGACGACGCCCGTAACGCCGTCATGCTGCCCGCCCAGGAGTGGGAGATCGCCCGGCTGCTGGCCAAGCTGTCGGCGCTGCGCATGGAACACCGCGACCTGCTCATCCGGGGCATCGCGCCCGAGGTCGCCGCCGTCATCGAGCCGCTGGAACGGGCCCTGGCCGAGAGCGAGGCCGCCGTGGTCGCCCGCGTCGAGGCCCTGGAGCGCTACGCCGGCCACGTCGCCGAGGCCGAGCGCGCCTACCACGCCCGCACCCAGATCGAGGAGCTGCGCGCCAAGCTGCCCCGCTACGAGGAACTGCTCGCCGAGTCCGGCGCGGACGCCCAGGCCGTCCCCGAGATCGACCGCCTGGCCGAGGACGCCGACACGCTGGAGCGCACCTTACGGCGCAGTGTCCGCTCGGCCCATGAAGCGTTCCGCTATCTCGAAGGCTGACCGACGTGCCCGGACGCCAGGCGAAACTCGTAGTCGATCCGGCGGTGCCCGACGACGCCGCGGCCCTGCTGCGCGACAACCGCAAACTGCTCGTGCGCATCCACGCGGGGTGGGCGCCCGCGTACAAGCGCTCCAATTCCGTGGCGGACGTGACCGCGCGGCTGGCGGCCACCGTGGCGGCCGTGGCGGCCGCGGTGTACGGGCTGGCGCTCTTCCTCGCCGAGCGCTACACGCCCTTCGCGGTGATCATGACGCTCGCCGCGCTGCTCGTCGTCGGCGTGCTGCTGCGGCCCCGGCCCGACGCCGAGGTCGAGCGGCGCCACGCCCTGGAGGCCGACGTGTACGACACCGCCCGCCGCTACGAGGGCCGCTACGTCCTGCGCGAGCAGCTCGACGAGCCCGCCAGGGTCCTGATGTCGCGCGCGCAGGCGGCCGTCGAGGAGGTCATGAGCTCCGGCGTGCACGCCGACGGCCTGCTGGACGACGCCCGCAACGCCGTCATGCTGCCCGCCCAGGAGTGGGAGATCGCCCGGCTGCTGGCCAAGCTGTCGGAGCTGCGCACAGAGCACCAGGAGGTCGTCTCCGAGGGCGTCACCCCCGAGGTGGCCGCCGTGGCCGAGCCGCTCGCGCACGCCCTCGACAGCAGCCAGGAGGCGGTGCTCGCCCGCGTCGAGGCCCTGGAGCGCTACGCCGGCCACGTGGCCGACGCCGAGCGCGCCTACCGCGCCGGGAAGCAGATCGCCCGCCTCAGCGCGAAGCTGCCGCGCTACGAGGAGCTGCTCGCCGAGTCCGGCGCCGACGGCGCGGCCGTGCCGGAGCTGAGCAGATTGTCCGACGACGCCGGCCGTCTTGAGCAGGCGTTACGCGACAGTGTCAGTTCAGCGCACGAAGCTTTTCGCCATCTACATGACTGACTTCGCTTAGGATCCGGTTCGTGGCGGATGTCGTGGTAGACCCCGGAGTACCGCCGGACGACGCCCAGCTGCTCAGGGAGAGCCGGCTGGTGCTCCTCAAGATGCGCCGTGGCTGGGCGCCCCAGCCGAGGCGGGTGCTGTCGGGCACCCGCTACCGCGCGGTCGTCGCCTTCGGCGCGGTCGTCCTGTTCGGCCTGCTGCTGGGGCTCGGCGGCCTGACCCGTGGCGTCGGCATGCTGCTCCTGCTGCTCGGCCTGCCCCTGATGATCGTGGTGTTCGTGCACAACGACGCCCCCGAGGACGAGCAGGACGAGCACGACCGCCGGGCCTACGAGCACCTGCGCTGGTACGAGGGCCGCTACGTCCTGCTGGAGGACCTCGACGAGTCCTCCCGGCGGCTGCTCGCCCGCGCCCAGCGCGCCATCTCCACCGTGACCGCCGCCCGCGTCAACGCCGACGGTCTGCTCGACGACGTGCGCAACGCGGTCATGCTGCCCGCCCAGGAGTGGGAGATCGCCCGGCTGCTGGCCAAGCTGTCGGACCTGCGGGCCCAGCACCGGGAGACCGTCTCACGCGGGCTCACTCCCGAGGTGGAGGCCGTGGCCGAGCCCCTGGCCCGGGCGCTCGACAGCAGCGAGGCGGCCGTGCTGGCCAGGGTCGAGGCCCTGGAGCGGTACGCCGCCAACGTCGCCGAGGCCGAGCGCGCGTACACGGCCCACCACCAGATCCAGGAGCTGCGCGGCCGGCTGCACCGCTACGAGGAGCTGGTCGCCGAGACGGGCGCCGACGCCTCCGCCGTGCCCGAGCTGGACCGCCTCGCGCAGGACGCCGACCGGCTGGAACGTGCGCTGCGGCGGAGCGTGAGCTCCGCCCGCGAGGCGTTCGGCTACCTCGACCCGGGGGCCCCGTAGCCCGCGGTCTCCAGCAGCAGGTCGCAGAGCGCGTCGGCCGCGTCCACCCGGCCCAGCTTGCCCGCCGCCTGCCCCATCGTGTGCCGCAGCTCCGGGTCGGCCAGCAGCGGCATGAGCTCGGCCAGCAACATCTCACCCGTCGGGTGCGGCTCCAGCAGCGCCCGCGCGGCCCCGGCCTCGGCCAGGTAGCGGGCGTTCTTGCGCTGCTCGTCGCCGCCGGTCGGGATCAGCGGGATCAGCACCGACGGCCGGCCGATCGCGGTCAGCTCCGAGACCGTGCCGGCGCCGCTGCGCGAGATCACCACGTCGGCCGCGGCGAACAGGTCGGCCAGCTCGCTCCCGACGTACGGCACCGGGTGGTAGCGGTCGGCCAGCTCCGGCGGCAGCGCCACGGCCCGCATCTGCTCGATCCACGCGGGCCCGCACTGGTGGACGACCTGCGCGTGCTCCAGCAGCCGCGGCAGGATCTCCGCGATCAGTGTGTTGATCTGCTTGCTGCCCTGAGCGCCGCCCGTCACGTAGATCAGCGGCACCTCGAACGTCAGCCCGAACAGGTCGTAGGCCGCCGCCCGGTTGCCCTGCAGCAGCTCCGGCCTGATCGGGTTGCCCGTCACCACCGCCCTGGCCCGCGCCGAGGCGGGCAGGTGGTCGAGCGACGACTCGTGCGACAGCGCGATCCGGGTCGCCAGCCGCGACAGGATCCGGTTGGCGAGGCCGACCACCGTCGTCTGCTCGTGCATCACCAGTGGGCGGCGGATCAGCTTGGCCGCCACCCCGATCGGCACGGCCACGTACCCCCCGGTCGACAAGACCACGTCGGGCAGGAAACGGGCCGCGTGCCCGATCGCCTGGAACACCCCGACCGGGATGCGGAAGACGTCGGCGATGTTGGTGCCGAGCTCACGGAGGTTGGGGCGGCGGCGCAGCTTGCCCGTGGTGATCGCCTTGAACGGGATGCCGTGCTCGGCCGTGATCCGCGCCTCCAGGCCGCCGGCCGTGCCGACCCACAGCACGTCGTGCGGCACCTGACGCCGCTGGACGGCGGCCAGCGTGGTCAGGGCCGGATAGGTGTGACCACCGGTGCCGCCGCCGGTGATCAGCAGTCGCAGGGTTCGTGACATGCGATCAGAGTATGGCCGCACAACGGAAGCCGGTGTGCCCGGTCGAGGAGTCCGGCGTGTTCATCGTGCGCGCCGCGACGCGGTAGCGGTTGCAGTACGAGTCGTGGCACATGTACGACCCGCCGCGGATCACCTTCGCCGGCCCCTCCGCCGGCCCCGCCGGGTTCTCGGCGTACGGCTCCCACGTCGTGCCCCACCAGTCGGAGGTCCACTCCCAGACGTTGCCGGAGACGTTGTAGAGCCCGTAGCCGTTCGGCTGGAACGACTTCACCGGCACCGTGCCCTTGCTGGGCGCGGTCGGGAAGTGGCCCTGCCAGATGTTGCACCGCTGCCGGCCGTTCGGCGCGAGCTCGTCGCCCCACGGGTAACGCTTGCGCTCCAGGCCGCCCCTGGCGGCCATCTCCCACTCCGCCTCGGTGGGGAGCCGCTTGCCGGCCCACTGCGCGTACGCGTCGGCGTCGTTCCACGACACGTGGACGACCGGGTGGTTCTGCCGGTCGCCGATCGAGGAGCCGGGGCCCTCCGGCGAGCGCCACGAGGCGCCCTCGACGCCCACCCACCAGGGCGCGTCCGGCACGGTGGCGTCCATCACGCCGCGCGTGGCGAACTGCCGGAACACGAACGACCAGCCGAACCGCTCGGCCTCGGTCACGTACCCGGTCTCCTTGACGAACGTCGCGAACTGCGCGTTCGTCACGCACACCGGGTCGATCAGGAACGGATCCAGGCGGACCTCGCGGACCGGGCCCTCACCGTCCTCGGGACGCCCGTCGGGGTCGTCACCGCCCATCAGGAACGTTCCGCCCGGGATGCGTACCATGCCGCGCGGCGCCGTCCGCCGCACGGGAGTCTCCACCACCGCCGGGGCCTGTCCCGGGGCGGCGTCTCTGCTCGGGCCACAGCAAGCGCTCAAAGATCCCCCAAACGTGTCATGACACCATGGAAGGGTAGTGCCTGGGGCATGCCCACGATCACACGGCCGTCCCCGGTCACGCCCGCCCAGGCGCTGGCCGTGGCCACCGCGCTGGCGCTGCCAGCGCTGGCGCAGGGGGTCGTCGTGCGCAGGCCCAGGATGGTGCGCCTGGCGGCGCTCGCCGACGCCGACGGCCGCGCGGTCCGATTGCTGCGCCGGCTGCGCGCCGAGCGCGGGGACGCGCCCCTGCTGGTGCCGGTCCCCGGGCGCGGCCAGGCCGTGCTGCCACTGGCCTCCGACGACGTGCTGGCCGTGCTGGAGGACCGCGCGTTCACCCCCGCCACCCGGGAGAAACGCGGCGCGCTCGCCCACTTCCAGCCCGACGGCGTGCTCATCACCCCCGACCACGGGCTGCGCGAGCGGCGGCGGTCGCTGAACGACGAGGTGCTGTCCGCCGACCTGAGCGCCTTCACCGGCGCCTTCGCCCGCGTCGTCGAGGAGGAGGCCGCCACGCTGCCCCGCGAGGGCATGCTGACCTGGCGGGTCTTCCACGCCGCCCACTGGCGGATCGTGCGCCGCATCGTGCTCGGCGACGCCGCCCGCAACGACGTCACGCTCGTCCGGCAGCTCCACCGGCTGCGCCGCGACGCCAACTGGTCGTCCCTGCGCGGCCGGCGCACCGACGTGCGCACCGACTTCCTGCGCCGGCTGGGCGGCCACCTGGCGCGGGCCGAGCCCGGGAGCCTCGCGGGGGCGCTGGCCGCCGCCCGCGCCGCGGGCCACGTGGGGGCCGACGTGCACGCCGACGGGCAGGTGCCGCACTGGCTGTTCGCCTTCGACGCCGTCGCCATGGCCGTCTACCGGGCGCTCGCCCTCCTGGCCGAACACCCGGTGCCGCTCCGCCACGACCTGCTGCGGGCCGCCGTGCTGGAGTCGCTGCGGCTGTGGCCCACCACGATCGCCATCCTGCGCGAGGTCGCCGGACCTACCACGTGGGACGTGCCGGAAGGCACACTGGTGGTCATCTACAGCCCGTACGTGAACCGCGCCGAGCCCGGCTCCTCCTACCGGCCCGAGCTCTGGCTGGAGGGCGGCGGCGCCTGGGCGGGAGTGCCGTTCAGCGCCGGGTTCGCCCGCTGCGCGGGGGAGGAGCTCGTCCTGTTCACCGCGACCACGTTGCTGGAGGCGATCCTGCGCGAGCGCGAGATCAGCACGTCCGCCGAGCTCCGGGGCGAGCTGCCCGGCACCCTCGACCACTTCCACCTGCGTTTCGCGGTGAAGCCGCAGACCGGTAGCGTTTTCCCATGCGACTAGGCGTGCTGGACATCGGTTCGAACACCGTTCACTTACTGGTTGTGGACGCCCACCGCGGTGCCCGGCCGATCCCGGCCTACTCGCACAAGGTCGACCTGCGTCTGACCGAGCACCTCGGCAAGGACAATCGGCTCGGCAAGCAGGGCATCGAGCGCCTGGGCGACTTCGTCCAGGAGGCCGTCGGGCTCGCCGAGGACAAAGGTGTCGAAGACCTCGTGGCCTTCGCCACCTCCGCCGTGCGCGAGGCCGCGAACGGCGAGGACGTGCTGGCCGAGATCGACGCGCGCTGCGGCGTGCACATCCAGGTGCTGTCCGGCCACGACGAGGCCAGGCTGACGTTCCTGGCCGTGCGGCGGTGGTTCGGCTGGTCCTCGGGCCGGATGCTGGCCTTCGACATCGGCGGCGGCTCCCTCGAGATCGCCGCGGGCGTCGACGAGGAGCCCGACGTGGCCGTGTCGCTGCCGCTCGGCGCCGGGCGGCTGACCCGCGACTGGTTCACCGGCGACCCGCCGTCGGCCGACGAGGTGCGCAAGCTGCGCCGGCACGTCCGCACCGAGATCGCCCGCACGGTCGGCGACATCGTCCGCTTCGGCGAGCCCGACCGGGCCGTCGCCACCTCCAAGACGTTCAAGCAACTGGCCAGGATCGCCGGGGCGGCGCCGTCCAGCGAGGGCCCCTACGTCTCGCGCTCGCTCTTCCGCCAGGACATGGCCGACTGGGCGGTCAAGCTCACCACCATGGGCTCCGCCGAACGCGCCCTGCTGCCCGGCGTGTCGGAGGGCCGGGCGATGCAGCTCGCGGCGGGCGCCCTGGTCGCCGACGCCGTGATGGACCTGTTCGAGGTCGACCGGCTCGACGTGTGCCCGTGGGCGCTGCGCGAGGGCGTGATACTACGCCGGCTCGACCTGCTGCCGGGCCGGTACGACCAGTCACCTGGCATGCCGAAGTAAGGGCGATATATCCCCATTTAGTGGCATGAAGCGCTGATCCTCGGGCATTTTCCGCCCAATGTTGACAGTGCTCGGCTTGATCGCCTCCTTGATGGTCGTCGCCCTCCTCGTGGTGCTCGCCGTGCTGCTCATCTCGGCCGTCACGATGACGGCGCTGCTCGCGATGGCGGCCACGATGGTCCGCTGGCGCGGGCTGAGGCGGCGGTTCCCCCAGGGGCGGGCCGGACGCGAACCGCGGCTGCCGCTGAAGCTGAGCGGGGAGACGGTGCCCGGCCGGCTGCGCGCGGAGCTGAGCGGAGGCGTGCCCGCCGTACGCCGCCGGCTGCGGCTCGGGGGAGCACGACCGGGAGGCCACGGGCGCGACGGGAGCGGTCCTCGCCCCTCCCGGCTGCACTCGCCGGCGGACCGTCGCACCCACGCCTAGCAGGCGTTGATCAGGAGTGCTGCGCCCCTTGCTCCTCCGCGACCTGGATGATCGTCTTTCCGGGCGTGCGGCGGTGGCGGGCGAACACGGAGGGTGCTTCGGAAAGCGGTCGCACGGCGCCGACGATGGGGTTGAGCCGTCCGGCCCGCACGCGCTCGGCGAGGTCGGCCAGCCGGGCGCGGTCGGGTTCGACGACGAAGAAGACGGCTCGCCCGCCCTTGGGCTGCACCGTGGGCGGCATGGCGATGGTGACCAGGGTGCCGCCCGGGCGTACCAGCTCGGCCGATCGTTCGAGGACGTCGCCGCCGATGACGTCCAACACCACGTCCACCTCGCCGACGTGCCGCAGATCGTCGGAGTCCAGATCGAGGAAGGACTGCGCGCCGAGGCCGAGCACGACATCACGGTCACCGGCCCGGCCGGTGCCGATCACGCGGGCGCCCACCTCGCGCGCGAGCTGGACGGCGATCGAGCCGACGCCGCCCGCGGCGCCGTGGACGAGGACGGTCTGGCCGGTGGTGAGCCGGCCGTGGTCGAACAGTCCCTGCCACGCGGTCAGCCCGGAGATGGGCAGCGCGGCGGCCACGGTGTGGTCGATGCCGGCCGCGAGGGGGGCGAGGTTGCGCGCCTCCACCGCGGTGTACTCGGCCAGGGAGCCGTCGCGGGCCCAGTCGGTCAGCCCGAACACCCGCTGGCCCACGGTGAGGCCGGTGGTTCCGTAGCCGAGCTCGGCCACGACGCCGGACAGCTCGTGCCCCGGGATGCTGGGCGTCCGGTCGCGGCCGGCACGATCGGCCCACGTGGCCGGCCAGTCGAGCTCTCCGGGTGTGAAGCCCGCGGCGTGCACGCGCACGATGACGTCGTTCTCCGCGGCGTGGGGGTAGGGCATGTCGGTCAGGGTGAGGCCGCCGACTCCCGCCTCACGGTCTCGTACGGTGATCGCTCGCATGCTCGAATCCTTTCAGGAACGTCCGTCGACATGGGTGAGGCCTGCCGGGCGCGCCCCGTGCACTGTCCGGTCAGCTCGGCCAGGGCGAGCCGACGATGCGCTCGACCGTCGTCGTGCGCTGGAAGCCGGGGACGAGGTGCTCGAGCACGTCGGAGTTCACGGTGCCGTTCGTGGTCTCGGGGCGGTGCTTGAGCCCGTCGACGTACGCTCGCAGGAACTCGTTCTTAAAGTCCCCGCGCGGGTGGGCGGCGAGGATCTCGCCCAGCTGATCGGGCTCCAGGTCGAGAAACCCCGGTCGAGGAGGAACGCGCGCGCGTGATCGGCGCCGTCCACCTCGAAGCGCTGCGCGACGTCGGAGAAGGGGGTCAGGAGGCCGGTGTCGTGGAACATGGCCGCCACGTAGAGCAGCTCCGGGTCCGGTTCCACGCCGAGCTTGCGAGCGTGCATCAGGCCGAAGAAGAAGACCCGCCGGAAGTGGTGGTAGATGAGCGGGCTGGTCGTCTCCTGGACGAGCGTGGTCGCTTCGGCGACCGCCGGCGTCTCGGGAACCTCCAACCCCGCGATGACCTCTGGCATGACCTCTGACCCTCCGGGAGGCGAGTCGGCTGTGTCCGACGTCCATGCTGCCGACGGGCCGGCGTGCGGCGCCGCCCACGTCCGGCCAGGAATCACCTGAATCCGGACGGCGGCCGTGTGCGCCACCCGCCGCCGAGGGGCCCCGGTGACCGTGTGCTACCAATGAACGGTGTCCATGCCTCCCGCGTCTGCGACCCGACGGCCGCCTCCGGGTCCGGCTCCGGGGGGAGTGGCGAACGCCGCCCCGCATCGCGTCGCGATCCTCGTCTACGACGGCGTGACGTTGCTGGACGTCGCCGGTCCCGCGGAGGTGTTCAAGGAGGCGAACCGGTTCGGCGCCGACTACCGGATCGTGCTGCTGTCGCCGACCGGCGCGGACGTCACGTCGAGCCTCGGGGTCCGCATCGCGGCCGACGGCGCCGTCTCCGCGGAGCCGGCGTCCGGCACGTTCCTGGTCGCCGGGTCCGACCTCTTCCCGGGCTCCCGTGTCCCCGGCGACCTGGCGGAGGCCGCGCGGATCCCGGCGGCCGCGGCCGGCCGGGTGGCGTCGATCTGCACCGGGGCTTTCGTCCTCGCCGCCGCGGGCCTGCTCGGCGGCAAGCGCGCGACCACGCACTGGCAGGTCGCGCACGAGCTCGCCGCCCGGTGCCCGACGTGCCGCGTCGAGCCCGACGCGATCTACGTTCGCGATGGCGGCACGTACACGTCGGCGGGGGTGACGGCCGGCATCGACCTGGCGCTCGCTCTCGTCGAAGAGGACCACGGGCCCCACCTGGCACGCGACGTCGCCCGCGCGTTGGTGGTGTACATGCAGCGTGCGGGCGGCCAGTCGCAGTTCTCGGCGCCGCTGCAAGGGCCGCCGCCCCGCTCGCCGGCGCTGCGTAAGATCATCGACCTGGTGACGGCGGACCCCGGTGGGGACCACTCGCTCGGCGAACTCGCGAAGCACCTCAACGTCAGCACCCGGCAGCTCACCCGGATCTTCCGCGACGAGCTGTCCACGACACCGGCCCGCTACGTGGAGAACCTCCGCTTCGACCTGGCCAGGGCACTGCTCGACCAAGGTCACACCGCGACGCAGGCCGCGACCCTCGCAGGCTTCCCCAGTTACGAGAGCATGCGACGGGTCTTCGCGAGGAAGTTGTCGATCAGCCCCGCCGCCTACCAACGCCGCTTCGGCACGGCCCGCCGCGCCGGTGCAGGTTAGGGGGCGACCTGGGCCCCTTGGGGGCGGGGCCTAGGTCGCCATGAGGTGCCGGCCTGCCGCACCCGGCGCGTAGCGCAGGTGCTTCTCCAAGCAGACCACGGCGCCGTGCTCGCGTCTGTTGGTGAACCGGATGTCGTCGGCGAGAGCCCGCATGATCTGCAGGCCGCGCCCGTGCTCGTTGTTCTCCTCGGCCTCGAGGACCTTACGGGGGTCGAAGCCGTTGCCCGTGTCGACCACCTTGATCACGCACAGGTGGTCGTGCACCGACGCGCTGACGGTGTAGTCGTCGCTGGGGGCGGCGTGCTTGATCACGTTGGAGCACGCCTCGGTGAGCATGAGCTCGATGTCGTCGCGGATCTGCGGCTCGACGCCGAGCGACCGCAACGTGCCGTCCAGCATCTGCCTGATCATCGGGACGCTCGCCGCATCCCTGGGCAGGCGGAGCGCTATCGTAGCCTCCACTGTGCCTCCTTGCTTCTCGGATGCGTGTCAGCCTTCTGCCCGCGATCGCGGGCCCCAATCGTCGGGTCAAGGCCCGGTGTCAAAAGGCCCAGTGTGAGAAAGGCTCCGCCGTGGAGACGAGGCCCGCCGTCACTGACCGTCACGGCTCCAGCAGGCGGGTGGCGACCTCCATCGACGCCTTGCCGATCTCGTCCTCGCTGAGGTCGTCCATCGCGGTCATCCACTTGCCCGCGTGCAGCGCGAACAACGCCAGCGAGCGGCTGATGCGCTCGGTCGGCGTGGCGCCCGGCTCGTTCATCTCCGCGGTGAGCGCGAGGACGGTCTCACGCATCCGGGCGACCGTCGGGTGGTCGCGCAGCGCGGTCTGGTTGCGCTCCAGGAAGCCGAGCACCTGCGGATGGCGCGACTCGGTGAGGTCGCGGGCGTAGCGGTCGAGCAGCTCCCGGCGCATCTCGGGCGTCTTCGGCCGGCCCCGCGCCCAGTCGAGCAGCTCCTGCACCTCGGCGAGGCGCAGCTCCACCAGGCTGGCCACGATGTCGTCCTTGGTCCTGAAGTGGTAGTAGAGCGCGGCCTTCGTCACGCCGAGCTCCTCGGCGATCTCCCGGAGCGAGGTCGCCTCATATCCCTGTTCGGTGAAGAGCCTCAGTGCGATCTGCTGGATCCGGGTTCGCGTGTCTTCCCGCACTGTGCACCTGTTCGTTTAGACCGGTTAGCGACTCATGCCATTCTATGCTTACCGGTCGGCAGGTAAACGACCGCGTGGCGGCCCGGCCCCGGAAAACCAGAGGTAATGGCGCGGGCTTTTCTGGACAATCCGAGCATGCATCGCATCAGCCGGCCGCGCCCCGACGACGCCGCGGCCATTCACGAGCTCGTCGCGACGTACGACACCGCCGTCATCGGCGCCCCCGACTCCACGCTGGAGGACATCGCCGACGAACTCGCCGAGCCGGGGTTCGACCGCGACAAGGACGGCTGGCTCGCCCACGGCCCCGGCGGCCGGCTGGACGGCTGGGCGTGGGCGTTCCGCAAGGGCGACAGCGACCAGGTGGACGTGGAGGTCATCGTCCGGCCCGGCGTGCCCGGCCTGGCCGAGGAGCTGTGGCGGGCCGTGCTGGCCCGCGCGGCCGAGCTGGGCGAGGAACGCGGCCACGACGCCGTCACCCTGGACATCGGCGTCTACCGGGCCGACGAGGCCAAGCAGGCGCGCGTCAAGGAGCTCGGCTTCGAGCCCGCCACCAGCTACCACCGCATGCGCATCGACCACCACGGCCCCGTCGAGCCGCCCGCCGTGCCGGCCGGGCTCACGCTGCACTCGGGCGAGAGCGAGGAGGTGCGGCGCGAGGCCCACCGCGTGCATCAGGAGGGGTTCGCCGAGCACTTCGGGTTCGTGCCGGTCGGCTACGAGCAGTGGTACGAGCACCGGCAGGCGTCCAGCGCGACCGACTGGAGCCAGCTCACCCTCGCCCGCCTCGACGGGCGGCCCGCCGGGCTGCTCATCGGGAACGACCAGTTCCTCTCCGACGAGGGGTGCGGGTACGTGGCCACGCTGGCCGTGCTGCCGGAGTTCCGGGGGAGGGGCCTCGGGCGCCTCCTGCTGCGGCACGCCTTCGCCGCCGACGCCTCGCGCGGGCGCAAGGGGACGATCCTGCACGTCGACGCGGGCAACACCACGCCCGCGCTGGACCTGTACGAGTCGGCGGGGATGCGCCCGGTGATGGTCATCGACATCTGGCGCCGCCGCCTCTGAGACCGCCGCTCCAGGCTCCGCCCCCGGAAGCGCCGCCGCCTCTGAGACCGCTGCTCCTGGCCCCTGGCGGCGGCGGAGGTTAGACGCGGTGCCGGGCGAGGTGCTCCAGGACCGCCTGGTTGGCCTCCCACCCGTCGGGGAACTTCACCGGCACGCCGAGCTGCACCGGCTCCGCCGACGGGTGGGCGTCCAGCAGCTCGGCGATGCCCGCCCTGGCCACCACCACGCACGCGTGCCGGTGCCGCGAGGCCAGCACGCACAGCCGTCCCGACTCCAGGTGGAACGCGGTGGCGTCGCGGCGGCCGGACAGCGGGTGCAGCACGATCGTCACGTCGTACTCGCGGCCCTGCAGCCGGTTGGCGGTGTCGACGGTGATCTCCGGCGGCAGACCGGCGGCCCGGATGGCGGCCACCTGGTCGCGGTGCGCCGCGCCGACCGCGATGCGCTCGGCCGTGACCGGCCGCTCACCCTGCTCGGAGCCCGCCACCGCGCCGCGTTGCAGCAGCCGCTCGGCGAGCAGCGCGACCGCCTGCACGGCCTCGCCGTCGGTGCGCACGGTGTGCCGGTTCGGCAGCTCCAGCAGCGCCCACCCCGACCTGGCCGCCTCCTCCAGGGCCCGGTCGTGCACGGTGCCCATGCCGCCGGTCGTCAGCTCCAGCCACCGGTCACCGGGGCCGGTGCCCGACCGGAACCCGGTGAACGGGTAGAACGCCTGCGACACCACCGGCGCCGCCGACGCCGGCAGCCGCCACGACACCGGCAGCCGGTGCACCGGCAGATCGGGATTGTGCCGCAGCAGCACCGACACCGCACTCTGCAACGGGTCCCACGACAGCCCCGACCACCGGTCGCCGTCGACGATCGAGAACGGATCCAGCTGCCCCGGATCGCCCACGAACAGCGCCCGCTCGAACAGCCCCGCGATCCGCAACAGCTTGTCCGAGCGCATCTGGTACGCCTCGTCCACGATCGCCCACGGCCACACCCGCTCGCCGATCCACGCCCATTTGTCCGCCGTGGCGATGACGATGTCGGGATCGCCGAGGTCCTGGATGCGCGTGCCGACGCGGACGCCGGGCAGCTCCAGCATCCGCAGCGGCGGCACGTACCCACCGGCCGACAGGCGGCCGACGGTCAGGTGGGGGTGTTTGTCGCAGATCCGCGCCACCAGGTCGTCGACCTGCTCGTTCGTCTGGGCCACGATCATCAGGGGCTCGCCGGTGGCCGCGATGTGGGCGGCCGCGCGGACGACGAGGGTGGACTTGCCCGCGCCGGGCGGGGAGTCGACCACCACGCCGCGATGCCGGGGCAGGTCCGCGAGGACGTTCCTGATGACCTGCTCCGGACTGTCGGTCACGACCACTCCTCCTGCGCGTCCTCGTCGACGGGGGTGTACTCCTGCGGCGGCCCGCCGTGCGTCCACGGGGTGGCCTCGGCCTCGGGCAGGGCGGGGGAGCCCTGGAAGTCGTCGGTCAGCGAGGTGTAGCAGACCCGCTCGCCGATCTCCGGCACGGCCCCGGGCGCGGCCGTCCTGCCCCGGCCCATCCCCTTGGTGATCTTGACGGTGACCAGGCCGTCGTCCGCGGACACCAGCGCCGCGCCCTGCGCGCGGCGCTGCGGGGTGCCGAGCGAGGTGCCGGGCGCCAGGCGTACCGGATCGTCGGTTTTGATCACCACGAGCGGGCGGAGCTTGCGGGAGCGGCCCTCGCCCTCGACGTTGTCAGGGACCGTCTCGATCACCTCGCCCGCGAACGCCTCCCCGGACAGCCGGTACTCGGCCATCACCAGCGGGTCGTCGTAGGCGCGCTGCACGTCGTAGGCGGCCTGGGCGCGTTCCATGCGGGCCAGCTTGGCCGCGGCGGCCACCGCGCCGTCGCGGCGGGCCTGCGGCGGCGCGCCCTCGGCGATGTGCGCCGCCATGCCGCTGAACGAGCCGCGGTCCTGCTCCCACCGCTGCGCCACGCTCGCCCCCTCCGGCAGCCCGGCCAGCAGGTCGATCGCCTGCCACATCAGCCGCCAGGTGGGCTCCAGCTGGGTGCGCAGCGCCTCGGCGACGCGCTCGGGCGACCCGGCGTCGATCGCCGGCGCGAGCACCTCCGCGTCGAACCCAGGATCGGTCGCGGGCCCGGCGGGCGGCCAGACGAGCGGGTCCTCCGCCTCGTCGTTCGGCCCCGTGGTGATCCAGGACATCAGCGCCGCCAGGTTGGCGTCCTCCAGCGAGCTCTGCCCGCTGGCCCAGTGGCGGCCCAACTCGTCGGTCGCCGCCAGCATCAGCGACGACCCCGGGTACGCCGCCCGCTCGGCGAAGTACGTCAGCCACCGCCCCAGCAGCGGCACCGACTCCGGCACCGGATAGGGCCCGTCCGGCCGCCGGAACCGCGTCGAACGGCCCAGCAGCCGGGCGAACGCCACACCGCCCTGGTTCGGCACGATGATCTGCGGCGCGTCGACCGTGCGCTCGTAGGGGTCGGCGTTCCTGCGCTCGACCGTCTCGGTGGCGCCGAGGAACCCCTCGACGTACGGCAGCAGCACCCCGGCCAGCTCGGCGGCCCAGGCGAAGCGCAGGTCGCGGTTGCGTGGCTGGGGCACCACGAGCAGGCGCGGATCGCCGCGGTCGGTGCCGAGCATCGCGGCCAGCGGCGCGGCGGCCTCACCGGACAGCTTGAGCGGGATGAACACCATCGGCCGCTCCGCCAGATGGCAGTGCCGCACGGTCGCGACGGGCTGCGCGATCTTCTCGTCGAGGGCGCGCAGCCGGGCCAGCGAGGTGAGCAGGCTCATGCCGTTCTCCTCACGTCAGGCACTCCCTGCGCAGGCGCTCGGCGTTGCGGAGCAGGCGGGCGATCTCCTCCTGCCCCTCCGCGGGGTCGCGCGTGCCGTCGGCGAGGCCCAGCGCCTCGTCCACCGAGGCGACCCCGCCCAGCTCGTCGCGGACCTGGCGGCCCAGCAGGTCGGAGGCGCCCTCCTGGCGGGCCTCGTCGCGGCAGAAGAAGCACAGGTCGCACGTCGACAGGCAGTCGGGCGCGTAGCGGGCGGTCGTGCGGCGCAGCGCGTCGGACAGCTCGGCCACCGGACGGGTGGGCCGGCCGTCCTCGCCGGGCCGCAGGTCGAACGTCAGGTCGTCGGGCAGCCCGTCGAGCAGCCGGTCGAGCGTGGTCATCCGGGCGAGCTGGCGGCGCAGCACGGCCAGCTGCCTGCGGACGTCGACCAGCGTCGCGACCGGGCGGTTGGCGAAGTTCTCCGGGCAGACCAGCACCACGTCGTGCGAGACCATCAGCGGGTCGTGCCCCAGCTCCTCCAGCATCGCGCGCAGCGCCAGCACGTAGACCGCCGCCTGCCGCGCCGCCCCCGCCACCGCCGACGGGTCGGCCTGCCCGTCGATCACCGCGAACGACTTGATCTCCACGATGTGGAAGCGTCCGCCCAGCTGGAAGGCCACCACGTCGGGCTCCAGGTAGGCGGTGTGACCGGCGATGCCCAGGCTGAGCAGCGGATGGTCGTAGAGCGTGCCGGCGTCCTGGCCGTCGCGGGCGGCGCGGTCGATCAGCGCCCTGGTGTGCGCGTGGCGCAGGTGGGCGCCGACGTTCTCGACGTCGTGGTAGGCCACCTCCGCGATCGGCAGCCCGAGCACCTCGCGCAGCATGCGCAGCAGTTCCGCGCACCCGTCGGCCTTGACCAGCGCCTCGAACGCGTTGCCGCGCGTGATCGCGAACGGCGACTGCCCGAACGGCGCGGGGAAGCCCAGGTGGCGGGCGGCGGCGTCCTTGTCGATGCCGGCGCCGTCCATGAGGGCCCGGCGGGCGCAGCCCGGGTTGGCGGCCAGCGCCGCGATCGCGCGGGCGTCGTGCGGCCGCGGCGGCGTCGTGCCCCGCAGCACCTCGAGCCGGCGCACCGGGTCGCCTTCGCGCATCAAGCCGGTCACTTCGCCTTCTCCTTCGTGATCGTGCTCAGCGTAGCGGCGCCGAACAGGCGGGCCGCGTCATCGAGCTGCGCGGCGGCGCGTCGTGCCAGCTCGGCGCGGTCGCGCGTGTCTCGCTCGGCGTGCACGCGCAGCTCGGCCCTGGCCGCGGCGATGACTCGCTCGGGGTCGGGCGGGCCCAGGCCGCCGTCGGTGGCGCCGGGGATGTTCCGCGCCATCCGGATGAGTAACCGCACCGCCCGCTCGTCGTCGCTCCGTCGCCCGGCCACCGCGATGGCGCAGGTGAGGAAGTCGACGCGGGGACTGAGCGGGCCGACCACGCGCCGCTCCAGCGGCCAGGTGCTGAGCGTGAGCAGGCCGCGCGCGGCCGACAGCCGGTCGGTCAGGGCGGCGCACAGGTAGTACGGCCGCCCGAACGGCGAGGACCGGAACGAGCGCTCCTCGTCCCTGCGCAGGCTGGTGAGCCGGTCGCTGCGCAGCGTGCCGCCGAAGAACGCGTCGCTGACCGCCACGACCAGCCGCGGCTGGGCGGCCGCGCCGAGCAGCCGCAGCCCCTGGTGCACCTGCTCGCGCACGGTGACCATGCGCGGCGGCTCCTGCTTCGCCGGCGGCTGCTCGCCGCTGACGAGCGCGTCCCAGGCGCGCTCGGCGCTGCGCAGCTCGGCGCGCAGGCCGCGGGCGGTGGCGCCGTCGCGCGCCCGCATCGCCCTGCGCACGGCGGCTCGCAGCCCGTCGATACGCCGCTCCAGCTCGTCCAGCCGGTCACCCATGGCGGCGAGCGTACCAACAGTCCCAGTATTTTCCAGTATTTTCGCAAAAACCGCAGATCTACGGTGTAAAGGAGGCGGCCACCCAGGTGCGGTCCTCGGTGAGGAAGCGCTCCAGCCGCAGGCCCGCGGCCTCCAGTTCGGCGGCGAGCTCGTCGTCGGTGAGCCGCCTGGAGGAGAACGACTGGGTCCAGACCCGCTCGTCGCCCTTGTCGTCCTGGTACGTGTAGCGCATGGTCGCCTGGAAGACGCCCGGCGAGACCTCCTCGACGGCCGCCATCGCGATCGAGACGCCGCCGTCCGTGCGGCCCATGCCCACGTGCCACCGGTCGTGCGCCTCGGCCGGCATCCACTGGACGAGCACGCAGCCGGCGGGCTTGACGTGCCGCGCGCACGTCGCCAGCAGGGCGCGGCGCGTCGGATCGTGCACGGTGTTCACTAGCTGGGAGGCCAGCATGACGGTGTCGAAGCGGCGCTCCAGCCGCAGGTCCTCCACCCGGCTCAGGACGGTGCGGGCGCCGCGCACGCGGGCGAGCATCTCGGGGGACTCGTCCACGGCCACCACGTCGAAGCCGAGCTCGACGAGCGGGTGGGTGACACGGCCGACACCCGCGCCCAGCTCCAGGATCGTGCCGCGCGGCGGGGTCACCTGCGCCACGATGCCGGGCTCGTCGCCGGCGCGCAGCAGGCTGTAGAAGTCGACCGGGGAACCGTCGGGGGTGATGGGCCCGGGGCCCGTACCAGAGGAAGGCATGCTTCGAACCTAACCCGCCGGATCACCCGGTGACCGGCGGGACAGGAGTGGCCGGCGCACGATCGGGCACATATGTGCGGGTCGAGATCGAGATCGGAAGGAGATCCCCATGGAGGAGCACGCGACAGCGCCAGGCCGGGCCGGGGCGCCCGCCCGCGTCCCCTGCACGCCTCCTGCCGCCGCCGAACTGTTCGAGATCGCCGTCCTGGACACAACCGCCGAGGACGGCCGGGCTCGCTGGCACACGATCGGCTGGGGTGTCGACCGGGCGCACGCCCACGACATCGCCGAGTCGTACGTGACGCGCCCGATGTGCCCCTACGACGCCGCGCAGGTCCGGCACAACGGCCATCTGATCGGGATCCACCGCCGCCCCACCTGAACCCGGGGGTCGGCGGCGCGCTCGGGCGCGCCGCCACGCTGGGGGCGGGGCAAGGTGTCAGCGCTGCATCTGCAGGCTGTGCACCGGGTGCTCGCCCTCGGTCTGCAGCCGGTACTCCCGGCCGGACCGCTCGCGGTTCTCGTCGATGATCCGCTCCGAGGGCGCCTTCTCGCCGCCCATGATCGCTTCCTGCATCTTCTCGAACCGCTCGTGGGCCTCCTGCACGTAGCCGGTGCCGAGCGTCGTGTAGTCGATCTGGGTGGCGATGAGCTCGCGGATGTAACCCTTGTTCGGCTCGAACGTCACGGGCGCGGGCAGTTCCGGAGCCAGCACCTGCTCGGGGTCGCGGCCGTCGTGCTTCTTGAACAGCTCCGCGGCCAGGCGCAGGTGCTCCAGCTCCATGTTGAGGTGGAGCTCCCAGATGTTCTTCACCTTGGGGTCGCTCTCGGTCTCCATGAACGAGTGGTACAGGTAGCACTCGTTGTACTCGTGGTTGAGCAGCATCTCCCACCAGCTCTCGCCCGGGTCGACGAGGGACTCGTAGTGGGTGACGTGCTCCTCCTCGACCAGGCCGATCTCCTGGTAGAGCTGGCGCGCGATGGGCTCCATGTACATGGGCCCGACGTTCATGTAGAAGTTCATGGTCTGCTGCTCGGCGGACATGATGGTCAGCGCGTGCAGCTTGCTGATCGGCGCGGTGCTGTTGCGGTCGTACGGCTCGCGCACGTTGTCGACCGGGTCGCGGTGGTGCAGGTACGTCGGCCGTCCCGGCATGACCTCGGTGAGCTGGTCGACGATCTTCTCCGCCTTGCGGTGCTCGATCATCTCGTACAGGTTGGCGTAGCGGTAGAGGTGGTCGAAGTCCTCCAGCACGCCGAACTGGTAGGCCTGCTGCAGGTACGGGTCCGGCTCCATGCGGGCGACCCAGGCGGTCAGGTCGACGGCCACCTGCTCGTAGGCGATCGTGGTCTCCAGCACCGAGGCCAGGCCGGGCAGCAGCCAGTTGACCGCCTTCTGCTGCTGGGCCTCGATGTAGCGCACCCGGGCGAGCTGCTGCTTCAGCTCGGTGTCGGGGCAGTGCCGGGCGAGGTGGTGGCTGAACATGACCGCCTCGACCTCGATGCCGTTCATGGTGATGATCCGGCAGCGGGTGTACGGGTCGGCGTGGTCCGGGTCGGTGGGCGTGACGTTCAGCTCGCGCCAGTTGCGCAGCTGCTTGTCCAACGGGATGCCCCGCTCGCGGAGTGGGTTGAAGGTCATGAATGCGCTCCTTCGCGCTGCTTGAGATGACTGCGACGGCGTGCCCTACCCGAGGCTTCCCTGGTCAATCTCTGGACCCTCTCGCCCGAATGTCCGGACTTGGTAAGGGTCTTGGCGGCCCGCCGGTGCGCGGGCGTGTGCCGTCTTCTTTCGGGTAGGCACCGCCCGTACCCGATGGAGGGAGCTGACATGACCGCTCAGAGGACGGCGCCGGAGACGATGGGGGAGACCGACGTCATCGACCTGCTCCAGGCCCAGCACGCCATGATCAGGGACCTGTTCGACGAGGTCGAGCAGGCGTCCGCCAAGGACCGCGCCGACGCGTTCACCCGGCTCGTCCGGCTGCTGGCCGTGCACGAGACGGCCGAGGAGGAGATCGTCCACCCGTACGCCCGCCGCAAGATCGACGGCGGCGACGAGGTGATCGACGACCGTCTCGCCGAGGAGAACGAGGCGAAGGAGCTGCTGAGCCGGATGGACCAGGCCGGTCCCGCAGCCCCCGACTTCATGGAGAACCTCCTGATGCTGCGCGCCGCCGTGGAGGCGCACGCCCGCAGCGAGGAGCGTTACGAGTTCCTGCAGCTGCGCGCCCACACCAGCGAGGCCGAGCGGCGCTCGATGGCCGCCGGGGTCAAGGCGGCCGAGGCGATGGCGCCCACCCACCCGCATCCCGGCACCGAGTCGGCCACCAAGAACCTGCTGGTCGGCACGCCGGTCGCGATGATGGACCGGGTCCGCGACGTGATCCGCCAGACCATGGGCAAGAAACCCTGACGTGACGGACCGCAACGGCATCGCGCTGCCCGGCACGATCCTGGGCGTCGGGCTCGGCGGTTTCGTCGACGGCATCCTGCTCCATCAGGTCCTGCAGTGGCACCACATGCTGAGCAGCACCGACACCGACAACGCCGGCATCCGCTTCTACTCGCCCGACACCGTGCCGGGCCTGCGGATGAACACGTTGTGGGACGGCCTGTTCCACACCGTCACCTGGCTGGCCGTGCTCACCGGGCTCGGCCTGCTCTACTCCCGCGTCACCGGCTCGCGCGGCCGGGTGTGGCGCTCGCGCGCGCTGTGGGGGTGGGCGCTGGTCGGCTGGGGGCTGTTCAACCTCGTGGAGGGCGTGATCGACCACCACCTGCTGGGCATCCACCACGTCCGCACGGGGCCGCACCAGCTCTGGTGGGACCTGGGGTTCCTGCTGCTCGGCGCGGTCCTGGTGGCCGCCGGCTGGGCGCTGCAACGTTCGGCCGGGCCGGTCGACCTGTGCCGTGACCGCGAACCGGCGCCGTGACGCACCACGTTCACGCCGCCGCCGGCGTGTCACCGGTCCTGCTCGTGACGCTCCTGGCGGCGGCCGCCTACCTCGTGTCGGCCGCCCGCCTGCGGCGGGACCCGCGGGGGTGGCGCGGCCGCCGTACGGCGTCGTTCGCGGCGGGCGCGGCGCTGGTGGCCGCCGCCGTGGCCGGGCCGGTCGCCGGGGCCGCCGCGCACGACTTCCGCGCCCACATGCTGCAGCACCTGCTCGTCGGCATGCTGGCGCCGCTGCTGCTGGTGCTGGGCGCGCCGATGACGCTGCTGCTGCGCTCGCTGCCCGCCGCCCGCGCCCGCCGCCTCGGCGCGCTGCTGCGCGGGCGCCCCCTGCACGTCCTCGCCCATCCCGTCACCGCCCTGGTGCTGAGCGTCGGCGGCATGGTGGTCCTGTACTGCACGCCGCTCTACCGGCACACGGCCGGCGAGCCCTGGCTGCACGAGGCGGTCCACGCGCACTTCCTGCTGTCCGGCTGTCTGTTCGCGTGGGTGATCGCCGGCCCCGACCCCGCCCCCCGCCGCCCATCGGTGCCGGCGCGGCTGGTGGTGCTGGGCGTGGCGGTCGCCGTGCACGCCGGTCTGTCGCAACTCATGTACGCCGGCCTCCTGGTGGATCTGCCCGTCCCGGACGAGCAGCGCCGGGGCGCGGCCGAGATCATGTACTACGGTGGGGACCTCGCTGAGCTGCTGCTCGCCGTGGCTCTGGTCGTGGGATGGCGGCCCCGCAGGGGGCTCGCGCACAGTTCGGCCAGGGCGATGGTTACCGGAAAGCCGGTTCGTCATAGGATTTTCGGTTAACGAGAGTTTGCAGGCTCCCCGGCGCCCCGAACGACGGGCCGCGCGACCGGGGATGGAGGCGAAGGCCGTGAGTGTGACCGATGACCGTCCGTCCCGGTGGACTTTCCTGACCCACCATGCCCGCGTGCTGGTGGAGATCGCCCGAGATCCGGAGATCCGCCTGCGCGACATCGCCGCCACCATCGGGATCACCGAGCGCGCGGTGCAGGGCATCGTCCGTGACCTGTACGAGGCCGGCTACCTGCACCGCGACAAGGTCGGCCGGCGCAACCGCTACAGCCTCAACCTCGACCGCACGTTCCGCTACCCGACCGAGGCCGGGCTGCCGGTCCGGGTGCTGATCGAGATCTTCGCCCAGCACGACATGCGCCGCCGCCAGAGCGAGTGACCGCGCCGCCTCAGCCGGTCGGCAGGCGCAGGGCGATCATGGCCACGTCGTCGTCGGCCTTGCGCGGCAGGAAGCTCAGCAGGTCGTCGCAGAACCTGTCCAGCGACGCCCGGCACAGCCCCGCGGCCCGCTCGCGCAGCCGGTCGAAGCCCTGGTCGAGGTGCTCGCCCGGGCGTTCGACGAGGCCGTCGGTGTAGAGCAGCAGCGTGCTGTCGGCGGGCAGCGGCTCCCGCGCCGACCTGCACGGCCTGTCGTACGGGATGCCGAGCAGCGGGTTGGCCGCGCCCTCCAGGAAACGCGTCTCGCCGCCGGCGGTGACCAGCAGCGGCGGCGGATGCCCGCTGACGGCGTAGTTCAGCCGGTGCCCGCCGTCGCAGCGCTCGACGCGGGCCAGCACGCACGTGGCCGTCTCCTCCGGGTAGAGCGTCTTCATCGCGGCGTTCAGCCGGGCCAGGATGTGGCCGGGCGGCTCCTGCCGGTCCACGACCAGGGCCCTGAGCATGTTGCGCAGCTGGCCCATCGCGACGGCGGCCCGCAGGTCGTGGCCCGCCACGTCGCCGATCGCCAGCACGGTGGCGCCGTCGGGCAGCACGAACGAGTCGTACCAGTCGCCGCCCACCTCGGCGGCCGTCGGGCTGGCCCGGTAGCGGGCGGTGATCTGCAGGCCCGGCACGCGCGGCGGCTGGGCCAGCAGGCTGTGCTGCAGCGCCAGCGCGATGCGGTGGGTGCGCTGGAAGCGCATCGCGCTGTTCAGCCGGTCGTGCATCTGGTCGATCATCTCGCGCAGCAGGGCCAGGTCGCCCTGGCTGATCGGCGGCCGGTCGCCGCATATGGAGGCGGTCACCACGGCGGCGACCGCCCCGTCGACCACGACCGGGACGACCGCGACGCAGTGGCCCCGGGTGGTCTCCAGCCACACCCGCGTCCCCTTGGGCACGAGGTCCGCCGGCGGCTCTCCCGGAGGGAACGTCTTACGGAACGGCCGCCGGCGGCGGATCGCGCGGGCCAGCCTGCCGTCCGGCGCGTGGCGCTCCTCGCTGAACGGCGGCAGCCGCGGCAGGCCGTCGCCCACGGCGGTGGCCACGCGCTCCAGCAGGAAGTCGCCGCCGCGCGAGAGGTCCTCGGACAGGTCGATCACCCAGTGGAAGCCGCAGCCGTCGGCGAGCTCGGGCACGATGACGTTCGCGAGCGCGTTCAGCATCTCCTCCACGCTCGTCAGGTCGGACGTCGCCGCGGCGGCGGCGTCGAGCAGCCGCCTGCGGCGCTGCCCCTGCCACTGGTCCTCGATGTCGCTGATCGTGCCGACCCACTCCACCAGCCGGCCGTCCTCCCGCACGGGGACGCCGTGCGCCAGGAAGTGGCGGTAGCCGCCGTCCTCCGTGCGCAGGCGGTAGACGCGTTCCCACGGCGAGCCGGGGTCGTGGACCGCGCGTGCCCAGGACTTGATGGTCAGCGGGCGGTCGTCGGGGTGGAGGGCGTCCAGCCAGCCCTTGCCGCGGTACTCCTCCCATGTCTGGCCGGTCACCCGTTCCCAGCCGGGGCTCGGCATGATCACCTTGCCGTCGGGGTCGGTCACCCAGATCACGTCCGCGCTGACGCGCATCAGGCTGTGGTAGCGGCGCAGGATGCGGCGCCGCTCGTCGGCGACCTCCTGCAGCCGGCGCGCCACCTCGACCTGCTCGGTCACCTCCATGAACACGGCCAGCACGCCCTGCGCGCCGCCGCCGAAGGTGATCCGCGACAGGCTGAAGGTGAAGTACCGCTCGCCGCCGGCGGGGCCGGTCAGCGTGTCGGGGGCGGGCGCGCCCGTGCGGACCACCGGCGAGCCCGTGCTGTACACGGCGTCGAACAGGAGGTGGTGCTCGTGCTCGGCGAGCCCCGGGAAGGCCTGCTTGAGCGGCGATCCGATGACGCAGTGGCCGAACAACGTCCGGTACGCCATGTTCGTGTACACCAGCCGGTGGTCGGGGCCCTTGGTCACCGCGATGGCCACCGGCGCCGGGTCGAGCACCTCGAACGCCAGCCCGCTGATGCCCTCGTCGTGCACGTCGCGCATGGCGGCTTCCCCCGAATTGCACCCTTTCGCCGGGACGAGAAATCCCTGTGCAACGAGTCTCGCACGCAGAGTCGCCGCAGGTCACAGCGGGGTTGTCAGCGTGGTCATCCGAGTGGTCATCCGGGTGGTCATCCGGCGTGCTTCGCGATCCAGTCCGAGACGGCGGCGGCGATGGCGAGGGGCTGATCCTCGGGGGTGTGGTGGCCGGCGACGGCGTCGTGCTCCGCGATCTCCAGGGACGCCATGGTCCGCGCGCACCAGGCGATCGTCTCCTGCGTCCACATCGCCCCCGGCCCGGGACGGAAGCCGATCAGCAGCTTGGGCACCTCCGGGCCGGCCGCCCACCGGCCGAACGCCTCCATCCTGGCCACGACGTCGGCGGGCTCCCCGCCCAGCGGCAGCGACCGGGCCCAGCGCAGCAGCGGCGCCCGGCTCTCCCGCGTCGGGTACGGCCGCAGGTAGGCCGCGACGTCCTCCTCGGCGAGCGGCGTCGCCATGGTGGCGGGCAGCCCCCGCCGGAAGTAGTCCTCGCCGTCGAGGATCATCGCCTCGCCCACCCCCTCCGTCTTGATCGCCCGGAACGTCTCCCGGCCGCCCTCGGGGAGCTCCGCCCAGCTCATCGGCTTGACGACGGCCTCGGTGAAGGCGATCCCGCGCACCCGGCCCGGGTGGCGGGCGGCCCAGTCGAAGGCCAGGGCGCCGCCCCAGTCGTGCCCGACGAGCACCACGTCCTCCAGGCCGAGGGCGTCGAACCACGCGTCCAGGTAGCGCGCGTGGTCGGCGAACGTGTACTCGATCGCCGGTTTGCCGGACGCGCCCATGCCGATCAGGTCGGGGGCCAGACGGCGGCCGTATGCGACGGCGGGCATGACCTTCCGCCACAGGTGGGAGGAGGTGGGGTTGCCGTGCAGGAAGACGACGGGGGCGCCGGAGCCGAGCTCCCGGTGGGCCATGGTGGAGCCGAGCACGTGCTGGATGTGCATGAACGTCCTTAGTTAGTCGGCTGACTCAGTACGGTGACCATAGCGGGCGGGCGAAGGGCGTGTCTATAGTTAGTCAGGTGACTGACTCAAAGCGGGCGGGGAAGCGGGAACGGCTGGCCGGCGCCGCCGTACGGGTGCTCCACGAGCAGGGGGTCGAGAAGACGACGCTCGCCGACATCGCGCGCGCGGCCGACGTCCCCGTGGGCAACGTCTACTACTACTTCAAGACCAAGGACCAGCTCGTCGAGGCCGCCATCGACGCCCACGCCCGTGAGCTGGAGTCGCTCGTCGCCACCCTGGAACGCCTCCCGGCCCCGCAGGAGCGGCTCAAGGCGCTGCTGCGCGGCTGGGTGGAGCAGCGCGATCTCACCGCCCGGCACGGCTGCCCCACCGGCAGCCTCGCCTCCGAGCTCGACAAACGCGGCGACGGCCTCGACCGGGCCGTCGCCGGGGTCATGGCGCGGCTGCTCGACTGGGTGGCGGGCCAGTTCGCGGCCATGGGGCGCGACGACGCCCGCGAGCTCGCGGTCGCGCTGCTGGCCGCGTACCAGGGCGCGGCACTGCTGACCAACACCTTCCGCGACCCCGCCCTCATGGAGACGGAAGGACGCCGCCTCGAACGCTGGATCGACACCCTGGCCTGAGCCCCGGGAAACCGGTGGAGCCGGGACACGGCGCGGGGCTGACGCGAGATCACGAAGGCCCAGGACAACGGCGCACCGGCATCGCCGGGTCCCCGGGGGCCGTCTTCCATCGTGCACTCCCTGCTGTGGTCAGCGGTCGTAAATGAGCTGCCGGCCGGCCGATCCTTGTGACACCACACCGACGTGACCTGCGCCACAGCAAGTATGGCTGCACCTACCGGCTCCGGATCCCCAGCCAAGAGCAGAATCGGCGACCACGGCTCGCCCAGCCGAAGGGCAACAGCAGCAGAACGGCTGTCGCGAGTCCGGAGGCGATATGGAGAGCCCAGAAGATGGCATGGAAGAGCATGTTCGCGCAGGTCTCCCCGGAACTGATCAAGATCCGAGGTCGGTATCCCGCCTCCTCCCGGGCGGGCCCGCCCGCCACACCGAGAACATGTGGGCGGCGGTCGCCGCGGCCGCCGCGCCCACGCCGGCGACCGCCGCCACCGGGCTCGCGGCGACGGTCAGGCCGAGCGCGAGCGCCGAGGCGGGCGCCCAGGTCCACGTGGGCACCTGGCGCGGCGCGCGGCCACGACGCCGCCGGGCGGCCTCGGCCGCGAACGGCACGATGAGGGCGGGCAGCACCGCGGCCAGCAGCGAGAGCCAGGCGACCATCAGCCGGTCCACACGCAGCAACGCCAGCGCCAGGCCGGGCAGCGCGATCGCGAGGATCGCGCACCGGTGCGACACCCGGCCGAACCGGCGCACGGCGAGCGCACCTGAGTGCAGCGTCGTCAGCGTGGGCGCCACCACGGAGGCCGCCACGAACAGGTTGGCGGCGGGCAGCCCGCCCGGGCCGGCGAGCACGGCGACGACGTCGGTGGAACCGCTGGCCGCCGCGAGCCCGGCGCCCACCGCACTCGCGGCGAGCGCCGCACCGACCAGCAGGACCACGCACCATGCGAGGTCGCGCCGCCGGCCGAGGCCGACGGTGAAGTCCGGCGCCCGTACGGCGAACACCGCCACGTACCCGAGGTAGACGGCCACGTCCGCCGCGAACCGGCCGCCACCCTGGTAAGCGGTCGTGAGCACGGGCTCCGGCGGCGGCAGCCGGACGGCCACGATGGCGATCAGCGCGATCGCGCTGATCGTGGCCGCCACCGCCACCGGGTTCCACCGGCCGGCGCCGGCAAGCAGGATGCTCGCGACCGGTACGCCCAGCAGCAGGACACCCAGCGGGTCGGGCAGCCCGAGCAAGGCGGCCACCGCTCCGCCGCCGAGCCCGACGTTGAAGCCGAACCAGCCGATCATCGCCATCGCGAGCAGCGCGGTGACGCCGTGGTCGGCCGTGCGCGGCAGGTAGCGCGGGGTGAGCTCCGACAGCGTCGCGTTCTCGCCGAGCGGCGCGCGCAGCCCCAGCCGTCCCTGCACGGCGAGCAGCAGGGCCATCACCATCCCGCCGGCCGCGAGCACCTGCACCGGCAGGTGCCCGTCGTGCCGTCCACCGATCTGCGCCCCGAGCACGAGCGCGCCGGGGGCAGCGCCGAGGCCGAGCCAGGCGCCGGCCCAGTCGCGCCATGTCCGCGGTGGTGTGCCCATGGCCGGGGTCGTCCCGGGTCTGGTCACTCGGCGCCTGACGCGGCGCCGAGCAGGCGGCGGATCCGCGTCGTGGCGCTGGAGAACTCCTCCAGTCCCATGGTCTCGGCGTAGTCCCGTTCGGCCGGCAGCGCGACGTCGATGATCTCGGTGACGGTGCCGGGCCGGGCGCTCATCACGACCACCCGGTTCGCCAGGTAGACGGCCTCGGCGATCGAGTGGGTGACCAGCAGCACGGTCGTGCCGGTCTCGCGCCAGATCCGGTTCAGCTCGATGTTCATCTGCTCGCGGGTCAGCGCGTCGAGCGCTCCGAAGGGCTCGTCCATGAGCAGGACGGGAGGCCGGTGCAGCAGCGCGCGGCACAGCGCCACGCGCTGCTGCATGCCACCCGACAGCTCGTGGGGGTAGGCGTCCTCGAAGCCGCGCAGGCCGGTCATGTCGATGAGCTCGTCCGCGCGCTTGCGCGCCGCCGCGCTCGGCATATGCCGCATCTCCGCCTGGAGCAGGATATTGCGCCGGGCGCTGCGCCATTCCAGCAGCGCGGCGCGCTGGAAGACATAGCCGATGTCGCGGCGCGGGCCGGTGACCGCGTCGCCGTGCAGCCGTACGGCGCCGGACGAGGGCTTGAGCAGCCCGGCCACGAGCTTGAGCAGGGTCGACTTTCCACAGCCGGAGGGCCCGACGATCGCCACGAACTCGCCCGTCGCGACGCTCAGCGAGACCTGCCGCAGCGCCAGGACGTCCTTCTTCCTGGTACGGAAGCGGACGGCCACGTCGTCGACGTCCACGGCGGCCGCGTCCCCGCCGCCTTCGGCAAGGGCGACGGTCTGCTCGACCTCCTCGTTCATCGTCAGCCCTTCATCGCCGCGCCGGCGTCCCAGTAGTCCGCGGGCGGCTTGGGGTCGGGGATCACGCCTGCCTGGGCGAAGACGTCGATGGTCTCCTTCCAGTCGGCCTCGGTGTTGACGCCGGGCGCCTTGCCCTGGGTGGCATCGGTGCGCAGGAGCGTCAGCGTGGTGCTGAACTGGTCGGTGAGCACCTTCGCCGGCGGCAACTGCTCCGAGGCGCCCTGCATGCTGTCGACCGCCTGCTGTGGGCTCCGCTCCGCCGCCGCCCATGCCTCACTGGTCGCCGTCACCATCCGCTTGGCCAGGTCGGGGTCGCTCTGCAACATGCGCTCGCCGGCGATGAGACCGTTGGAGTAGAAGTTCAGGCCGAGCTCGGAGAAGCGCAGGTACGACACCGGCTTGCCGGATTTGTCCTGCATGGTCGGACCCTGGTCGCTGGCGTACCCGAGCAGCGCGTCGGCCTGGCCGGACATCACCGCGGCGATCTTGCCGGCGGGGTCGGTGTTCTGGATCCGGACGTCGCTCTCCTTCATCCCGTTCTTCTGCAGGAAGGCCGGGAAGGTCTTCGAGAGCGCGTCGCCCGCGGTGCCGGCGATCAGCTTGCCCTTGAGGTCCGCCGGGGTCTTGATGTTCTTCTCCGTGAAGAACTGCAAGGACGCCGGTGTGATCTGCAGGAAGACCCCGAGGCTCTTGACGGGGATGCCCTGGCCCACGCCGGCGAGCAGGGCCGGGGTGTCGGCCCAGCCGAAGTCGGTCTGGCCCGCACCGGTGGCCTGCACGGTCTTCTGCGAGCCCTGACCCGCCTGGATCTGCAGGTCGATGCCGTGCTTTTCGTAGATGCCCTGTTTCTTCCCGTAGTAGAAGGGCGCGTGTTCTCCGTACGGGTACCAGTTGAGCGTCAGCGTGACGCGGTCGAGCTCCTTGCCCGACGCGCTCGTGGTCTTCTCGGAGCCTCCTCCGCCGCATGCCGCGGTGAGCACGAGCAGGGGAACGAGGCCGGCGGCGAGGGTGCGGAGTTTCATGGTGGGGCGCTCCTCGGTCGGGGTAGGAGGCGATGATCAGTAGGTGGGGTCAGTAGGTGGTGGTGACGGCGTCTCCCCGGCGGCTGGCGTGCCACGGGAGCAGGAGCTTTTCGGCGATCTCCACGAGCAGGAAGAGGACCACGCCGATGAGCGACATGACGATCAGCCCGGCGAACAGCATCGGGGTGTCGAGGTTCCCGTTCGCTTGCAGGATCACGAATCCGAGACCCTCGTTCGCGCCGACGAACTCGCCGACGACGGCTCCGGTGACGGCCAGCGTGACCGCCACCTTCAGGCCGGAGAACAGGTGCGGCAGAGACGCCGGGAAGCGGATCTTCACGAAGGTCTGCAGCGGCCCGGCGCCCATGGTCGCCGAGAGTTGCACCATTTCGGGGTCGACCGACTTCAGGCCGGTGACCATCGAGATGACCACGGGGAAGAAGGCGATCAGCACGGCCACCACGATCTTCGGCGCGATGCCGAAGCCCAGCCAGACGATGAACAGCGGAGCGATCGCGATCTTGGGGATCACCTGAGCGAACAGCAGCACCGGGTAGAGGGTCTTCTCGACGGTGGACGAGTACACCATGATCACCGCGGCGAGGACGCCGACGGCGACGGCGATCGCGAATCCCAGGAGCGTCTCGTAGGTGGTCACCCAGCCGTGGTGCCAGATGTAACCGGCCTTGTCCCGCATCACCTGCAAGGTCGAGCCCGGTGACGGCACGAGATACGGCTCCACCAGGCGAGCCGCCGAGACCGCCCACCAGACGGCGAAACAGGCCACGAGCAGCGCGAGCGGCCGCCACGACCGCGCGAGCGTCTCGAGGGCGCGGTCGGCGATGCCCGGCCGGGCTCGTTCGGCCACGCCGGCGACCCCGTTGCCGGCGCCCGCCGCGGAGGCCGCCGGCACCGTAGGTGTCCTGCCGTGCTCCACGATGACCTCCTCTGCCGTCGGAAAACCGTCCCTTCGCCACCGGGGCGGCTGGAAAGCGTTTTCTGAAAGCGCTTTCTGATAACGTAAAGATCACATCGAATGAGGTCAATAGCCGCACCGTTGTCTCGAAGCGTGCCACTGCCTTGATCGGGGGTACATCGTGAGCGAGCGCGCAGCACCGGCCCACGTGACTCTCGAGGTCGTCGCCCGCCACGCCGGCGTCTCTCCCGCGACGGCCTCGCGCGTGCTCAATCGGACCACCAGGGTCCGCGACGAGCTGAGGGAGCGGGTACTGGCCGCCGCGGACCTGCTGGGCTATATCCCGAACGCCCACGCGCAGGCGCTCGCCAGCGCCTCGAGCCGGGTCGTCGGGGTCATCTGCCACGACGTCAGCGACCCCTACTTCGCGGCGATCGCCAGCGGCGTCATGCGGGCCGCCTCCGAGCGGGGACTGCTGATGATGCTGGCCAGCACCTTCCGTGACCCCGCCCGCGAGATCGCCTACGTCTCCACGCTCCGGGCCCAGCGGGCCCGCGCCATCCTGCTGATCAGCTCCGGTTTCCAGGACCGGGCGTGGGAGCGCGCGATGAGCGCCGAACTGGACCCGTACCTGCGCGGCGGCGGGCGGGTGGCGGTCGTGAGCCGGCATCGCACCCTGCGGGTCGACACGGTGCTGCCGGAGAACCGCGCGGGCGGGGCGGCGCTCGCCCGCGCCCTGCTCGACCTCGGGCACCGCGACTTCGCCGTGCTGACCGGGCCGCGGGCGCTCACCACCGTGTCCGACCGGCTCCGCGGCTTCCGCGACGCCCTGGCGCGGGCGGGCGTCGACCTCGCCCCCGACCAGATCGTCGAGGGGGCCTTCACCCGGGACGGCGGGTATGACGCGTGCTCCGGCCTGCTCCAGCGCGGGCTCCGGGCGACCTGTGTCTTCGCCATCACCGACGTGATGGCGATCGGCGCCCTCGCGGCCCTGCGCGACCACGGGCTGCGCGTCCCCGAGGACGTGTCGCTCGCCGGCTTCGACGACATCCCTGTCGTGCGCGACCTCAGCCCCCCGCTCACGACCGTGGCGCTGCCCCTCGCCGAGATGGGGGAGGCGGTCATGGCCCTCGCGCTGCGGGAACCGCCGCGCCGGCGCTCGCGCGTCGCGCGTTTCGACGGCGCGGTGGTGCTGCGCGCCAGCACCGCCCCACTCTGATTCCCGAGAGTTTGGAGCACCGTATGTTCCGGCTGACCGAGCTGACCATCGACCGGGTCGAGACCTTCGCCGTCGCGCTGCCCACCCGCCGTTCGTTCGGCGTCTCGGGCGGCGCGGTCACGGTGGCGGGCCGGCCCAGCGTCCGCGTGCTGGTGAAGGTCAGCGCAGACGGCGTGCACGGTTGGGGCGAGGCGACGCCGATCCCCGCGTGGACGTACGAGACGGCCGAGTCGATCGTCACCACCATCGACCGTTATCTCGCCCCCGCGGTGCTGGGCATGCCCGTGTGGGATCTCGACGGCGTCGACGCCGCCTTCGACCGTGCGATCAACCGGGGCTTCACGATCGGCGCGCCCCTGGCGAAGAGCGCGGTCGACACGGCGCTGCACGACCTGCTGGGCCGGGCCGCGGGCGTGCCGCTCGGCGCGCTGTGGGGCGGGCGCCGCACCGAGACGGTCGAACTGGGCTGGATCGTCTCCGGCCAGTCGCCGGCCGAGGTGGGCGACTGCGTCGCCGAGGGCCGCGAGCACGGCTACCGTGCGTTCAAGGTGAAGATCGGGCTGCACGACGAGGACACCGACGTCGCCGTCGCCGCCGCGGTACGCGAGCACGCGCCCGGCGCGCCGCTCTGGGTCGACGCCAACCAGGGCTATACGGCGCCGGCCGCGCTGCGGGTGGCCCGCCGGCTGGAGCCGCTCGGCGTCACCGCGCTGGAGCAACCGCTGCCCGCCAACGACGTGGCCGGGTTGCGCCGGCTGCGCGACTCATCCCCCGTTCCCGTGGCGCTCGACGAGAGCCTGCGTCACCCGAGTGACCTGGCCACGTTCGTCCGCCTCGAGGCCGTGGACATCGCGATCGCCAAGGTGCAGCGGAGCGGCGGTCTGACCCTGTCGCGGCGACTGTGCGCGCTCGCCGAGGACACCGGGGTGCAGCTCATGGGCTCCGGCCTCACCGACTCGGACCTGGGGCTGGCCGCGTCGCTCCACCTGTTCGCCGCCTTCGGGATCGACACGCCGGTCGACCTCAACGGCCGGCAGTTCATCGAGTCCCCGTACGCCGGCCCTACCGTCCGGATCGAGGACGGCATCGCCCACGTGCCCGACGGCCCGGGGCTCGGCGTCGAGGTCGACGAGACGGTCGTGCGCGAACTCGCCGTCGACGTCCTGGAGGCCCGCCCCCAATGATCGGCTCGTGATCGGCTCGTGACCGGTTCGTGGCGTGCCAGGCTTCCGGCACGCCACGACCTGGGCGTCAGTACCGCAGGGCGGCCAGATGGGCGTAGCTGTTGCGGGCGGTCAGGAACGGGTCGGCCGGTGCGTCGTGCTCGACCAGCCACTGCTTGACGCCGCCCCTGCGCGCGTATCGGAACATCCCCGCGAAGTCGAGGACGCCGGAGCCCACGTCGGCGAAGTCGCCGTTGGGCGCCATGTCTTTGACATGCAGAGCGGGGAAGCGGCGCGGGTGCTCCCGGAAGTAGCTCGCCGGGTCACCGCCGCCCTTGGCCGCCCAGTAGAGGTCGAACTCGAAGCCGACGAGCGCCGGATCGGTCTCGTCCACCAGGATGTCGTAGAGCAACTCTCCCTCCACGACCCTGTGGTCGGGTTCGTGGTTGTGGAAGAGCAGCTTGAGCCCGGCGCTGCGGGCGGTCAGCCCTGCCTCGTTGAACCGCCGTGCGGCCTCCCGGTATCCGGCCGGGTTGTGCATCGATGACGGCAGGCTCGGGATGACGATCCACTTGCCCCCGAGCGTGCGTACGTCGTCGATGGCCTGCTCCCAGCGCCCGCTCGTGATGGCGTCGTAGCCGACGTGCTCGAGCACCGCCTTGAGGCCGGTCCTGTCGAGCATGCCGCGGATCTGGGTGGCGTCGTATCCGTGGCGTCCGCTGACCCCGACGGTGGCGTAACCGATGGCGGCCAGTTGCTCGAGCGTGCCCTCGAAATCCTGCGCGAGCGGTCCTCGCATGGTGTACAGGTGCATGCCGATACCGCTCGGCGGGATACGCCGCTTGGCGTGTTCCCCACCGGCGAGGTCGTCAGCACGAGCCGGCGCCGCCGCGCCGCCGACCACGGCGACCGCCGCTGTGGTGCCCAGCGCGCCGCCGAGAAACGAACGCCGGCTGATGCCGCTCCCGGGCCGGCCGGTTCGAGTCGGGTCGTTCATGGCTTCAACTCCTGTGTGAGCGTGTGAGAAGTCGTGAGCGGGTGAGGGCGGGGTGGCCGGGTCGTCGTCGCTCCCGGCCACCGTCCTCGCCGGGCGTTTCAGCCGACCGTGATCTCGACCGAGCCGGTCGTCGTGTCACCCTTGTCGTCGGTGACGGTCAGATGCGCGGTGTAGGTCCCCTTCCTGGCATAGGTGTGGGAGGCGGTGGCGGCCCCGTCCGCCGCGGTGTTGTCGCCGAAGTTCCAGTGCCAGCTCATGGCGGTCCTTCCGCTCGGCAACTTCGCCTGACCCTGGAGGGACACGGCCAGCGGAGCCGGGCCGTCGTCCGGAGCGGCCGTCACGGCCACCTCCCCGCCAGGGCGCTTCTCGACGCCCTTGCCGTTGAAGTGCAGCCAGTCGAGGGCGAGCAGGTCGGGCTGGTCCGCCGACCAGCCGGGGTTGGTGAACACCGCGTAGAGCCGTACGGTCCCCCCTGCGGCAAGATCCGTGTCGGCGAGGTCGATCGTCGGCGAGATCACGTTGCCCCAGCCGCCGGTGTTCGGCACCGTCGCCTTGCCGAGCAGCGGCCCGTCGGGGGCGTCGGCCCGGAGTTCGACGTCTCCGCCGATCCCGCCCGACGCCACGCCGAGGGTCACCGAGTCGATCCCTTTGAGGTGGACGGGGTCGAAGGTGATCCAGTCGCCGTGCTCGATCTCAGTGAGCCGCTTACCCGCCGAGGCGTCCGCACGGTCCGCGACCTGGACGCCGTCGCTCGCGCCGCCAGTCGTGGTGAAGTGCTCGGCCTCCCGGAACTTCGGCCGCAGCGTCAGCGACGCCGACCCGATGAGGCTCGGCGCCTCCGCGGCGCCCTCGTCCTCATACTGCGCGCTTATCGCGTAATAGAGGTTCTGTCCCGGGCCGTGGCTCTCGCCCGGGTCGGTCACGATCTCGCCCTCGCAGCCGGTGTAGTTGTCCAGCGGATGCAGGTGGCTGTCGTGGCCGAGCTGCGACTGCACGACCACCCGGCCGCAGTCGATGCGCCCGTCCTCGGCGTCCTTGACCTTGACGGTGAACGTGATGGTGTCGCCGAAGTCGAACATGCCGCCGTCCGGCGGCGCCTGGATCCGCACCTCTGGCCGGCTGTTGCCGACCGTGATGTCGTGCACGGCGACGCCGGTGAGGCCCTCCGGCCCTTCGACGGTCAGCCGGGCGGTGAAGCGGCCCTTCGCGGTGTAGGTGTGAGTCGGTTCGGCCTCCGTGGAGTCGGTGGTGCCGTCGCCGTCGAAGTCCCACGCGTACGTGAGGGGCACGCCCTCGGGAGACTCCGAGCCTTCGCTGGAGAACGTCACCGTCAGCGGGGCGGGACCCGAGTCCGGGGTGGCGGAGAGCTTCGCGACCGGCGGACGGCCGCCCGCCACGTAGTCGATCCGATAGATGCCCGCGCCTTCGTTGCTGCCGCCGCGCCCGGTGCCGCTGCCCTCGCCGAAGTCGATGACGTAGAGCGAGCCGTCCGGCCCGAAATCGGCTTCGAACGGCTGGATCCACGACATGTCGGGGAAGACCGTGTTGATCGACTGCAGATCGCCCGCGCGCGCCGGAGCGAAGCGCGGGTCGGTGAAGGTCTGGTCCTCGCGCTGGATGGAGAGGGTCTTGAACCACCCGCGGGTGAGTTCGTAGGTGAACCACTTGCCCTCGAAGTACTCGGGGAACTTGGTCTTGCTCGGGTTGGCCTCGTCGTAGTCGTACACCGGCCCGCTCATCGGGCCGCCGCCCCCGGTGCCGACCTCGGGGAACTCCGCCGAGGCGGAGTAGGCGTACCACACGAGCGCGGGCTGTACGGGCGGCAGCTCACGTAGGCCCGTGTTGTTGGGCGAGTCGTTGACCGGGGCCGCGCAGTCGAACGTCGCGCCGGAGGTCCCCGTTGCGAAGTCGTAGTCGTTGAACGGCGTGTTGTTCCCGATGCAGTAGGGCCAGCCGAAGTTGCCGGCCTTGGTGATGCGGTTGAACTCGACCGTGCCCTCGGGGCCTCGGTTCGGATCGGCCTGGCGGGCGTCCGGGCCGTAGTCGGCGACGAGCAGCGCGCCGCTGAGCGGATCGGTGGTGATTCGGAACGGATTGCGCATGCCCATCGCGTAGATCTCGGGCCGGGTCCTGTCGGTGCCGGGCGCGAAGAGGTTGCCTTCGGGGATGCCGTAGGTGCCGTCGTCCTGCGGGGTGATGCGGAGGATCTTGCCGCGCAGGTCGTTGGTGTTGCCGGCGGTGCCCTGGGCGTCCCAGGCGCGGCGTCCTTCGCGTTCGTCGATCGGGGCGAAGCCGTCGGAGGCGAAGGGGTCGGTGTTGTCACCGGTCGCCACGTAGAGGTTCCCCTTGGTGTCGAAGGCGAGCGAACCGGCCATGTGGACGTTGGCCCGTCCTTCGCCACGCCACGTCGGAATGGTCAGCAGCACCTTCTGCGTCGCGGGGTCGACCGTGTTCCCGGACACGGTGAACCGGGAAAGGTTGAGCCGGTTCGCCGCCTTGTCGGAATGCAGGACGTACAGCCGGTTGTTCTCCGCGAACTTCGGGTCCAGGGCCAGCCCGAGCAGGCCGTCCGACTGACTGGTCATCTCCGGGGAGTAGTCGAAGTTCAGCGCGGTGGTGACCCGCAGGGAATCCTGGTCGATCACCTTCAGCTCGCCGGTGCGCTGGGCGTAGAAGACGCGCCGGTCCGGCGCGACCGCGAGCTCGAACGGGTCGGCGAGGTCCTCGGTCACGAGCGGCACCCGCTGGAAGTTGCCCGTCTCGGTCGCCGAGCAGTCGCCGGGGGCCGCCCCCGCGGCCCACTCGATGCCGCCGAGCAGGTGCTTCAGGAACGCCGGCTCGGAGTACGCGTCGGATGCGTGGCCCAGGGCGGTGTACCACGAACGGCCGCCTTCGTAGTTCTGGCACCACGAACTCGGGTGGTCGACGCCCTCGTCCAGGCCGTTGATCCCGTCACGGACCTTGATCTGAGTGAGCGTGTGGACCTTTCCTGTGGGGTTGGCCCGCCAGTTGTACCACTCCTCGGTGCGTTCCCAGAGGTCCGGCAGGTCCTTGGTCGAAGGGTGGGCATGGTCGAGCACCTTGACCCGGCCGACCTGGATCGCCGGGTGCTGGTCGAAGATCGCGCCGACCAGACCCTCGTACCATGGCCAGTCGCGTTCACTGGCCGACGCGGCGTGCAGCCCGACCCAGCCGCCGCCATCGCGCACGAACTTCTGCAGCGCGGCGCGCTGGTCGGCGTTCAGCAGGTCGCCCGACTCCGGGGTGGAGTTGGTGTTGTTGAACACGATGGCCTGGAAGCGAGCGAGGTTGTCACCGGTGAAGGCGCCCGCGTCGTCGGTGGCTTCGACCTCGAAGTCGTGCTCGGCCCCGAGCTTCTCGATCGCGGCGATGCCGGCGGGGATCGAGTCGTGGTGGAAGTTCGTGACCTTGGAGAAGACCAGCACGCGGAACCGCGCGGCCGCGGCCTGGGCGGGCGTCACCTGCCCCAGCACGAGAGCGAGGACGAGCAGGACGGCGGTGAACACGGAGGGGGATTTCCGGACAGGGCGTCTCATGGCGCTCCCGATGGATGGGGGGCTCTCGGAGGAGAATCTGATCAGAAAGCGCTTTCCAGGCCATCAAAGTAAACTTTTCCGGCAAACCGGTCAATGGCGCCTTACCGTCCGGATGTGCGGGACCGGCCGCTCTAGGAGTGTCCTGAAGATCTTGCTGGGTGAGTCGGCATGAGTCGGCTCACCCTTTTGCTATGCAGTGATCGGGATGACAGTCCAGATGCCGTTGGTGTGGGCGAGTCCGAGGTTGATCAGACGGCG
>NZ_POUD01000549.1 GCF_003236395.1 Nonomuraea aridisoli | reverse complement strand
CCGCCGACCCCACCCCCGCCCGGGGCGCGAAGGAGGGCGCGGGCCCGTTCAAGAAGCTGGTGATCCGCGGCGTCAACGTGATCGTCGGCACCGGCGGCAAGGTCGTCGGCCCGGTCGACATCGTCGTCAAGCGCGACCGCATCGCCGAGATCATCCCCATCGACCCGAACGCCCCCAGGAAACGCCACCCGCGCGACGCCGACCACGAGATCGACGCCACCGGCATGTGGGTCATGCCGGGCCTGGTCGACGAACACGTCCACACCGGAACCGGCAACACCCCGCGCACCTACGCCTACAAGTTATGGCTGGCGCACGGCGTCACCACGGTCCGCGGCGTGACCCTGGCCGCGAACGCCGACGCCGTGCGCGACCGGGAGGCCAGCGAGCGCAACGAGATCGTCGCCCCGCGCATCGTGAACTACCAGACCCCCGGCAACGGCTGGTCGGACGGCCAGGTCGACTCGCCGGAGAAGGGCGCCGCCTGGGTCGCCTGGGCGGCCGCGAACGGCGTGGACGGCATCAAGTTCTTCGGCGACCGCGTGTACGGCCGGGCGGAGATCGAGGTCATGATCGCCGAGGCCCGCAAGCGCGGCCTGGGCACCACGATGCACCACTCGCCGCCCATCTACCCGCAGCTCAACGCCGTCGAGTCGGGCCGGCTCGGCCTCGGCACGGTCACCCACTTCTACGGCCACTTCGAGTCGCTGCTCAAGGAGGGCCGCGAGCACCCGAAGCCGCCGGGCTACGACTACCGCAACGAGGCCGCCCGCTGGCGCGGGGTGGCCACGGTGATCGAGTACACGCACCAGCCGGGTTCGCCGCAGTGGAAGGCGTACCTGGAGGAGCAGCTGTCGAACAACGTCACGTTCGGCCCGACCTTCGGCGTCTACCTGGCCGGACGCGACCTCACCCGGGTACGCGGCCTGGAGTGGCACCCGCGCTTCGCCCTGCCGTCCATCTGGGACTTCTGGGAGCCGAGCCCCCAGGCGCACGGTTCGTTCTACTACGACTGGACGAGCGAGGACGAGGCCAGCTGGAAGCGCTTCTACCAGCAGTACTTCCAGCTCATCCACGACTACAAGGAGCTGGGCGGGCGCATCGCGGGCGGCACCGACCCGGGCTTCATCTACAACCTGTACGGCTTCGCCAACATCACCGAGCTGGAGATGCTCAGGGAGGCGGGGCTGAGCGCGCTGGAGGCCATCGAGGCCATGTCCGGAAATGTCGCCCAGACCATCGCCGACCCGCGCGGCGGCAAACCCGACTACGGCACCGTTGAGATCGGTAAGTCCGCCGACCTCGCCATAGTCCCGTACAACCCCCTCGAAGACCTCAAAACCCTCTACGGCACGGGAACCGCCCGCCTGGACGCCGAATCCGGCGACATCAAACGCATCGGCGGCGTCCAGTGGACGATCCGCAACGGCGTCGTCTACGACGCCAAGAAACTCCTCGCCGACGTGGCCGACATGGTCAAGGCCCAGAAGGAAGCCGGCGCCTGCCGCGACATCGACCCGGACTGGAGCACGTACTATCTC
>NZ_POUD01000548.1 GCF_003236395.1 Nonomuraea aridisoli | reverse complement strand
CGCCCCAGCTCCCCGTCCCCCGCCTGACCGACCGGGAGATGGAGGTCCTCCGGCTGGTGGCCAAGGGCATGAACAACCGCGAGATCGCCAAGCAGTTGTTCATCTCCGAGAACACCGTGAAGAACCACGTCCGCAACATCCTCGACAAGCTGCAGTTGCACTCGCGGATGGAAGCGGTGGTCTACGCCGTCAGGGAGCGCATGCTCGAGATCACCTGACCGCTCCCGGGAGCGGCGGCCGGCACCGGCCGCCGCTTTCACGCGTGCAGGAGGGGGATCAGCTCGGGCGGGTCGGCGCGCTCGACGCGGACGGCGTCGCAGCCGACCCAGTCGGCGGCCGACCACAGCGCCTCGCGCACGGCGTCGGCCCACCGGGCGGGGGACAGACCCGGCTCCAGGTGGACCTGCCGGGCCACCAGGGTGGAGCCCTCACGGGCCGGGTCGACACGGCCGATCAGGCGGCCCCCCGCCAGCACCGGCATCGTGAAGTAGCCGTGCACCCGCTTGTGCTTGGGGACGTAGAGCTCCAGCGTGTAGGCGAACCCGAACACCCGCTCGGTGCGGCCCCGATGCCAGATGAGCGAGTCGAACGGCGACACCAGCGTCGTGCGGTGGCGCCCGCGCGGCTCGGACGCGACGGCGTCGGGGTCGGCCCACGCGTTGCCCTGGCCCTTCTTGCCGGCGGGCCAGCCGGAGACGGTGACGGGCACGAGCCCCGCGGCGCCGCTGAGCAGCACCTCGTCGAGGATCGCGGCGTAGCGGCCCTTGAGGCGCAGGAAGTCGAGCAGGTCGGTGCGGTTGGCCACGCCCAGCGAGCGGCCGGCGACGGCGGCCAGGCGGGTGATGCACTCCTCGTCGGACGGGGCCTCGGCCAGCAGGTCGGCGGGGACCGCGCGTTCGGCCAGGTCGTAGACGCGGCGCCAGCCGACGCGGCGGGTGCAGACCAGCTCGCCGATGTCGAGCAGCCACTCCAGGCCGATCTTGGCGTCGGACCAGTCCCACCAGGGGCCGCCGTTCTTGGCGCCGCCGACGTCGGAGGTCGTCAGCGGGCCGGAGTCGCGGACCTGGTCGAGCAGCTTCTCCACCCCGTCGGGGACCTCGTGCCAGCGGTAGCGCCGCTCGCGGTAGGCGCGGCGGCGGAAGGAGTAGAGCGGCCAGTGCTCGATCGGCAGGATGCAGGCGGCGTGGCACCAGTATTCGAAGCTGCGCGCGGGGTTGTGCCAGTAGGCGCGCTCGACCGTCGGCCGGCCCACCGCGCCCAGCCGGGCGTAGGCGACCAGCTCGTGGGAGCGGGCCAGGACGGAGATCGTGTCGAGCTGCACGGCGCCCAGGCGGCGCAGCATGCCCTGCACCCCGCCCTTGCGGGCGTCGGCGCCGATCAGCCCCTGAGCCCGCAGGATGACGCGGCGCGCCTCGTCGGCGGTCAGGTCGATCATGACGGCGTTTGCGTACGGCGATGCATGCGAGCAATCTAACGACGCCCACCGACAAAAACGCCCCCGCTCTGGGCCGGAGCCGAGCGCCTGGGATCAGGTGGGGAGCCGGGCGGAGCGGGGGACACC
>NZ_POUD01000547.1 GCF_003236395.1 Nonomuraea aridisoli | reverse complement strand
GCTTGTTCTTTATCCTCCGGATCGTTGTGCTGAGCCACGTTTGATCGTTTCGCGGACAGCGAGACGGCCTTGAGTGATCATGTGCGGTGTCGAGTCGCTGCTGATCACTACAAGGCCGTGAGGGTGAGTCTGCTGAACGATGCCGCCTGTGTCGAGTCCTTGAGGGTGTTGTCCCGGTTCCGGAACGAGGTCTACGCCTGCCTCAAGTCGCGGGCCGATGCCTTGTTCGAGCTGACCGATGCGTTGTTGTGCGAGCCGGGGCCGGTGCGCTCGCCGGTGGATCTGAGCTTGTCGCCGGAGTACCGGCGTGGGCACGGCGCGTTGTACAGCGGGCTCAACCACGGCCGGATCGACGTGGAGCAGCTTCGGCAGGTGCTGGCCAGGTTGCCGTTACCGCGCTGGCCGGACGGACGGATCGTGCTGGCAGTGGACGTGTCGCCGTGGCTGCGCTCGGATGCCGCATGCTCGGCCGAGCGGCTGTTCTGCCATGTGTATGGCCGGGCCAAGAGCGCCTCCCAGTTCATCCCCGGCTGGCCCTACTCGTTCGTAGTGGCGCTGGAGATGGGCCGCAGTTCGTGGACGGCTCCGCTGGACGTCGTGCGGCTGGGGCCGGCCGACGACGCCACCGCCGTAACCGCCGCCCAGCTTCGAGGGGTGCTCGAGCGGCTGATCGCCGCCGGGCAATGGCGCAGCGGGGACCCGGACATGCTCATCGTGACCGACGCCGGCTACGACATCACCCGCCTGGCCTACGTCCTGCGTGACCTGCCCGTCGAACTGCTCGGGCGCATCCGCTCCGACCGGGTCCTGCGCCTGCCCGCCCCACCACGGTTGCCAGGAACCAACGGGCGGCCACCCAAGCACGGCGGCGAGTTCGCCCTGGCCAACCCCACCACCTGGCCCGAGGCCGCAGTGATCACCATCACCGACACCACCCACTACGGCAAGGCCGAGACCAGCGCCTGGGACCGACTGCACCCCCGGCTCACCCACCGCGCCGCCTGGCTCGACCACGAAGGCGAACTGCCCATCATCGAGGGCACCCTGATCCGGCTGAAGGTCGAGCACCTGCCCGGCGACCGGGACGCACCACCAGTCTGGCTCTGGTCCTCCAAGACCGGCGCAACCAGCACGGACGTGGATCGCTGCTGGCAGGCGTTCCTGCGCAGATTCGACCTGGAGCACACCTACCGCTTCTGGAAGCAGACCCTCGGCTGGACCCGCCCCAAGCTGCGCGCCGCTCAGACCGCCGACCGCTGGACCTGGCTGCTCATCATTGTTCACACCCAGCTGCGCCTGGGCCGCCGGCTGACCGAGGACCTGCGTCATCCATGGGAGAAAGCGTGCGCGCCGCATCAGCTCACGCCCGCCCGAGTCCGGCGAGGGTTTCGGAACCTGCGCCCCGCACTCGCCCAACCGGCCAGTGCGCCCAAACCTTCCAGGCCCGGGCCCGGGCGCCCACCTGGCATCCCCAACCGCCGACCCGCCCCCCGCTACGACGTGGGCAAAACCGTCAGACGGGGCCGCACCCTCGCAGTACTACAACAATCCGGAGGATAAAGAACAAGCT
>NZ_POUD01000546.1 GCF_003236395.1 Nonomuraea aridisoli | reverse complement strand
CTCGACCTCGGCGGCGAACTGCCGGGCCGAGGCGTACCTGGCCGCCGGGTCCTTGGCCAGCCCGCGTTTCAGCAGGTCGCGCAGGGTGTCCGGGGCCACCTCCAGCGGCACGGGCTCCACCAGGTGCTTGTCCCGCAGCGCGGGCACGTCCGGCTCGCCGGCCACCCCCTCCTTGTACGCTCGGTACGGCGGCCGCCCGCGCACCGCCTCGAACAACACGCACGCCGCCGCGTACAGGTCGGCCGGCGGCCCCGCCTGGTGGCGCGTCCACAGCTCCGGCGACATGTACGCGGGCGTGCCCGCCGGGACGCCCGGCTCCTCGGCGTGCACCACGACGCCGAAATCGGCCAGCTTGCTGGTGCCGTCGGCCTGGACGAGGATGTTGTCCGGCTTGACATCCCGGTGCGGCACCTGTCAGCCGGCACTGTTTCCCACCGACATCACGTGACGCTCAACATCGCGCGAGGCTCACCCGGAGTAACTGATCATCGAGAGTGAGCCAGAGCCTCATTACCCGGCCAACGCCGCTCGCTTGATACGAATGGTGATATTGGGGTGCGAGCGACGATCAAGCACGCTTCAATACCCTCCTTCTCGTTTTCAAAACCTACGAAGGGCACCGAAAATGACATCCACTCGTCGTCGCCTCGCCATTGCGGGGGCGACGCTCACTCTTGCCACGCTCACCACCGCCTGCGGTGCGGCCGCGCAGGCTGTTGACTGCAACACCGCCTCCAAGGAGGTAGTCGCGATCATGAATGAGTGGAACGGCAGCCTCGCAGCCAGCGCCACGGACCCCGACGCCCTCGGCAAGGCGTCGAAGACGGCGGCGCAGAAGACCAAGGATCTCGCCGGGAAGTACGACGGCGAAGTCGCCGCCGCGCTGAACGACCTGGCCGCGGGCTTCTCCACCATGGAGGGTGGCGACATGACCAAGGCTGCCGAGCTCACCACCAAGGTGTCCGGCTTCCAGACCAAGCTCAAATCGGCCTGTTCCTAGGCTGAGCTCGCGGTTCGCCTTCAGGGTCTGGACGTCGGCGGTCTTGGTCCAGATGAAGGGCGCAAGTCCGGCACAGCCGGACGAAGTAGGAAGTGCGGTCGCGTGCGCGGCACAGGTCAGAACTCCCGGGGAGCACGTCAAGAGGCTGTCCCTGACGTCTGAGTGCCGCACAGTGCCCGCGCCGGCTAGCTCGGCGACGGCGATGAGCCGGACGGCCCTCATGGAGTAGCCGGACAGGGCGGCGGGCAGGGCGTCCGCGGATGTGACGATCTTGCGGAGCCCCCGGCCGCATCCCCGATCGATGGGCTCGCCCCATACCTGGGACCAACATCGCCGCCGCCACCGACCACTACCGCAGCCACCCCGCAGACCGCCTTCGGCTACTTGGTTTCACAGCATCCTTCGTCCCTGCCGCCGTTCCATGACTCGTTCGCGCCGTCCAGCGTGGAGTGATCGGCGGACGGCGAGACCGGCAGCAGCCGCTCAAGGGACGGCTCCGGCGAGGGCTCGTCGGACGGCTGCCGGAAGGGCTGGGGTGGGGAGCCGTCGGATGGCTGGGCCGCCGGTGGGTCCGACG
>NZ_POUD01000545.1 GCF_003236395.1 Nonomuraea aridisoli | reverse complement strand
ACCCCCCTCAGCGCGGACGACGGGAACGTACGCATCCTCGGCGCCCCCACCACCACCACCGACGCCGACGAAACGCCCCTGGACAGCGCGCACCTGACAGAGGAGCGAGTGGCGGCGTAACCCACCCCTGCGTGAAGGCGCCACCGGTCCGCCGTTGGCGCCTTCACCGCTGCCGCTGACGCCGATGAGACGGCTCTGGATGCCGCCGGCCATCAAGGGCCTGTATCGAAGTCGATCAGAGCTGATCGCGGCGAGAGCATCGTGGTTTCGTAGCGCACGGCGAACAAGAAGGGGTTGAGAAACGAAGCCCCTCCGATCGCCTTCGAACAGTGATCGGCCACCCTGGCGCGATCGTCGTGCCGCATCTTTGGTGGCGGCGTGACCATGGGTGGTCCGCGAGGTCCAGGCGGCTCGGCCTACGAAAATAGGAGGCGGCAGTCACATGCCCATGCCAGCATGGTCGCTTTGCACCCGATGTGAAGGACCTGAGTGGCCATGCCTAGCGCCATCACTTTGATCCGCTCCGCTTCTCTGTCCGACGTCGCTCAGTACGCCTACGCGGCCACGGCGCCTGCCGAGTCACGACTCATCTTCCTCGCCGGAGCGTGTCCCCTGAACGAGGACGGCTCGACGGCAGCGATTGGCGACTACGCAGGCCAAGCAGCGAAAGCCATCGAGAACATGCAGACGGCCCTCGCTGCCGCGGGCGCATCATTGCAGGACGTCATCAGCACAAGGGTTCTCGTCGCGTCCACCCGGCAGGAGGATCTGGGGGCCGCCTGGAAGATAGTCCGGGACTCGTTCGGTGAACATGACGTACCGAGCACCTTGATGGGAGTCACCGTGCTCGGTTACGAGGACCAGCTCGTTGAGATCGAAGCCGTCGCCGCCGTACTTGACTCCTGAGCGTAAGCGTCCAACCTGGCGCAAGCGGACACGGTTAGGTCTGGAGCCTGTATAGAAGCCGGTTGGAGCCATTCGTCGATCGCGGCGACGAGGATGGTCGCTGCGTAGCGCACGACGAGCTTGTCGTGTCGCGCGGCCACAGCGCGATGGCGCTTGAGGCGGTTGATACCGACTCGAAGGCGTGGCGCTGGGTGTGGACGTGCGGGTCGAAGAGAGGTGGCCGACCGCCCTTGGATCCCTTGGCGCGACGGCTGGCGTCCTGGTCGGCCTTGCTGGGGATGGCGGCCTTGATACCGCGCCGCCGCAGGTTGGCGCGGTTGGCCCGGGAAGCGTAGGCCTTGTCGGCCAGGACCCGGTCGGGGTGGGTTCTGGGGCGGCCTCCCCCCAGGCGTAACACCCGGACCCCGTCGATGGGTGCGGTGAACTGCGGGTGTCGCCACGCTGCCCGGCGGTGAGCACGATCGACAGCGGCTTTTGACCCTGCTCACAGGCCAGATGCAGCTTGGTGGTCAGTCCGCCACGGAAGCGCCCCAGTCCATGATCGGCCGGCTTCTCACCGCAACGGCCACCGGGCGGCTCGGCCTGCAGATCCCCTTTTACGCGGACCTGCGGCGTGCTGATGCGCGCCGGCGGTGGTGGAGTCCACACTGACATCCCAGGTGATGCGCCCGGCCGCGTGGGGGAGGGGTGGAG
>NZ_POUD01000544.1 GCF_003236395.1 Nonomuraea aridisoli | reverse complement strand
AGATGTGTATAAGAGAAAGTTCCAAGCCCCCTCCCACCCCAGTGGCGTGGGGCCTGTGCGCCTGCCTGTGGCGCGCCTGGCAATCCCGCCCCGTAGGGGCCGTGTGCGGCGCTGTGCCGGCTCGGTGCGGCGCCTACTCGTGTGGGGCGTCCCGGGCGGCGCCACCCACCGCTGCGCACCCACCCCACACCGGACATACGGAACCTCTCACGCGCACGCCACATCCGCTGGCCGCGCAGACCCGCCCCACCTGGGCACGCATCAGCGCGGCCGGGTCGGTGTCGGCGGTGATGCCGGTGCGCTCTTCCTAATTCTCCGCGGCGCTCGCCCGGCCGTCGTAGAACGCCGGCACCCGGCCGCGGTCGAAGCGCAACCGCGCTGACGCGGACGCCGTGCGTCCCACAGTCCCGGAAGGCCGCTCAGCGCGGTGCCAGGTCCAGTGGAGGCCGTCGGCGCTGGTGGCGTGGTCGGTCACCAGCCGGTCGGCCTCCTCCGGGTCGGCGAGCGGATGACAGGACGCCCCATCCTGCGCCGGCACCCGGGCGGCGCCAGTACGCTCTGGCGGTCATCAAGCACGCCGGCAGGCGCGTCCGCGTGCTGGGCACCACCAGCACCTCGTCGGGCGTGGGGTCGGCAGCGGTCGCTTGCCCACATAGAGAACCTCCGGGGGTCGTATCCGTCGAAGAGGGCTGCGCGCATGTCGCTCATGATCTCGTCCGGTGTCGCGTTTCTGGAGCTGCGGAGGCACTGTGTGCGCCCGCTGGTACGCCCACGCTGAATCGGTAAGTGGATGACAACGTCCGTTCAGCTTGAAGCGACAGACATGGCCTGCTCAGCCATCTCACAAGCCGTCCGTTGGCGGTGCCCGGCGATGCAGACCCGGCGGGCCCGCGCGCCGATGCCCGGCGCAACCGGGAACGCATCCTCGAAGCTGCGCGCGAGGTGTTCGCGGCCCAGGGCATTGACGCCCCTATGAGCGCCGTCGCCCGCCGCGCCGGCGTCGGGGTGTCCACCCTCTACCGCCGCTTCCCCACCCGCACCGCGCTTGCCACCGCTGCCTTCGCCGAGCAACTCGCCCTGTGGGCGGCAGCCTGCGACCAGGCTCTTGCCGACCCTGATCCCGGGCATGGTCTGTACGCACTGCTGGAGGAGGTGTGCACCCCACAGGTGACCGACCGCGGCTTCGCCTCCGTATTCCTGGACCAGTTCCCCGATGCCCTTGATCACGAACACGAACGCGACTGTGCCGAAGAGCGTCTGGCGCGGCTGCTCCAGCGTGCCCGCGAGACCGGACAACTGCGCGACGACTTCGACCCCGCCGACATCGCCCTCCTGCTCCTGGCCGACAGCGGCCTCGCCGGACAACCGCGAGAAACCGCCGTCGCTGCCTCCCGGCGCCGCCGGCCACCGGGCCGCCCGTGAGCCCGATCAGGCAACGTGCCGAAGGTGAGCAGGAGGCAGGGACACCACCCCTGGTTCCGCGCGGATCTCTCCCCACCACCCCTCCATGGCCGGCCGCGCCAAGCACGGGTCCCAGAGAGGGGGTGTGAAGGGGGTGTGTGCGGTGGGGCGGTGCAGGTTGAACG
>NZ_POUD01000543.1 GCF_003236395.1 Nonomuraea aridisoli | reverse complement strand
GGCCATGGCCACCCCCACGCCGGACCCCGACGAGGAGCGCCGCCGCATCCAGACCGCCCGCCTGCTCGCCTACCGGGACGACGGCCCCCTAGCCCATGTCCTGGCCGGCAAGATCGGCGCCGGCCTGCCCCCTGTGCCGGCCACGCTCGTGGCCCTGCTGGCGGTGGTCGCCGTCTCGGTGGCCGGCCTGCTGGAGCCGGGGCCCATGCTGCTCGTGCCGGTGGCCGTCATGCTGCTGCTCGTGCTGCCCACGACGCCGCGTGACCACCTCGGCCGCCTCGACTGGCTCACCCCGCCGCTGCTGCGCGGCGCGGAGTTCTTCACCATCGTCGCGGTCGGTCTCGCGGCCGACGCGCCGAAGTGGCTGCTGTTCGTGCTCGTCTACGTCGTCGGCTACCACACCTATGACACCGTCTACCGCACCCGGCAGAGCATCTGGCCGCCCGCCTGGGTCTTCCACGCGGGTCTCGGATGGGAGCTGCGGCTGCTGATCATCGGTCTCGGCGCGGCGTTCGACGTGCTGACGCCGGTGCTGGCGGTGCTGACGGCGTACCTGTTCGTGCTCTTCGCGGTGGAGAGCGTGACGAGCTGGGTGCGCCTCGACAAGGCGTCCGCCCAGGCCGGCGCCGACGCCGAGCAGGACCTGGAGGCCTCCCCCGAAGAGGCCATGGAGCAGGCCAAAGGCGACGAGAAGGGCTGAGTCCCCGCTTCCTCACCCCTGCGGCGCCGCACACCCCGTGCGGCGCCGCTTCGTGTATTTCCGGCATCGGTACGCCGGTCCATCGCCGATTCGACCGCCTAGGCTGGATTTCAGGGACATGTGAGCCGGGTGCCGGTCGGAGCCAGGAGACGCGGATGGCGTTCTTGTCGCGGCTGTTCAATCGGGGCGACCCGCTGGCCGAGCGGGAGGAGGCCCGCCGTCAGGGGCGCAAGGACGCCCGCAGCCACCCGCTGGGCGAGTTCACCGACCCGGACTTCCAGCCCGCGTACGTGACCGAGATCCGCGCCCGGGCCCGCGAGCAGATCACCGAGGTGGACCGGCGGCTGGCCGCGCGGCGTACGGCGCTGCTGGAGCGGGCGCTCGGCGAGCGGGAGGTGATCCTGCGCGAGCTCGGTCGCAGCGACACCCGCCCGCAGCCGGCCGCGTACGCCAACGGCCACGACGGTGACGGGTTCATCTCGATCGCGGAGGCCAGGGCGCGGCGGGCGGAGGCACGGCGGCGGGCCATGGTCGAGGAGTCGAACGCCGGCGTGCAACGCGCCAGGGCCCGGCTGGAGCACCTGACCCAGGAGTGGGAGAACGCGCTGGCCGAGCGCGACCACGAGGTGGAGGCGGTGCACGCCAGGGCCGAGCAGCTCATCGCGGCGTACAAGAGCGGGGTGCTGCAGGCCCATCCGCGGCGGGAGGAGATCCCGTCGTTGTGGAAGGGCGAGGTGATCGCGGTGGACGCGCCGGGCGGCGGCGCGGCGGCGGGCTCGGGGCGCGAGGAGATCGCGCGGATCTTACGCGAGGTCGAGCAGCGCATCGAGGTGTGGCACGCGGAGGTCATGCCCGCGCACCCACGACCCCAGCTCACCCCGCCCGACCCCGAGCCCGCCGAAGAGACCACCGAGGACGTCCCCGAAC
>NZ_POUD01000541.1 GCF_003236395.1 Nonomuraea aridisoli | reverse complement strand
TCCCCGGACGCGTCCCAGCCCTCCGACGCCCCGGCGCCGAACCCCAGCGACGCCTCAACAGCGACACCGGCCGCCGCCTCTACGGCAGCGCCAGGCACCGTATCCACAGCAGAACCAGACGCCGTCCCTCCAATGGCGCCAGGCGCTGCGGCGGATGCTCGGCCCGCGGCCATCGCCTCACCGGACGCACGGACCTTCGCCGCCACCTCGGCGGACGCACGGACCGCCGCCACCACCTCCGCGAACGTCGGGGCGGCGTACAGGTCGCTGAGCCTCAGCTCGGTCCCGCACTCCCGGCGCAGCCGGCTGATCAGACGGATGGCCTGGAGCGAGTCGGCTCCGAGCGCGAAGAAGTCGTCGGCGGGCCCGATGCCGGTGACGCCGAGCAGGCTCTCCCACAACCCGCGGACGCGCGCCTCGGCCGGGTGGGCGCCCGCGCTGTCCGTCAGGCCGCCCGCCAGGCCGCCCGCCGAGTCGTCCGCCGGGCTCGCGGGGCTGTCCGGCACATCGGCGTCGGCCGCGGATGGCGGTACGGCTGCCAGCGCGGCCGTGTCGACCTTCCCCTGAAGAGTGAGCGGGAAGGAGTCGTGGAGGCGGATCACGGCCGGCACCAGGTAGGGCGGCACCTGATCGCGCAGGCGCCGGCGCACCTCGGCCGCGTCCGGCCCGCCGTCCTCCACGAGCAGGTGCGCCACCAGCCGCGTCTGCCCGCCGCTCTCGTCGGCCAGCACCACCGCGTCGGCGACGCCCGGGAGCCGGCGCAGCGCGGCCTCGACCTCCGCCGGCTCCACCCGGAAGCCGCGGATCTTCACCTGCCGGTCGAGCCGGCCCAGGTACTCCAGCGTCCCGTCGGGAAGCCGCCGTACGCGGTCGCCGGTGCGGTACTCGGGCGCTCCGCCCGGCCCCGGGACGAACCGTTCCGCCGTCATCTCGGGCCGGCGCAGGTAGCCGGTGGCCAGGGCGGCGCCGCCGATGCGCAGCTCGCCCGGCTGCCCGGCGGCGGCCTCGGCGCCGTCCGGTCCGACGACCCGGCAGGTCACTCCCGGCAACGGAGACCCGATCGGCACCGGGCCGGTCCCGGACCAGGAGGTCAGATCGGCGACGGTCGCCGTGACGATCGCCTCGGTCGGGCCGTACGTGTTGAGCAGCCGCACGCCGGGACGGACCCGCGCGCGCCAGCGCTCGACGGTACGCGCGTGCGCCGCCTCCCCGCCGATGATCACCATGCGGACGCTCGCCGGCAGCACCGCCTCGTGCCGGTCGATCGCCGACACGAGCTCCCGCCAGTACGCCGTGGCCGTGGCGAGCACGGTGACGCCAAGGCCGGCGCAGCGGTCGAGGAACAGGTCGGGCCGGCTGATCATGTCCTCGTCGCGGACGACGACGGCCGCACCCGCGATCAACGCAGGGAAGATCTCCTGAACGCTCGCGTCGAAGCTGAGCGAGGCGAACTGAAGCACCCGGTCACCGGCCTCGATGCCGTACACGTCCCGCGCCACCCGGCAGAAGTGCGACCAACCCCGCCGAGGCACCAGCACACCCTTGGGACGGCCAGTGGAACCGGAGGTGAAGATGACATACGCCGCATCATCCGGCGACACGGCAACAGCGGCCGGCGGGGCGTCGGCGGCGGGCGGCGGCGCGGGAGCGGTCACTCATCACAGGAAGCT
>NZ_POUD01000540.1 GCF_003236395.1 Nonomuraea aridisoli | reverse complement strand
GCTCCGGCGCAGCCGTACGGGCACGCCCCAGTCCAGGGACAGCCGTACGGGCATGCCTCAGTCCCGGGACAGCCACCCGGGCACGCTTCCACCCCAGGCCAGCCGCATGGGCACGCGCAGGGCCCCGGCCAGCCGTATGGGCAGGGCGCCGGGCCGGGGGAGCCGCCGTGGGGCGGGTATCCGCCGCCGCCCGGTGGGATGCCGCCCTATCCGGGGCCCGGGCGGGCGCCGCGGCGGTTCAGCCCCAAGGTGCTGCTCATCGACCCCGTACGCATGCTGCCCTCCCTCCTCCTGCCCCTCATCGGCGTCCTGTTCGTGGGCGGTTTCTCACCGAGGTCGTACGCCTGGGCGGCGGCCGGCGTCGTGGGTGCCGTGGTGGTCGCGTTCGTCCGCTGGGCCACGTTCACGTACGAGATCCTCGGCGACAGCCTGGAGACGAAACGGTCGCTGATCAGCCGTTCCATCCGGACCATCCCCTTGGAGCGCATTCGCGGCGTCGACGTCTCCACGCCTCCGATGCACCGCCTGCTGGGCCTGGCCGTACTCAAGATCGACACAGGGGCGAGCGGCGGCGACGAGGAGGCCAAGCTCGACGGCGTCACGCTCGCCGAGGCCGAACGGCTCAAGGCGCTCCTCCTGCGCCGCGCCGGCCGCCCCGAGGCGCACGCCCAAGAGGCCGCCGCACCCGCCGGCCCCCGCGAACAGCCCATCATCTCCGTGCCCCGCAAGTGGCTGCTGTACGGGCCGTTGTCCGGTGCGTACCTGCTCACCCCGTTCGCGTTCGCCGGCGGCGCCGTGGGCCTGGCGTTCCAGTGGAGCGACGAGCTGGGCTTCGGCCAGGACGCCGCCTGGAGCGCGGGGGAGTGGCTGTGGGAACACCCGTACCTGCTGCTGGCCGTGGCTCTGCTGCTCGTGCTCGCGATGCCGGTCACGGGCGGCCTGATGTACGCGATCTTCAACTGGAACTTTCACCTCAAACGCCGCGACGGCTACCTCGTCGCCGAACGCGGCCTGATCAACCGGCGCAGCGTGTCGCTGGAGTCCCAGCGCGTACGCGGCTACGAGATCGTGGACGGCCTCGCCGAACGCTGGGCCGGCGTCGTACGCGTCTGGGCCATCGTGACCGGGCTCGGCGACTCCGAGACCCGCGGTCAGCTGCTGCCCGACGTGCCGCGCGGGGTCGCGTACCAGGTGGCCGCCGACGCCATCGGGCCCTACCGGTCCGAACTCCGTCCGCACCCGCCCGTGGCGCGCAGGCGCCGCCTGTTCCGCGCCGTCTTCCCGTGGCTCGTGGTGGCGCTGGCGAGCGCCGCGGCGGCCTGGGCGACGGGGGCGACACTGTGGTGGGTCCTGCTCGTCCTGGCGCTGCTCCTGGCCGCGCTGGGCGTCCCCCTGGGCCTCGACCGGTACGCCTCGCTGGGGCACGGCTACGACGGCGTGCGCCTGTCGGTCCGGTCCGGCTCACTCCGGCGCGCCCAGGCCGTCATCGAACGCCGTGCCGTCGTGGGCTGGCGTCTCCGGCAGACGTGGTTCCAGCGCCGGGCCGGGGTGCTGACGCTGATCGCGGGCGTCGGCGCCGGCAAGGGCGGATACTCGGCCGTCGACGTCTCAGAGACCCAGGCCGCCGACTTCCCCGCAGAAGTCACCCCCGAATGGCTGACCCCCTTCCTCACC
>NZ_POUD01000053.1 GCF_003236395.1 Nonomuraea aridisoli | reverse complement strand
CCCCGGGGGCGGGAGGTCGGCGTGTGCCGGGACCCGAGGGAAGGGTCAGTTGGAGGCGGCGGCCGGAGCGGCGGCCGGGGTGGACGTACCCGAGTCGGACGACGACTTGCTCTCCGTCGACTTCGAGGAAGAAGAGGAAGCGGACGACGAGGACGAAGAGGTCGACGACGAGCGATTGTCGGTGCGGTAGAAGCCAGAGCCCTTGAAGACGATGCCGACGGCGGAGAACACCTTCCGCAGGTTGCCCTGGCAGTTGGGGCAGACCGTCAACGCATCGTCGGTGAACTTCTGAACGACCTCGAGCTGCTCACCACAGTCATTGCAGGCGTACTGGTAGGTCGGCACGCGCTCCTCCTTCAAGCATGGACACTCGATCAGCATTGGCACTCGAGCGATGCGACTGCTAATGGTAACCGATTGCCAGAAACACCTATTCCAACCCCCGCTCCCCGAACCACCCGGCCAGCTTGCCACTGCGGTTCACGGCGCGCAGGCGGCGCTCGACCTGTTCGCGGCAGGCGGCGGTGGTGACGACGAGCAGCTGGTCGTCCGCCCGGAGCCGGGTGGTGGTGGCCGGGACGAACGAGCGGCCGTCGCGTACGACGAGCGTCACCGCGGCGCCGCCGGGCAGGCGCAGCTCGAAGATCTCCACGCCGTGCAGCCGGGAGCCCGGCGGGATCCTGACCTGCAGCAGATCGGCGTTGAGCTCCTCCAGAGGCGCCGACTCCACCTCCAGGTCGTGGGCCTCTGCGGGCGCCGACACCCCCAGCACCCGCGCCGCGAACGGCAACGTCGGCGCCTGGAGCACGGTGAACACGATGACGATGACGAAGACCTGGTTGAAGATGTCCTTCGAGCCCTCGACCCCGGCCGCCCACGGGATGGTCGCGAGGACGATCGGGATCGCGCCGCGCAGCCCGGCCCACGACAGGAACGCCTGGTCGCGCCAGCTCACCCGGTCGAGCCGCAGCCCCCACGCCACCACCGAGCTGACCACCACGGAGGCCGGCCTGGCCAGCAGCACCAGCACGGTGCCGGTGATGAGCCCGGGGATGATGGCCGACGGCATCTCGTGCACGTCGGCCAGCATGCCGAGCATGACGAACAGCCCGATCTGCGCCAGCCAGGCCGCGCCCTCCGCGAAACCGCGGGTGGCCGCCCGGTGCGGCAGGCGGGAGTTGCCCAGGATGAGCGCGGTCAGGTAGACGGACAGGAAGCCCGAGCCGTGCAGCAGGACGGCGCCGCCGTACGAGACGAAGGTGAGGGCGAGGGCGGCGATGGGATAGAGGCCTGAGGCGGGCAGGGCGACGCGGCGCAGGGCGAACGCGCCCGCAGGGCCGACGGCGAGGCCGACCGCGGCGCCGATGACCAGCTCGATCAGGGTCTCCAGCAGGAACGTTCCCAGGCCCGCCCCCGGATGGGCGGACGTGCTGAGCAGCATCACCGCGATGACCGTGGGGGCGTCGTTGAAGCCCGACTCCGCCTCCAGCACGCCCGCCAGCCGGGGCGGCAGCGGCAGTCGCCGCAGCACGGTGAAGACGGCGGCGGCGTCCGTGGAGGCCAGCACCGCGCCGAGAATGAGCGCAGTCGTGGTGTCGAAGCCGAGCACCACCTGCACGACCAGCGCCACCACGACGGTGCTGACCACGACGCCCACGGTCGCGAGCACCAGCGCGATCGGGACGGAACGCTTCACATGGGACCACGTCGTGGTCAGACCGCCCTCGGCCAGGATCACCGCCAGCGCCGTGAGGCCGATCTGCTGGGCCGTCTCGGGGCTTTCGACGGAGATCCCGAACCCGGCCGACAGCAGCAGTCCCAGGCCCAGGAACACGAGGAGGGACGGCAGGCCGCTGCGGTGGACGAGGCGTACGGCGGCGATGGCCGCGATGACGATCGAGGCACCGAGGAGGAGCCAGACATCGAGTGTCATCTGGCTCCCCTCTCGTATCTGCGCTCACATAAGACTAGTGAGTCCGGAAGGGGTCATGACGTAGCGAACGTGCCGGTCGTGGGGCTCCTGGGGCACGTCGTCGATGAGTTCGCCGTCGTGCAGCAGCGCCACCGTCGGGACGTTCGGACCGACCCGGGCCAGAGCCCGATCGTACGAGCCGCCGCCCCGCCCGAGGCGTACGCCGGTGCGCCGGTCGACCGCCAGGGCGGGGACGATCACCAGCGCGGCCGTGCGGATCGCCTCGACGCCGCGGCGCGTGTCGACCGGCTCCATGATGCCGTGGCGACCCGGGGCGAGCGTGCCGGGGCCGTCGTACACCGCCCAATCAAGATCATTGTCCTCCCGCAGCACCGGCAGGATCACCGTGGCGCCGTGTTTCCACAGAGCGAACACGAGCCCGTGCGTATCGGGCTCCGACCCCGTTGACCAGTAGCAAGCCACCAGGCCGGCCATCTGAACCCACGGTTGTTCGAGCAGCGTTTCGCGGACCTTGACGGCGTTTGCGCGCAACTGTTCGGGGGAGAGGCGTGAGCGCGCCGCGTTCAGCTCGCGGCGCAGGTTCAACTTGTCCACAGATCCCTCCACTAGGGTCTACTCATGGCTGACTTCGACCCTGTGACGAAAGCCGTCGTGCCCGCCGCGGGTCTGGGCACCCGGTTCCTCCCGGCGACCAAGGCGACACCCAAGGAGATGTTGCCCATCGTCGACAAGCCCGCGATCCAGTATGTCGTCGAGGAGGCGGCCTCTGCCGGGCTGCTCGACGTCTTGATGGTCACCGGCAAGAACAAACGGTCCATCGAAGACCATTTTGATCGGGCGTTCGAGTTGGAGGAGGCGCTTGAAGCCAAGGGCGACGAGCACCGGTTGTCCCAGGTCCGCGAGCCGGCCTCGCTGGCGACCCTCCATTACGTACGCCAAGGCGAGCCCAAGGGCCTCGGCCACGCGGTGTTGTGCGCCAAGCAGCACGTCGGCGGCCACCCCTTCGCCTGCCTGCTCGGCGACGACCTGATCGACCACCGTGACCGCCTGCTGCAGCGCATGATCGAGGTGCGCGACACGTTCGGCGGCAGTGTGATCGCGCTGATGGAGGTGCCGAAGGAGCAGGTCTCCCTGTACGGCGTGGCGACCATCGAGGCGACGGCGCAGGACGACGTCGTCCGCGTGGTCGACCTGGTGGAGAAGCCGCCGGTCGAGGAGGCGCCGTCCAACTGGGCGATCATCGGGCGCTACGTGCTCGACCCGGCGGTGTTCGAGGTGCTGGAGAAGACGCCTCCGGGGCGGGGCGGCGAGATCCAGCTCACCGACGCGCTGCGCACGCTCGCCTCACGCGGCGGCGAGGACGGCGGGCCGGTGCACGGCGTGCTGTTCCGGGGCCGCCGCTACGACACCGGTGACAAGCTCGACTATTTGCGGACGGTGGTGAAGTTCGCCGCGGATCGCGAGGATCTGGCGCCCGACTTCGTGCCTTGGCTGCGGGAGTTCCTCGATGAGATCAGTTGACGCGCATCTGGCCGAGATCCTGGCCACTGTACGTCCGCTGGCGCCGCTGGAGCTCGACCTCGAGCAGACGCTGGGGGCGACCCTGGCCGAAGACGTGACGTCGCCGGTGCCGCTGCCGCCGTTCGACAACTCGGCGATGGACGGCTACGCCGTCCGCGCCGAGGACCTCGCGGAGCTCCCGGTCACGTTGCCGGTGATCGACGACGTGGCGGCCGGCTCCACCGAGCTGCGCGCCGTGGGGCCCGGTCATGCCGTACGCATCATGACCGGGGCTCCTCTCCCGGCCGGGGCCGACTGCGTCGTGCCGGTGGAGTGGACCGACGGCGGCACGGTCTCGGTCTTCATCGACCGCCGTGCCGAGCCCGGCAACGCGATCCGCCGGGCCGGCGAGGACGTCCAGGCGGGGGAGGTCGTGCTCAAGGCCGGCACCCTGATCGGTGCGGCGCAGCTCGGCATTCTCGCCGGGGTGGGCCGCAAGCGCGTGCTGGCGCGTCCGCGTCCGCGCGTGGTGGTGATCTCGACCGGTTCTGAGCTGGTCGAGCCGGGCGGCCAGCTGGCCCCCGGCCAGATCTGGGACTCCAACAGCTTCACCCTGACCGCCGCCGTCCGCGAGGCCGGGGGCGAGGGGTTCCGTTCGGGTTCCGTCGGTGACGATCCGGCCGTCCTGCTCGACCGCCTCGACACCGCTCTCGTACGCGCCGACGCGGTCATCACCAGCGGCGGCGTCTCGATGGGGGCGTACGAGCCGGTCAAGGAGGCGCTGTCGCCGCTGGGCACGGTCGCGTTCGAGAAGGTGGCCATGCAGCCGGGCATGCCGCAGGGGTTCGGCGTGCTGGGCGACGACCAGGTGCCGATCTTCGCGCTGCCCGGCAATCCGGTGTCGTCGTTCGTGTCGTTCCAGCTGTTCGTCCGCCCCGCGCTCGACAAGATGCGCGGGCTGCCCGCCGGGCTGCCGCAGACGGTCGCGGCGCGGACGACGGAGCCGCTGCGCTCGCCGTCCGGGAAACGTTCGTTCCTGCGCGGCGTGCTGGCCGCCGACGGCACGGTCTCGCCGGTGCACGGGCAGGGCTCCCACCAGCTCGCGGCCCTGGCCGCGGCGAACGCGCTCATCGTGGTCCCCGAGGACGTGACCGAGGTACCCGCCGGGGCCTCGGTGGAGGTGATGAGGCTGTGAACGAACTCACTCATATCGACGAGACCGGCGCCGCCCGCATGGTCGACGTCTCGGCCAAGGACGTGTCGGCGCGCAGCGCCACGGCCACCGGGCGGGTGCTGCTGTCGGCCGAGACCGTATCGCTGCTGCGGTCGGGGGAGGTGCCGAAGGGCGACGCGCTCGGGGTGGCGCGGATCGCGGGGATCATGGGGGCGAAACGTACGCCTGACCTGATTCCGCTCTGCCACCCCATCGCGCTGCACGGCGTGAAGGTGACCCTCGACGTCGAAGACTGGGGCGTGGCGATCACGTGCCGGGTGAAGACGGCGGACCGTACGGGGGTCGAGATGGAGGCGCTGACCGCGGTCTCGGTGGCGGCGCTGGCCCTGATCGACATGGTGAAGGCGGTTGATCCGGCCGCGGTCATCACGGACGTGCGGGTGGAGGAGAAGCTGGGCGGCAAGACCGGCCGGTGGACGCGGGACGGTGAGTGATGCGCGCGTTGGTGATCACGGTGTCGAACCGGGCGTCTGCTGGGATTTATGAGGATAAATCAGGGCCGTTGCTCGCTGACCTGCTGCGTCAGGAGGCCGGCTGCGAGGTCGACGGCCCGGTCGTGGTACCCGACGGCGACCCGGTGGAGGCCGCGCTCCGCGAGGGTCTCGCCGGTGGTTACGACGTCATCGTCACCACGGGCGGGACGGGGGTGACGCCCATGGACCTGACCCCCGAGATGACCTCTCGCGTAATTTCTCGCGAAATTCCCGGCATTGCGGAGACCATCCGTCTGGCAAATCGGGAAAAGGTGCCCACGTCCATTTTGTCCAGGGGGCTGGCGGGACAGGCAGGCAAGACCTTGATCGTAAATTTGCCGGGATCGTCCGGTGGGGTGCGGGACGGCGTCGCCGTACTGGCTCCCATCCTGCGGCACACGGTCGAGCAGATCCAGGGCGGCGATCACCCGCGCTGACCGTCAATCCCCGTGGCGACATCGCGCCCGATGGGGGGATGATGAGAGGTGTGGATCGACTTCGTGGCTGGCCGGCGACACTGAACGAAGGGCCGGTAGGCCTGCGGCCGCTGCGGCTGAGCGACGTACGCGTCTGGCGTGAGACCCGGCTGCGCAACGCCGACTGGCTGCGTCCCTGGGAGCCGAGCAACCCCGAGACGCCCCTGTTCAGGACCGGTCTCGGGCCGTACGTCTCCATGGTCGGCACCCTGCGCCGCGAGGCCAGGCAGGGGCTCGCGCTGCCGTGGGTGGTGACGTACGAGGGGCGTTTCGCCGGACAGCTCACGGTCGGCGCGATCGTGTGGGGATCTGCCCGTTCTGCCCAGGTCGGATACTGGATCGACGGCGCGCTGGCGGGCAAGGGCATCACCCCGACCGCCCTCGCCATGGCCGTTGACCACTGCTTTTTCACCACCGGGCTGCATCGGCTGGAGGCGAACATCCGCCCCGAGAATCAGGCCAGCCGTAGGGTGGTTGAGAAGCTCGGTTTCCGGGAAGAAGGCATACGGCGTCGCCAACTCCACATCGATGGGGCCTGGCGCGACCACATGTGTTACGCGTTGACCGTCGAGGACGTCCCCGGCGGCCTTCTCGTGCAATGGCGTCGCGCGCGTGAGTCGGCTGCTCACGGGGGGTCTCCCGTCGAAGAGGTTTGACGATCTCGCGACACACCGCACCGAATGCTCGTCAATCAGTGACACGCGGTCTTACGGTGCGTGACGTGAGCACATTGAAGACGCAACGAACACAGCCGCGTCTTCGTGCTGCCCGGAGGCGGCTTTTCGCCTGGAGGTGGTCGTGAGCAGCGTCCTCCTCTACCTGGCCATCGTCGTGATGTGGCTCTGCGTCCTGATCCCTATGTGGCTGCGCAGAGACAAGACCAACCTCGCTGAACTGGCGGAGCTCGAAGAGCACTACACCGGCGAGCATCAACTCCCCGACCTCGACAACCTGGACCCTTCGGACGGCGACGAAGACGACGGCACGCCTGCGGCGGAAGTCGAGAAGGTCGACGTCCGCCAATTCCGGCTCCGCCGCCGCGCCATCATCGTGGCCCGCCGGCGCCGGCTGCTCTTCTTCACCGCCCTGCTGGTGCTGGCCTCCATCGTGACGGCGGCCGTACACATGATCCCATGGTGGGGCGTTGCTCCGTCCGTGGTCGTCATGTTGACGTACATGGTCTTCTTGCGCGTGGCCGTACAAGTCGATCGGGACCGTCGCGAACGCGCCCGCCTGGCGCGTGCGGAGCGGCAGCGAAGACTGCGTGAGCAGCGGCGCGCCGCGGCTGAGGCGGAGGCCGAGATCATCGACTTCACGCCGCCACAGCAGGACGTTCTGTTCGATCAGTACGCCGAACCACCCAGGCGCGCGGTCGGAGACTGAGATCGATGGCGCGAGGACCCTCCGGAGTTTGCTAATCTGGTCGAGTCCTCGGGGATGTAGCGCAGTCCGGTAGCGCACTTCGTTCGCATCGAAGGGGTCAGGGGTTCGAATCCCCTCATCTCCACCCAGGTCAAAGGCCGCTTCCAGAGCGCTGGAAGCGGCCTTTTGCGTTGGCGGGTGACTAACTGGGTGACTATGTGTCTCTGAAGATCTGATCCATGGCCTCAGCACCGTCGAGGATGACGGGGCGGAGTTGCTTGCGGTAGAAGGTCTCGGTGACGGTGGTGTTGCGGTGGCCGACCAGGCGTGAGATGGCCCCGATGGGCATGCCGGAGTCGGACGGAGGGCAGCGAGACGAAGCTGTGCCGCATCTCGCGGGGTGTCCAGTCCTTCGGGTTGAGGCCGGCCTTCTTGAGGACGGCCCTGAAGGAGCGGCGGACGTTGTGTGAATCGCCCCGGCTTCGGTGGAGCTTTGGTGTGCCCCGCGTTGAGTGGAGGTGGATTTCTGGATTCTTGTGCCACTTGATGAGAGGAAAGTGGCATGGGACGACGGGGCTACCCGCCGGAGTTCCGGCGTAAGGTGCTGAACTTACTCGAAGCGGGCCGCACGGCTACCGAGCTGGCCCGTATCCTGGACATCAGCATCCAGACGATCTACAACTGGCGGCGGCAAGACCGTATCGACCGCGGCCTGGAACCTGGCCTGACCAGTGGTGAGAAGGCTGAACTGGCGGCCGCGAAACGGCGTATCGCCGAGTTGGAGGTCGAGCTTCAAGCGACTCGCCGGGCCATCGAGCTGGTGCGAGAGGTGGTGCCCCCAAAAGACGGTTCGAGGCCATCGCGGTGATGGTCGGCGGTCTTTGCCGGGCGATGAACTACAGTCGTCCGCCATGGCCGAATTCTCCCCCTATCTGACCGCGACGGCGGACGCCTACGACGCCGTCGCCGACCTGTACGCCGACCTCGTTCGAGACTCGCTCGACCGCCTGCCTCTGGATCGCGCGATGCTCGCCGTGTTCGCCGAGCTCGTACGGGCCGCCGGGCCCCGGGTCGTCGTCGAGGCCGGGTGCGGTCCTGGGTACATGACGGCACACCTGCGTGACCTCGGACTGGACGCCTTCGGCGTCGACCTGTCTCCCGCAATGATCGACATCGCCCGCAAGGACCACCCTGACCTGCGGTTCGAGGTCGGTTCGATGGGGGCCATCGACGTGGCCGACGGTGAGCTGGGCGGGCTGCTCTCCTGGTACTCCGTCATCCACATCCCACCGCCGGAGCTGCCGCCGTACTTTGCCGAGTTCCGCCGGGTGCTGGCCCCGGGTGGTCACCTCCTGCTCGGGTTCTTCGAATCCGAGGGCGGTCCGGTTCTGGAGTTCGACCATAAGGTCGCGCCGGCCTACCGGTGGCCGATCGATGAGTTGGCCGAACTGGCGCGCAAGGAAGAGTTCGTCGAGGTGGGGCGGATGTTGCGCGAGCCTTTGGAGGATGAACGATTCCGCCGTGGCCACTTGTTGATGCGCAGGCAAGCCGCCGCCGCGAGTTGACGCGCGCACTGGTGGTCCCGGCACAGTGGGTGGGCGGGCACGCGGGCGGCCTGGCACGGAAACGGACCGGGCACGCCCGCTGCCCTGAACGCACCACGGAACGCCTCCACACGCGACCTCGGGCCCGATGCCACATGCGAGGATCTCAAAGATCGTTCCGGCTGAGAGAAGGGGCCATGCGTGAACGGAAAGCCGTCGACCACTGGTTTGCGCGAGCACTACCGGCAGTTCCGTTCCAGTCATCCCTGGCTGGGCGTGGCCATGTGCTGGACGGTCGTGGTGCCGGACAGCGGACATGCGTTCGACCTCGATGAGATCGCCGTCCGGCTCAGTGGGGGCACCCCGTACCAGCTTCATGAGCCGGCACCCTTCAGGGAAGCAGGGCCTCCCGCCGGGGACGCCTATCCCGTGTTCGTCGACTGGTGCGGTGCCGCCGCCATGCTTCTGGAGATCGACTACCTCGGATCAGTCCCTTCGTGCTGCGGCGGCTCAGTCAGGGGGCTCGGGTCTACAGCGCTTGGTGGAACGTCAACAGCCACAATCAGCTGAGCTTCGCGGCCGGAGACGAGCTCGTCCTGGCGATCGACGCGTTCTTCCCCGGGAGCCCGGAAGACCATCCCGGCATCGGCCGATGGCCGGAGCTGCAGGCGATGACGGACTTCTTCGTCGAGTTCGAGGAACGTGACGAAGGCTACGACTGGAGAGGCGCGTGGCTCGCGGTCATCGACCAGACCACAGGAGCAAGGCTGAACGGCGAGTGGCTGGAACAGGCGCATCCGTACATAACGGTCCGCGTGTCCGACGCCGTACGTTGAAACTCTGGGTGCTCACCTTAGAAGTTCCGCATTCGGCGCAGCGGTGAGAGCAGCAGGGGCGCCAGGCTGAGCAGTTGGGCCAGCGCCACCACCCAGAGGCCGTCACGCGTGCTGTACAGCTCGCCGAGCAGGCCGCCCGCGGTGGCGCCGAAGGGCAGCACTCCCCAGGCTATGAACCGGGTCGAGGCCGTCACCCTGCCGAGCAGGTGGTCCGGGCTGATCGCCTGCCGGTAGCTCGCCTGGGCCACGTTGAAGAGCACCCCGCCCGTTGCGGTCATCAGGGTGGCGACGACGAACCAGGACAGTTCCCAGCCCGCGCCGGTGAACGGGATCAACAGCGCGAAGGGCGTGCAGACGGTTGGGGCGAGCCAGATGAGCCTGGCCTGACCGATCCGTCCGGCCAGACGGCCGGAGGTCACCGCCGCCACCAGGCCGCCCGCGGCGCCTGCCATGAGCAGCATGCCGTACAGGCCGGGGCTGATTCCGACCGTGCGGATCAGGAACAGCACCTGTAGCACGGCGATCGCCGCGCCGCAGAAGTTGGAGACGGCCGCGCTGGTGGCGATGGCCCGCAGGGCGGGATCTCGTAGCACGAAGGTCACGCCCTCCCAGATCTCACCCGAGAGCGCCCGGCGTTCGGCCGGCCGATCTTCCAGCGCTTCGTGTGCGTCGATCCCGCGCAGGCAGAGCGCCGAGGCGAGATAGCTGAACGCGTCGGCCAGCAGTGCGACGGGCCCACCCACCAGCTGAACGGCCCAGCCGCCGACGCCGGGCCCGGCAACCCTCGACAGCCCGGCCACGGATTCGATCGCGCCATTGCCCCGGACGAGCTGGTCCTTGTCGAGCAGGGTCGGCAGGTAGCTGCGGTAGGCCACGTCGAAGAAGACCGTGGCCGCGCTCAGCCCGAACGCCACCACGTACAGATGCGGCAGCGTGAGCAGGTCCAGCCACCAGGCGACAGGGAGCGTCAGCAGGAGTGCGGCTCTGGCCAGATCGGTGGTGACCAGGATGGGACGGCGGCGCAGCCGATCCACCCACACCCCTGCGGGCAGGCCGAGCAGCAGGAAAGCGGCCTGTTGCGCGGCGTTGAGCAGGCCGGTGTCCAGAGCGCCCGCCTGGAGCGCGACGACAGCGGTCAGGGGCAGCGCCACCGATGTGATCTGGGTGCCCGCATGGCTGATCGCGTCGGCGGCGAGCAGCCGCCGGAAGTTCCGGTTCTGGAGAAGGGTGGGGGAGGAAGCCACCCCCGATGGTCACTAGAGGGGCAGAGGGTGTCAAGGCTCCTTGGGCGTGCCACGACTTCGGTGCTCACCGTGAATGGCTGGGGCGCTCCGGCTGCCGGGGACCGACTTTGATCGTGGGCGAAAGGAACACTGAGCGGCGCGTGGCGTGGGGATGCGGTCAACAGTTGAGGGTTGCGGTGGTTCGGGGGCGGCCTGAGGTCGGGTTCAGGGTTATGGGGAACGTTCGGCCGTCGGTGACGCGGATCTCGATCGAACTCGGGCCGGTCCACTTGATCGAGTCGAAGGCGTCGTTCGGGTCGTCGTCGTTGAAGCAGCCGAGGTGCCACTCCTTGCTGAGCAGCCCGTCGTCCTTGCGGACGCTGAGGGATGTCACCGTGTCGGGGCCGAGGCCCGCTGTCGACTGCTGGAGGCGGATCCGGTACGGGGCGGGTCCGTCGACGTAGCCGACGTCCTCGGCGGTGGTGAGTGCGGCGGCGGCCAGCCCGACGAACAGCGCGGCGCTTCCACCCAGTCCGGCGAGGACGATGATCGCGGCGCGTAGCCACCTCCGCCGCAGCCCGAGGGCGGCCCACGTCATCAGGGCGCAGGCCAGGACGCCGAGCGCGAACGGGTGGTTGAGGTGCTCCCTCAGGAGCACCAGGTCGGAGTCGCTGAAGTGATGCACCAGAACTGCGAGGGCGCCCGCACAGAGCGAGGCGGCCAGCGGCACGAGCGAACGAGTGGACATCGGGGATCCCATCCGTGAGGCGCCACCAAGATCATGGCAGCGCCGTGGCGCCGTAACGGGCGGATGTCCGGAATCTCGGCCGGTCGTTCCCGGGGTGGGGCGTCAACGGTCGTGCGGGCGTCTGGTGAAGGATCGCAGGAGGGCGTCGGTGAGGTCGTCGATGTAGGTGGGATCGGCCGCGGCGGAGCGTACGACCAGTCGCCAGTAGAGGGGGGCGGCGAGCAGGTCGAGGGCGAGCTCCAGGTCGGTGTCCGCGGGCAGTTCGCCGCGGGCGATCGCGCGATGGAACATGGCCGCGACGCGTTCCCGCTTGGGCATCCCGACCAGGGTTTCGACGGCCTCGCCGAGCTTCGCGTTGCGGGCCGTCTCCGCCACCAGGTCGGCCATGATCCGCGAGAAGCGCGGATGCGTCAGCCACTTCATGAGCGTGCCGAGGGCGGCCCGCAGGTCGCCTCGCAGGGAGCCGGTGTCGGGGACGGTGACCTGTTCCGCGCCGAACTCGGAGATCACCGAGATCGCCATCTCCTGCTTGGACGACCAGCGGCGATACAGCGCGCTCTTGCCCACGCCCGCACGTTTGGCGACGGCCTCCATCGACAGGCGGGCGTAGCCGTTCTCGGCCAGTTCGTCGAGGACAGCTTCGGTGATGGCCTTGGTGACCGTCGGTTGCAGCACGGCTGCGCCGGTGGGTGTGCGGCGGGTCATGGGGAGAGTTTAGCGATTGGACGGGACGGTGCCGTCTCGTCTACCGTTCACGTCGGGACGGTACCGTATCGTCCATGTGTGGGAAGGAGCGCGGAATGACTGCTGCTGAGCTGGTCAGGCGGGCCCTGGAACTGCTGGTGGCCAAGGACATGGCAGCCTTCGCCGGGCTGTGGGCGGAGGACGGGGTGATCGAGTTCCCCTTCGCGGCGCCGGGATATCCGTCGCGCGTGGAGGGGCGGGCCGCGATTCAGGAGTACATGCGCGGCTACCCGGACATCCTCGACGTCCGGCAGATCGTCCAGGAGACCGTGCACCAGAGCGTCGATCCCGAGGTGGTGATCGTCGAGTTCGAGGTGGCGGGGGTCGTGGCGGGTACGGGGAAGCCGTATCGCATGCGTTATGTCGCGGTCGTCACCGTGCGGGACGGAGAGATCCAGATGTATCGGGACTACTGGAGTCCGCTGGCCGCTGCCGAGGCGCTGGGCGGGGTCGAGGCGACGAACCGGGCTTTCGCCGGGGGTGCGCATGAGTGAGGTTCTCGTCGTCGGCGCGACCGGGACGACCGGTTCCCGGGTGGTGGACTTCCTGCGCGAACGCGACCTGCCGGTGCGGCCGGCCTCTCGTCGGGCGGATCTCGCCGGATTCGTACGCTTCGACTGGGCGAATCGGGAGACACACGCACCCGCGTTGACCGGGGTTCGAGCCGTCTACCTGGTCCCGCCCATCGGGGTGGCCGAACCTGTCCCGCTGGTGGAGCCGTTCCTGCGGGAGGCCGTCCGCCAAGGGGTGCGGCGGGTGGTGCTGCTCGGCTCGTCGGCGGTGCCGGAGAGCACGTCGGGGGTCGGGGCGCTGTACGGCCTGGTCCGTACGGTCATGCCGGAATGGACGGTGTTGCGGCCGTCGTGGTTCATGCAGAACTTCGCCGGCGAGTCGCTCGCGCTGAGGACCCGCGACGGCGAGATCATCTCCGCCACGGGCAAGGGCCGGGTGGGGTTCGTCGACGCGGCCGACATCGCGTCGGTCGCCGGGCACGCGCTGACGGCGGACGTGCCGCACGACACCGAGCACGTGCTGACCGGGCCGGAGACGTTGAGCTACGACGACGTCGCCGCGCTCCTCACCCGGCACACCGGCCGACCCGTGCGCCACCGGTCCGTCACGGTGGACGAGCTCGCCCGCCACTTCACGCGGCACGGCATCCCCTCGGCCTTCGCCGCCATGCTCGCCGGGCTCGACACCGATATCAGCGACGGCTCGGAGGACCGGGTCACCGACACCGTCGAACGTGTCACCGGCCGCCCGCCCCGCGGCTTCCGGGAGTTCGCCGAACGGGAGCTCCGTTCCGGCGCCCCTCACGGGCGCGTGACGTGACGGGATGGTGTGGCAAGGCTGCGGCGGGTGGTCAGCGGCCTCGGGCGGCGTCGAGGTTGCGGGTGGCCCGTCATCGTGGCGTACGTGAAGCCTTGCGCATGACGGCGGGCGGCGGTGCCGTGGACGAGGCAACTCTGGGCGTGAAGTACCGCCTTCACCACCGGTCCCGCAGCCAGCGGAGTGAGGCTGTGCCGAGCGCGGTCATCATGTCCAGCAGATGGCGGTCCACCGTCGGCCCGGCCGTCACGGCGGTCCTGACCAGGAAGCCGGCGTGCAGGACCAGCAGATCGTCGATCTGCGCCGCGGGGAGATGACGGGTGAGCGGGTGGGCGTCGGCGAGCGGTTGCGGATCGACGCCGCTCAAGCGGGCGCTCGACATCAACGTCAGCACGTCACAGTACGGGCTCCGGTCCACGCGTGCGGCCAGTCGACGACCACGACCCGATGCGGGGTCCCGCCGTCTCCAGGACTCGTTGTAGTTCGTCATCGTGCCAGGGCTGGGCGGGGAGGCGGCCGTCGATCTCCTCGAAGGCCAGGGCGATCCAGTCGCCGTCGTCGTACGTGCCCAGCAGGCGCGGCACCGGGGCGTGCGCGGGAAGCCGCTCGGAGATCGCCGCCTCGCGGCGATGGAACGCCGCCACCGCCGGCGCGCGCGCCGACCACGCCAGTGTCCGTCCGCCCGTGGCACGCGGCATCCTCATGTGACCTCCGTCCGCCCGCTTGGGGCATCACATCTCGGGGGGCTGTGTCGTCGGTGGGGTGTAACCGTCGACACGACAGGAGATCAGGATGGACGCCCGTCTCAACTACCTCGAGAGCCCCGTCGCGGGGAAGTTCCTGAAGTACCTTCTCAGCGCGGGCAAGTCGTTGCGCGAGTCGAGCGTGCCCGCCACGACGCAGGAGCTCGTGGCGCTGCGGGTCAGCCAGATCAACGGCTGCGCCGCCTGCATCGACATGCACACCAAGGAGGCCACCCGGGCGGGAGAGAGCTCCGTGCGGCTCAACCTGGTCGTCGCCTGGCGGGAGGCGACGGTCTTCACCGAGGCCGAGCGGGCCGCCCTGGAGCTGGCCGAGGAGGGCACCCGCATCGCGGACGGCGCCGGTGGTGTCAGCGATGAGGTCTGGGCGAACGCCGCCAAGCACTACGACGAGGACGAGCTCGCCGTCCTGGTGGGTCTCATCGCCATGATGAACACCGTCAACCGCCTGAACATCATCACCCGGCAGCCGGCCGGCGGCTACCAGCCCGGCCAGTTCGGATGATCGATCCTCGCCAGGCCGGATGGCAGGTCGCCATCCGGCCTGAGGGCCGGGTCAGGTCGTCGTCCAGGGGCGGAGTTTCTCGGGGTTCAGGACGGCCCAGATGTGCTGGATGCGGTCGCCCGCGACGTCGAACGCCAGCACCACGGTGAAGTCGTGCAGCTGGGCCACCAGGCCGGGCTGGCCGTTGACCGTGCGTTCGGTGATCGTGAGGTCGGGCGCCTTGCCGATGGCGCCGGCGAAGAGGCGGGCGAGCCGCTTGCCGCCTTCGATCGGGGGGAGCACGGCGCCGACGAGGCCGCCGCCGTCGGTGATGCCCGTGGCGTCGGGGGCGAGCAGGCCGATGAGGGCGTCGATGTCCTGCGCCTCCCAGGCCCGCTTGAACTCCCTGACGACGCCGGCGCGCTGGGCCGCCGGAGTGGCGGGCGACTGCGACTCGCGGATGCGGCGGCGGGCCGAGGTGGCCAGCTGGCGGCAGGCGGCCGGCGTACGGCCGACGATCTCGGCGACCTCGGCGAAGGAGTAGCGGAAGACGTCGTGGAGGATGAACGCGACGCGCTGGGCCGGGGTCATGGACTCGAGCACGACGAGGAAGGCCATGTTGATCGACTCGTCGAGGGTGATCCGGTCGGCCGGGTCGATCGCGGCGCCGCCCGAGCGTCCGTTGATCCACTCCGTGCGCTCCTCGGGGAGCGGCTCGGGGATCCATTGGCCCACGTAGCGTTCGCGCCTGGCCCGGGCCGAGCCGAGCAGGTCGAGGCAGATGCGGCCGGCGACCTTCGTCAGCCAGGCGCCGGGGGACTCGATGGCGTCCTGCTGCTCGGGGGACAGGGCGTACCAGCGGGTGTAGGTCTCCTGCACGACGTCTTCGGCGTCGGCCAGGGAGCCGAGGAGCCGGTACGCGACGTTGATCAGCTGGCGCCGCTCGCCCATGATCGCGCTCAGGCTCGGGTCGAACTGGTCGTGGCCCGGCTCGGATGGAGTGGTCATGGTGGCGCTGGCTCCCTTTGTGGTGGTTCATTCCTCACCAGTACGACGAGACGGCGCCTCCGAATGTGAGCTGGAACGCCCTATCGTAAGTGAGCCGCGACAGCCCGCAGGAGCGGGACGGTGGCGGCGAGAGCGGCGAGCGTGGCGAGGGTCGGGCCGGGGAGCGACGTCAGGGGCGTGGCGTCGGCGAGCCGCTCGGCGGGCGTCGCCAGCAGCCCGCCCAGGGCGTCGGCGAGTGTGGTGAGCGCCAGGAGCAGGCCGCCGACCCGGCCGAGGAGGCGATCCGGGGTGAGCGCCTGAAGGTGGCTGAGCAGGGTGAGGGCGGCGACGGCCGTCCCGGTGATCGGGACGAGGGTGCCGACGACGTACCAGATCGTTGCTCCGGGGGAGCCGGACAGCGCGAGCAGCAGCGTGAACGGTTCGCTCACCAGGAGTGCCGCGCAGGCCAGCCGGAAGACGCCGACCTTCCGGTGGAGCAGCACGGCCAGCAGCGCCCCCACGAACGGCGCGGAAAGGGCCGACAGGTTGACCATGGAGAAGTAGGAGCCGACCGGTATCCCCGCCGACTCCGCCGCCACCCGCAACGCCCCGTCCGCCACCTCGTCGGCGAACTCCGCGACCAGCGCCGACACCACGAGGTACAGGGCGATCGCGCGCAGCACCGGGTGGCGCGCGGTGAAGCGGATCGCCTCCGCCATCTCCCGCCGCGACCCCACCCGGGGCGGCGCTGGCTCCTGAGCGGCGTCGACCATGCGGAACAACAACGCCGCTCCGGCCGCCATCGTGGCGGTGAGGAGCGGGATCGCGACGTCGGCCAGGTCGTCGAGCAGCGACAGGACCGGCACCAGGCAGAGGGCCAGGACCAGCGGCACCACCGACAGCAGGGCGTTCGCCGAAACCAGGCGCTCGCGGCCGGCGATGGCGGGCAGGCAGGTGTCGCGGACGACGGGCGCCATCGCCGTCAGCACGCCCGTCGCCGTCAGCACCGCGACGGCGTGGCCGTCGCTCCGCGAGCCGAGGACGTCGGCCGCCAGGACGGAGAGCCCCCCGGCCGCCACCAGGAGGGGAACCACGGCCATCGCCGATCGGCGGCGGGCCCGGTCGATGAGCATGCCGAGGGGCAGCCCGAGCAGCACGAGCACGAGGGTGACCGCCATCCCGCCGATCCCGTTCACGGCCAGGGGGTCGTCCGGCTCCAGGGGCACGACCAGGTCGAGGTCGGCGAGCATGAGGACGACCGACAGGACGGACCAGGCGAGAACGAAGACCAGGAATCGCCGGGACCGTAACCGGGGGGTGTCATCCGGGCATCCTTTCGGTGATCATCTATGCCTGGCGAAACGACACGAGAGGTGCCACCATGTCCACGCCCTTATGGCCGGAGGAGCTCGTCAGCACGGGCACGGAACGCGATGTCCTGGAGGCGTTCCTCGACTGTCAGCGCAGGCAGATCGTCGCGAAGGTCGCCGGGGTCCCGGAGGAGGCCGCGCGCCGGCGCATCGTGCCCTCGAAGACCACGCTGGCGGGGCTGGTCAAGCACCTGACCGCGGTGGAGCGGAACTGGTTCCACCGGCAGCTGGCCCAGCGCGATCCCGCCGACATCCCCGGCAACTCGCGAGGCGACGACGAGAGCTGGGAGCCGGGCCCGGACGACACCCTCGACGGTCTCGTCGCCGAGTACGAGCGAGTGTGCCAGGAGAGCCGGCGGATCGCGGCGGGGTTCGCGCTCGACGACACGGTGCCGTCCAAGCGGCTCGGTGAGGTGTCGCTGCGGTGGATCTACGCCCACATGATCGAGGAGACGGCGCAGCACGCCGGGCACGCCGACATCCTGCGCGAGCTCACCGACGGCGCGACCGGGCTGTAGCGGGCCCGGGGCCGGGAACGGCCCCGGGCCTGGTTCACGGGCGTGCCTCGGTGCGGGGGACGTTGTAGCCGTCCACACGGACGACCGGTCTGCCGGAGGGCAGGGCGTCCGCCGGCCAGGAAAGAGTGAAGGCGCGCGACTCGCCCGGCAGCAGCCAGACGTAGTTGTCGCTGTACAGCGTCGGCAGGACGCGCTCGCCGGTCCTGGCGTCCAGCAGCGACAGGCGGACCATCGCGGCGACCGCCTGGCCACGGTTGCGGAGCTTTGCGGTGAGCGTGTGCCGCGTCCCCGACCTGGTCACCTTGCCCGCCTCGACGGAGAGCGCGGTCCGCTGGAGGTCGTTGAGCGCCCGCAGGTCGGCGGGCTCCCGGTAACGCCAGTAGTCGTTCCTGGACAGCGGCTCGCCCCTGCCGTCCTCCAGGGTCAGGCGGAGGAGGTGGACGTCGGGCAGGTCATCCGTCCAGCCGGCGGTGAACGCCTCGGCCGTCGCGGAGGGGGCGACGTCCACCGACGTCCGCCGGGCCGGGCCGAGCGGCCGTCCGAGCAGGTCGAAGACGCGCGCCGTCACCGTCACGCCCTTGAGCGCCCGGGCGGTGTGGTTGACGGCGACCACCCGCCAGTCGTCGAGCCCGGCCTGCACGTGGACGGGCTCGCACGCGGCGCGAACCCCGTGGTACATGCCGTTGACGTCGAAGTCGTAGTCGTAGGTCTGCCAGACCGTGCTGTGCCAGGCGGGATGGGACATCCAGAGCATCAGCCCCGTGGCGTCCTCCCACAGGTGGGCGTTCCACGCCTCGAACATGGCGCGGCCGTTCTCGTAGTTGACGAACTGCGCCTTGCGCGCGAAGTCGTCGAGGTCGGCGGCGGGTCCGAGGCGGGTCTCGATGGCGGCCTGGTAGTTCTGCGGCGCCTGGTTCCCCCTCGTGCTCCAGTCGTGGTAGTACCAGACGCCGCCGATCGGCCACTCCGGCTCGTCGCCGGCGAGCTCGCGCATGCTCTCGGCCGTGGAGACCACCGGCATGCCGATCTCGGTGTGGAAGCCGAAGCTCTGGCTGCCGTACGTCGTGGGTGCGTAGTAGCGCCGCGGCTCGACCCAGCCGTACGGGCCGCCGCCGTTGACGATGCCGCCGGCCGAGTTGTTCTGGTAGAGGATGCCGGGGGCCTGCGACTCGACGGCGTCGCGCATGCCGGCGTCGATGGCGGCGGGCGGGTTGCCCTCGTTCGCGCCGCACCAGACCACCACGCTCGGGTGGATGCGGTAGCGCCGGACGGTGTCCTTCGCCAGGTCGTTGAACGCCTGGTGGTCCGGCGGGTCCATCGCCCAGGCGTTCGGGAAGTCGTTCCACACCAGCAGGCCGTGCTCGTCGCAGGCGGCGTAGAACTCCTCGCGGGTGCTGCTGCCGACCCAGTTGCGGATCATGGTGAAGTTCATGTCGCGATGCATGCGCACCGCCGCGTCCATGCGGTCGGCGGGCATCCGGCGCAGCAGCTCGTCCCATCCCCAGTTGCCGCCGCGGGCGAAGACGCGCACGCCGTTGACGCTGATCTTCAGCGGCTCCGGGGTGTTGTCGACGGACTTCACGTCCGTCCAGGCGTCGCCGTCGTCGGACACCTGGATCGTGTACGTCTTCGGGTACGCCGACTCCCAGACGACGGCCACCCGGTCGAAGGAGACGGGGGAGCCCAGGTCCACCTGGATCCACTGGTCGTCCTCGTAGGCCGAGCCCCAGCGGGTGCCGGGGTCGCCGTCGGTCGCGTGGGCGGCCGGGTGGGACGACTCCTCCGTCGAGGCGGTGGCGGTCTTGCGCAGGGCCAGGTCGGTCGAAGGGGCGGCGCTGTCGATCACGGAGAGGGACCACAACGAGTTGCCCCAGCTCGTCGCCCGCGCGCCGCAGCTGAGGCGGACGAAGCGGGCGGTGCGGGCGGGGAAGTCCACGGTCTGCAGGCTCGCGTCGCCCCGGTTGAAGGGCAGCGGCACGGCGGAGTTGTCGACCGCCTTGACGTCCCGCCACGTCGCGTCGTCGTCGGACACCTGCACCACGTAGGTCCGGGCGTACGCCTGCTCCCAGGTAAGGTCGATCCGGTCGAACGCGACGGCCGAGCCGAGGTCCACCCGGATCCACTGGTCGTCGGCAAATTCGGAGGACCAGCGGGTGCCCGGGTCGCCGTCGGTGACGTTCTCCGGCCGGTTGCCCGGGTCGTCCACGGAGGACGCGGTGGCGGGCCGGTGCAGGGCCAGGTCGGTCCCGGGTGCGGCGCTGCCGAGCACCGACAGGCTCCACAGGGAGTTGCCCCAGGAGGTGGCGCGGGTCAGGCACCTGACGCGGACGTACCGGGCCCGCTGCGGGCCGAGGTCCACCTGCTGCGTGTACGAGTCGGTGCCGCCGCCGAAGGGCAGCGGCACGTGGTGCTCGTAGCCGAACTGGCGGATGCCGAAGCGGGTGGTGCGCCGGTCGCTCTCCCGGCCGTCGACCGAGGCCACCAGCGTGAGGTCGTGCAGGGCCGGCTCGCCGTACCCGTTGGGCCACCACAGCTGGGGGTCGCGCAGGCGCAGCCGGTCGTAGGCGTCGGGGGCGAACGTGACGTCGGCCGTCCCGCCCGCGGGCACGGCGACCGTCTGGGAGACGCGTACGCCGCCGAACGCCGCCTCGACGGTGACCTGCCGTTCCTCGGCGGCGGCGTTGCGCACCGGGACCACGATCGTCACGTCGGCACGGCCGGTGTCCGGCAGGTCGGGCAGTCTGCTGTCCACCCAGGGATCGCCGATGACGGCGTCACCGGTGGAGCGCAGCCGTACGTGGTTCCAGATGCCGGAGGCGCGGTCGCGGACCGCCGGCATCCAGTCCCAGCCGGAGGCGGCGAGGTACGTCGGCGAGTTGCGGTTCATCATGGTCGCGCCGGCGTCCACGAAGGCCAGCCCCTCGGGGCCCTTGTCGCCGGGGCTGCCGGGGAAGGGCATCGGCGAGATCCGCACCGCCAGCACCTGCTCGCCCTCGCCGGTCAGCAGGTCCGTGACGTCGTGGGCCGAGCGGGCGAAGGGGTAGGTCAGCTCGCCCACCTGCCGCCCGTTGAGCCAGATGTCCGCCTTGTGGTTGATCCCGGCGAACTCCAGCCAGACGCGGCGTCCCGGCCCGGTCCGCAGGCCGCGCGGCAGGTCGAAGCCGCGCCGGTACCACCACGAGTGACGCGACAACGCCTCGGGGACGCGCAGGTTGTTGAAGCCCCGGACCGGGTCGGGCAGATGTCCCTGCTCGACCAGAGCGCCCAGGACGGTGCCGGGTACGACGGCGGGCAGCCAGGAGCCGGTGTCCACCCCCGGCCGCGACAGGGCGGCTCCGTCGCCGCCGGCCCAGTCGTCCATGGTGAGCGTCCAGCCGGACTCCAGCGGCACTGTCCCGTCGGCGGCGACCTCCAGTCTCGGCGCCTTGTGCCGGTGGGTTCCCCAGTCGGTCCAGCCGGTGACCGCCGGGCGGTGGCCCTTGGCGGTGCCGTACACCTGGAGGCCGTTGAGGCCCAGGGGGTTGGCGTTGGAGCGCTTGTGCACGGTCATCCGCACCCAGCGGGCGACGGCGGGCCGCTCCAGGCCGATCTCCATGACGCCGCCGGTGCCGGAGCTCGTGCGGTACACGGCGGTCCATGCGCGGTTGTCGAGGGAGGTCTCGATGACGAAGTCGACGGCGCAGCTCGACAGGATCTCCTGGCCGGTCGTGCTGTCGCGCGGGTTGCCGCTCGTCGACGGGACGAAGACGGGGTCGTCCAGCGTGGCCTCGAAGACCAGGCGCAGGGCCGTGATCTCGCATTCGCCCTGGAGGTCCACGGAGATCCACTGAGGGTCGCCGGCGGCGGCCCGCCAGCCGGTGCCCCGTACGCCGACGGTGCTGATCCCGTCCACCGCGAACGCGCCGGGTGTCGGCGCGTAGTCGGTGGACGACACGGTGATCGGGCGGTGGACGGCCAGTTCTTCCCGACCGTGGGTGCGGCCGGCCGCCCGGGCCGGGGAAGGGGTGATGCCCAGGCCGAACCCGGCGAGGAGGGTCGCGCCGGAGGCGATGACCGACCGGCGTGAGAGCTGATGCGACATGGAGTGCGGAGTCCAATCCTTGCTGACAACGTTGTCATAGTTCAGCACTCGACCCGATCATGGCAAGAGGGAACGTCACTCGGATGCGGCGAGCAGGCGGCGGGCGAAGGCGGCGCAGGCCGCGCGCACGTCGTCCGGCTCGGTGATCGTGAAGTCGGCGTCCAGGAAGGCGAGGTTGAGCACGAGCCACTCCCAGGAGTCGAGCCAGACCTCGACGCTGGTCTCCCGGTCGGCCACCGGCTCGATCCGGGCGTCCTGGTACTTCAGCGCGTCGGCGACCTCGTCCGGCTCGGCCCGCACGGTGAGCCGCACGCGGCGGCGCTCGGCGTTCAGGCCCTGGCGGAGGTAGGCGAGGGCGGTGTCGGCCGGCAGCGTGCGCGTCGAGTGGCGGACGCCCGTCCGGACGAGGCCGGCGACGCGGTCGAGGCGGTACACCCGCCAGTCGTCGCGGTCGAGGTCCCAGCCCAGCAGGTACCAGCGCAGCCGCAGGTGGACCTGGCGGTGCGGCTCCACCCGCCGCCGGCGCGCGGTGCCGCGCCGGTCGGTGTAGTCGAACGACACGACCTCCCGCGCGCCGATCGCCTCGGCGAGGCCGGCCAGCACCCGCGGGTTCACGCTGGGCGCGCGCTGCCGGTCGGTCTCCAGGCTGGCGCGCAGCGCGGCGGCCCGCGGGCGCAGCCGCGCCGGGAGGAACTGGTCGAGCTTGCCGTACGCGCGGGTGGCCGCGTCGTCGAGCGTGCCCTCCTCGTCGGAGCGCGCGGAGGCGAGCGTGGCCAGGCCGAGCAGCGCCGCGATCGCCTCGTCGTCGTCCAGCACGAGCGGGGGCATCGTCCGGCCCGCCACCAGCCGGTAGTAGCCGCCGGGGCCGGGCTGGGTCTCCACGGGGTAGCCGTAGCCCCGCAGGCGTTCGACGTCGCGGCGGACGGTCCGCGGGCTCACCGCCAGCCGGGAGGCCAGCTCCTCCCCGCTGAACGGCCGGCCCGTCTGCAGGGTGGACAGCAGGGCGAGCATGCGTTCGGTGACATCGGCCATGACTCCATGATGTGCCGAGATGCGGTCAGGATCCGGCCACATCTGGTCGTACGTTCGGGGGCATGAACCGCAGCATCCGCATCAAGGGCGCCCGTACGAACAACCTCCGCGGCCTGGACGTGGAGATCCCCCGCAACCGGCTCGTGGTGTTCGCCGGCCTGTCGGGGTCGGGCAAGTCGTCGCTGGTCTTCGACACGATCGCGGCGGAGGCGGGTCACCAGCTCAACGACACCTTCCCGCCGTTCGTCAGGAACCGGCTGCCGAAGTGGTCGCGTCCCGACGTGGAGCACATCGAGGGGCTCTCGCCGGTGGTGGTGATCGACCAGCGGCGCATCGGCGGCAACGCCCGCTCCACGGTCGGCACGGTCACCGACGCCTGGACGTACCTGCGGCTGCTGTACTCGCGGATCGGCGAGCCCCACGTGGGCGAGTCGAACCACTTCTCCTTCAACGACCCGGCCGGGATGTGCCCGACGTGCTCGGGGCTCGGCGACGTCGTGGCCCCGGCCGTGGAGAGGTTCCTCGACCTGGACAAATCGCTCGAGCAGGGCGCGATCCTGCTGCCGGGCTTCGGCAACGGAGGCTACTGGTACGCCCAGTACGCCGACATCGGCGCCTTCAGCCCCGACACGCCGCTGCGCGAGTGGAGCCAGGAGGAACGGGACGCCCTGCTCCACGGCGGCGAGGCGGCGGCACGGCTGGGGCGCAGGCCGCCCAAGGACTACGAGGGCGTCGTCGAACGGTTCGTCCGGATCTACCTGCACACCTCCGACAACGTCTCCGAGCGCAAGCAGGAGACGATCCGCCGGTTCACCAGGTCGCAGGTCTGCCCGGACTGCCATGGCGACCGGCTCAACGAGCGCTCCCGCTCCGCGACCGTGCTCGGGCGCACGATCGGCGAGATGGCGCGCATGGAGGTCGCCGAGCTCGCCGCGCTGGTGCGGGCCGTCGACGCGCCGCAGGTCGCCCCCGTGGTGGACGCGCTGGTCGGCAGGCTCGACGCCATGGACGCCATCGGGCTCGGCTACCTCACCCTGGCGCGGGCCACCACGACGTTGTCGGGCGGCGAGTCGCAGCGCGTCAAGATCGTGAAACGGCTCGGCTCCAGCCTCACCGAGATGATCTACGTGTTCGACGAGCCCACGGTCGGGCTGCACGCCACCGACGTCGAATCGGTGACCCGGCTGCTGCGGCGGTTGTGCGACAGCGGCAACAGCGTGCTCGTCGTCGAGCACGACCCGGCCGTGATGGCCGTCGCCGACCAGGTCATCGAGCTCGGCCCCGGCGCCGGGGCCGACGGGGGCCGGCTGGTCTTCCAGGGCGGCTTCGACGAGCTGCGGCGCGCCGGCACCCGCACCGGCCGCGTGCTCGCCCGGCCCCGGAGCACCGCCCGGACCCCGCGCACGGCCAAGGGGGCGATCAGGATCGCCGAGGCGAGCCGCAACAACCTGCGGCGCGTCACCGTGGACGTGCCCACCGGGGTGATGACCGTCCTGACCGGCGTCGCCGGGTCGGGGAAGTCGAGCCTCGCCGCCGAGCTGGTCGAGCAGCACGACGTCACCGTCATCGACCAGCGGCCGGTCAGCACCAACCGCCGGTCCACGCCTGTCACCTACACCGGCATCGCCCCGGCCGTCAGGAAGTTGTTCGCCCGGCGCAACGGCGTCCCGGCCGCGCTGTTCAGCGCGAACTCCGAGGGGGCCTGCCCGGAGTGCGACGGGCTCGGCGTCGTCCACACCGACCTGGCGTTCATGGACGGCCAGGAGGTCGTCTGCGAAGCCTGTCAGGGGCGCCGCTTCACGCCCGAGGTGCTCGCGTACACCGTCGAGGGCCTGTCCATCGCCGACATCGACGCGCTGTCCGTGGACGAGGCCAGGCACCGGCTGCCCGATCAGGGCATCGCCGCGGCGCTGCGTCACCTGTCGCAGGTCGGGCTCGGCTATCTGCGGCTCGGCCAGTCGCTCACCACGCTGTCGGGTGGCGAGTGCCAGCGCCTGAAGATCGCCAAGGAGCTGCGCGACAACGAAGGGCCCGCCACGTACCTGCTGGACGAGCCCACCACGGGCCTGCACCCGAGCGACATCGGCACCCTGCTCCACGTGCTGGACACGCTGGTCGAGCAGGGGCACACCGTCGTGGTGATCGAACACGACCTCGACGTCGTGCGCCATGCCGACTGGCTCGTCGACCTGGGCCCGGGACCGGGCAGACACGGCGGGACGATCCTGTACGAAGGCCCCGTCGCCGCGTACACGGCGGACCGGGGCACCCCGACGGCCCGAGCCCTCTGGCGCTGACGACCAGCTGACGACCAGCTGACGACCAGGGGGCGCGCGCCGGAAACGGGCAGGCATGCCTTTTCTCTAGGTCTGGGTTATGGTCGGGCCTATGGCGGGGTCGTGGAGAGCACCACGAGGGTCCATCGCGTTCACCGGCGTGATGGGCCTCGTTGTGCTGTCCCTGCTCCTGTTCGGCCTCACTCCGGTGTGGAACGGCGCGGCTCCGGCCCACCCCGGGGGCACCTCTTCGAGCCCGGCGTGGACCCCGGGCGCGTCCGACGCGGGATTGACGAGCCTGCCGCCGCAGGCCACCAGCGTCCGTGAGCACCACGTGTTGTCGTTGTGGCCGCCACCGCACCGGCAGGGTGAGCACGCCCATCTGGCGCTGCTGCCCTCCCCGGGCGCCGACACCGACGCGATCCGCGATCCCCAGCAACTCGGGCACCGCACGGCGGGTTCCCGCAGCCCGCCGCTCGCCTAGCCGACGCCTTCACCTCCGCGACGCCTCCGGCCTGCGTGCCGTGAGGCCTGGCCGTGTGTGCCCACGGCCGTGGACGTCGCCGCGGGCGCCCCTGCCGAGAAAGGGGCGGCCCGCTCTCACCGGCGCGAGCTAGGAGCCGATCATGGCCGATATCAGATCAGTGCTGTACGACCAGTTCGCCGCCGCCTCCCCGCCGCACGCGGCCGTGCTGCCCGGCGGGCTGGTGGCGCTCGACCTCGGGACCGCCCGCACCCGCTCGTTGTCGTCCGACGGGAACGCCATCGTGGAGCGGCCCTCGGCGGTCGGCGGAACGGACCAGGTGCGTCCCCTCCGCCATGGCATGGTCGCCGACCCGGCGGCCTGCCTGCGGCTGGTGCGCCTGGCGCTGCGCGACACCGGGGTGGCCGGCGGGCGGGCGCTCGAACGCGTGCTGGCCGGCGTGCCGGTCGCGGCGACCCGCAGCGACCGCCGGGCGGTGCGCGCCGCGGTGTCCGAGGCCGCCGGGTGCGCGGTGACGCTGGTGGACGAGCCGCTGGCCGCGGCCGTCGGCGCCGGCCTGGACGTCACCGCGCCCTGCCTGCTGCTGGACGTGGGCGCCGGCGTCGTCGAGGCCGCCGCCATCCGCGACGGCGTGATCGCCGACGCCGCCGCGCTCCAGCTGGAGGTCACCACCCGCGCGGGGCTGCCGCCGTACGCGCTGGAGGGCGTCGTCGAGATGACCGCCGGGCTCGTGCGCCGGCTGCCCGAGAACCTGCGCCCGGCCGTGCGGGCGCGCGGGCTGGTCGTCACCGGCGGCGGCGCCCGGCAGGCGGAGCTGCTGCGCCGCCTGCACGCCGCGCTGCGCGTGCGGGTCGAAGCGGCGCAGGAGCCGCAGTACGCCACCATCCGCGGCCTGATGCGGCTGTGCCTGCTGCCGAACCCGGCGGCCCGCATCGCCCTCGGCCGCTGAGCTGCCACGTCAGCGTCTTCATCCCTTCCAGAAAGGACGTTTCACCATGACCGAGACCAGGGGCACCTCCCACCTCAGCAGCGTGCAGCTGCAGGCCCTGCGGCAGGACCTTCAGGAGCAGCTGGAGCGCCGCAGCCGTCACGTGCTCGGCCTGCGGGCCGAGGCGGAGGACGGCAGCGGGGCCGACGACACCTGGCAGGAACTGCTCGTCACGCTCACCGCCGCCGACCGCGCCATCGCCGAGCTGACCCAGGCGCTGGAGCGGATCGAGACGGGCACGTACGGGCGCTGCGCCCGCTGCGAGGCCGGCATCCCGTTCGAGCGGCTGAAGATCCGGCCGCTGGCCCGCTACTGCATCGGCTGCCAGCGCCACGCCGAAGCCGCCTAGCGGAGTTCGCGGGGGAGCCCGGGGCCGGGCTCCCCCTTTCACGGGAGCTGTTCATGATCACATTGGATCGGCTGGTCAACGTGCTCGGCGGGTACGGCGTACGCCTGTGCGGCCGGCCGGAGACCCGCTCGGTACGGCTGCGCAGCGTCGCCATGCCCGATCCCGGCGACGACCGGGTCACGGGCGACGTGCTGCTCGCCGTCGGGGCCTCCTCTGTGGCCGAGGCGGTGCGGTGGGCCGTGGCCGCGCGGGCCGCCGTGGTCGTCGTGCGCGGGCGGGCCCCCGCGGCCCTCGACGACCAGGGCCCGGCCGTGCTGCTCGCCGACCCGTCGGTGTCGTGGAGCCAGCTGGCGGGCGTGGTCTACGGGCTGGTGCTGGAAGGGCGGGAGACGGCGGCCGGGCGGGGCCCGACGGACCTGTTCGCGCTGGCCGACGCCCTGGCCGACCTGATCGGCGGTGCGGTGACCATCGAGGACGGGCTGTCGCGGGTGCTGGCCTACTCCCGTTCGCAGCAGGCCGGCGACCCGGCCCGGCTGGAGACCATCCTCGTCCGGCAGGTGCCCGACCGGCTGCACGAGTTGTTCCGGGCGCGCGGGGTGTTCGCCCGGCTGGAGGCGAGCGACGAGCCGGTGTTCGTCGAGCCGGACCCCGGCAACGGCCTGACCGGGCGGATGGCGGTGGCGGTGCGCGCGGGCCGTGAGCTGCTCGGCTCCGTCTGGGTGACCTGCGACCGCCCGCTGACCGGGGCACGGCTGGGCGCGCTGGCCGACGGCGCCCGTACGGTGGCGCTGCACCTGCTGCGCTCGCGGGCGAGCGCCGACCTGGAGCGGCAGGTGGAGTCGGACCTGGTCGTCCGCCTGCTGGAGGGCACGCCGGACGCCGCGACGGTGCTCAGCCAGCTCGGGCTGGCCCCGAGCACCATGCGCGTGGTCGCCGTCCGCGCCCACGCCGACGAGCAGGCCGCCCTGCTGCTGACCTTCGAGCGGGCCACCGACGGCTTCGGCTGGTCCAGGCCGGGACGCAGTGCCCTGCTGGGCACCACGCTCTACACGATCCTGCCCGCCGAGCAGGCGGACACGGCGCGCGACTGGGTGGCGGGCCTGCGGGCCGGGCTGCCGCCGCACGTGGGGATCACGGCGGGGATCAGCGCCCCCGCCGCGACGGCCGAGCTGCCGGCCGGGCGGCAGGAGGCCGACGAGTGTCTCGCCCTGCACGAGGCCGGGCCGCGCGCCGTGCCGCCCGCCTACGACGAGTCGTGGGACGACGTCCTGCTGCGGCGGTTGCGCGCGGCCGCCCGGACGGGCCGGACCCCAGCGCGCAGCCCGGTCAGCGAGCTGCGCCGGCACGACGCCCGCCACGCCACCCACTTCGTGCCCACGCTGCGTGCCTGGCTGGAGGCCCAGGGCGACCTGACCGTGGCCGCCGAACGGCTCGGCGTGCACCCCAACACCGTCCGCAACCGGATGCGCAAGATGGCCGAGGTCACCCCGCTGGACCTGGACGACGCCCGCAAACGCCTGGCCATGATCATCACGCTGGCGGCGTACGAGGTGTAGCGGGCGTACAAGATCGGCGCGGCGATTGTCGGATGCGTACAGCGGCTTGTGACGCCGAGCGGGCCATCCTGGCATGGAATGTCGTATTCAGGAGGTCGGGCATGGGCATCGGTGAGTGGCCGCGATCGGTGGTCGTGGTCGGCGCGGGCATCGTGGGGCTGTCCACCGCGTGGTTCCTGCAGGAGCGCGGGGTCAAGGTCGACGTGGTCGACCGCGGCGGCGTGGCGGCGGGCGCGTCCTGGGGCAACGCCGGATGGATCGCCCCCGGGCTGGCCATCCCGCTGAACGAGCCCTCCGTCCTGCGGTACGGGCTGCGCTCGCTGCTGAGCCCGTCCGCGCCGCTGCACGTGCCGGCGAGCCTCGACCCGGGGTTGTGGGCGTTCCTCGCGCGCTTCGCCGCCAACTGCCGCTGGCCGTCGTGGACCCGCGCCGTCCGCGCCAACCTGCCGCTCAACGAGGACAGCGTCGAGGCGTACGAGGTGCTCGCCGCGAGCGGCGTGGCCGCGCCGGTCGAGCAGGCGCCGATCACGGCGGCCTTCCGCACGCCGCGCCAGGCCGAGGGCCTGCTGCGCGAGCTGCGCCGGCTGGCCGAGGCCGGGCAGCACGTCGAGCACACCGTGCTGGACCGGCTGGCCGAGCACGTGCCGCTCGCCTCCGGCGCGCTGCGGACGGGCGTGCGGATCGACGGCCAGCGCTACGTCGACCCGGGCGGCTTCGTCCACGCCCTGGGCAGGGCCGTCATGTCCCGCGGCGCCACCGTCTACGCCTTCGAGGTGGACGACGTGCGCACCGACGGCAAGAAGGTCATCGTGCTCTCCCGCAAGGGCACCACCCTGTCCGCCGACGCCGTGGTGCTGGCCACCGGGGCGTGGCTGCCGCGGCTGGCCCGCCGGTGGGGTGTGCGGACCCAGGTGCGCGCGGGGCGCGGCTACTCCTTCACCGTGCCGGTCGACCGGCCCGTGCCCGGCCCGATCTACCTGCCGGACGTGCGGGTCGCGTGCACGCCGTACCAGGGCGGGCTGCGCGTGGCGGGCACCATGGAGTTCCGCGGCCCGGACGACCCGCTCGTCCCGGCCCGGATGGAGGCCGTCATCGCCTCCGCCCGCCCGCTGCTGGACGGCGTGCGCTGGGACGAGCGCACCGACGCGTGGGTCGGCCCCCGGCCCGTCACTCCCGACGGGCGGCCGCTGGTCGGCGCGACGAAGGCGCCCGGGATCTACGTGGCCGGCGGGCACGGCATGTGGGGCCTGGCCCACGGCCCGGCCACCGGGCGGCTGCTCGCCGAGCAGATCACCACCGGCAAGCAGCCCGCCGAACTGCGGGACTTCGACCCGCTGCGCTGACCCTTCCTTCGGGGCGGAACAGTCACACCGAACACGTCACACGTCGTTCGGCGGTCGTATCTTGACTGGTTCCAGAAAGTGGGACAGTCTTTGGGCCGTGGCCACGACCTCGGACTACCAGCAGATGTTGCGCGGGGCCGCCTTACGGGTGACCCGTCCTCGGGTGGCGGTGCTGGGTGCGGTGCACGCACTGCCGCACGCCGACACGGACTCGATCATCCGTGAGGTGCGCCGCGAGCTGCCCGAGGTGTCGCACCAGGCCGTGTACGACTCGTTGCACACACTGACGGCCGCGGGCCTGGTGCGGCGCATACAGCCCTCCGGCTCGGTGGCTCGCTACGAGTCGCGTGTCGGCGACAACCACCACCACGTCGTGTGCCGGTCGTGCGGTGTGGTCGCCGACGTCGACTGCGCGGTCGGCCACGCGCCCTGCCTGACCGCGTCCGACGACCACGGTTTCACCATCGACGAGGCCGAGGTCGTCTACTGGGGCCTGTGCTCCGACTGTTCCACCACCAGCAGTGCCTGAGCTGCGTGAACCCCTGAATACGGAAGGATTCCATGTCCGAGAACCATGAGGCGATCGTCACAGACCCGAAGCCGGAGGAGGCAGGCGGCTGCCCGGTCGCGCACGGGCGCGCGCTGCACCCGACGCAGGGCGGAGGAAACCGTCAGTGGTGGCCGGAACGGCTCAACCTGAAGATCCTCGCCAAGAACCCGGCCGTGGCGAACCCGTTCGGCGAGGACTTCGACTACGCCGAGGCGTTCAAGAGCCTCGACCTCGCGGCCGTGAAGCGGGACCTCGCGGAGGTCATGACGACCTCGCAGGACTGGTGGCCGGCGGACTTCGGCCACTACGGCCCGTTCATGATCCGGATGGCGTGGCACAGCGCGGGCACGTACCGGATCAGTGACGGGCGCGGTGGCGCGGGGGCCGGGCAGCAGCGGTTCGCGCCGCTCAACAGCTGGCCCGACAACGGCAACCTGGACAAGGCCCGCCGCCTGCTCTGGCCGGTCAAGAAGAAGTACGGCAAGAACATCTCGTGGGCCGACCTGATGATCCTGGCCGGCAACGTCGCCCTGGAGACGATGGGCTTCAAGACCTTCGGCTACGCCGGCGGCCGTGAGGACGTCTGGGAGTCGGAGGAGGACGTCTACTGGGGCCCCGAGACCACCTGGCTGGGCGACCAGCGCTACAGCGGTGACCGGGAGCTGGAGAACCCGCTCGCCGCGGTCCAGATGGGCCTCATCTACGTCAACCCCGAGGGCCCGAACGGCACCCCGGACCCGCTGGCCGCGGCCCGCGACATCCGCGAGACGTTCCGCCGGATGGCGATGAACGACGAGGAGACGGTCGCCCTGATCGCGGGCGGTCACACGTTCGGCAAGACCCACGGCGCGGGCCCGTCGGACCACGTCGGCCCCGACCCCGAGGCCGCCCCGATCGAGCAGCAGGGCTTCGGCTGGCGCAACAGCTTCGGCACCGGCAAGGGCGGCGACACGATCACCAGCGGTCTGGAGGGCATCTGGACCTCCACCCCGACCCGGTGGAGCAACGGCTTCTTCGAGAACCTCTACGCCTACGAGTGGGAGCTCACCAAGAGCCCCGCGGGCGCGTGGCAGTGGACGCCGAAGGACGGCGCCGGCGCCGGCACCGTGCCCGACGCGCACGACCCGTCGAAGAGCCACGCCCCGACGATGCTCACGACCGACCTCGCGCTGCGCATGGACCCGATCTACGACCAGATCTCCCGGCGCTTCAAGGACAACCCGGAGGAGTTCGCCGACGCCTTCGCGCGCGCGTGGTTCAAGCTGACCCACCGCGACATGGGCCCGGTCGTGCGCTACCTCGGCCCGGAGGTCCCGAGCGAGGTGCTGCTGTGGCAGGACCCGCTGCCCGAGCGGACCTACGAGCTCATCGACGCCGACGACATCGCCGCGCTCAAGGCCCAGATCCTGGCCTCGGGCCTGACGGTGTCGCAGCTCGTCTCGACGGCGTGGGCGTCGGCCTCGACGTTCCGCGGCAGCGACAAGCGCGGCGGCGCCAACGGCGCCCGCATCCGCCTGGAGCCGCAGAACGGCTGGGAGGTCAACGACCCCGACCAGCTCCGCACGGTGCTGCGCACCCTTGAGGGCATCCAGCAGTCCTTCAACGCCGCCCAGACCGGCGGCAAGCAGGTCTCGCTGGCCGACCTGATCGTGCTGGCGGGCAGCGCGGCGGTCGAGCAGGCCGCCAAGGACGCCGGTTACTCCGTCGCGGTGCCGTTCACGCCGGGCCGGGTGGACGCCGCGCAGGACGAGACGGACGTCGAGTCGTTCGCGGCGCTGGAGCCGACCTCCGACGGCTTCCGCAACTACGTCGGCAAGGGCCACCGCCTGCCGGCCGAGTACCTGCTGCTCGACCGGGCCAACCTGCTGACCCTGAGCGCCCCCGAGATGACGGTGCTCGTCGGCGGCCTGCGCGTGCTGGGCGCGAACTACAAGCAGTCCCCGCACGGCGTCCTCACCGAGGCCCCCGGCCGGCTGACGAACGACTTCTTCGTCAACCTGCTCGACCTGGGCATCGAGTGGAAGGCGACGTCGCCGGACTCGACCACGTTCGAGGCCCGCGACGCCTCCACCGGTGAGGTGAAGTGGACCGGCACCCGGGCCGACCTGGTCTTCGGGTCGAACTCCGAGCTGCGCGCGCTCGCCGAGGTCTACGCCAGCGACGACGCCAAGGAGAAGTTCGTGAAGGACTTCGTCGACGCGTGGGTCAAGGTCATGAACCTCGACCGGTTCGACCTGGTCTGATCACGGTCTGATCATGTGAGCGTCCGGGCCGGCCGACGCCGGCCCGGACGTCTCATTTGCGGCGGCACTGCGGGCACAGGCCCCAGAACGTGACGTCGGCCTCGTCGACCAGGTAGCCGCCGTCGTCGACCGGCTCCAGGCAGCCCGGCTGCCCGACGGCGCAGTCGACGTCCTTGACCGCCCCGCACGCGCGGCACACCAGGTGGTGGTGGTTGTCGCCGACGCGGCGCTCGTAGCGGGCGGGGCTGCCGGCCGGTTCGATGCGGCGCACGAGGCCGGCCGCGGTGAGCGCGTGCAGGGCCTCGTAGACGGCCTGGAGCGAGACGTGGCCCACGCGGTCGCGCACGCCGGAGGCGATCGTCTCGGCGTCGAGGTGGTCACCGTCGCGGACGGTCTCCAGCAGCGCGACCCGGGCGGCCGTCACCCGAAGGCCGGCGCCGCGCAACTCCTCGGCGATGGTCGGGGATGCGGTCATGGCACGGCACCTGCCTTCGTCGAACGCGAACGGTCAGGACAATAAATATCCCAAAATCACCAGTGGACGGGTAACGCCTACCGCGCGCGGGCACCGTCAAACCGCGGGAGCCGTCAGCCGATCAGCCCGGCGTCGTGGGCCTGCTCGATGGCCGCGAGCGTGGAGGCCAGGTGTTGCAGCGTCAGATCGAGGATCGCGGCCTCGTCGCCGTCGCGGTAGAGCACGATCAGCTGCTTGTGCTCGGCGTTGGCCTCCGGCACCTGCAACGGGCGCGCCTCCAGGGAGAGGCTGACGTACGGCGCGGCGCTGTCGCGCAGCCCGGCCAGGATGCCCGCCAGCCGGCTGCCGTCCTCCAACTCGCTGAAGATCGCGTGGAAGCGGCGGTTGAGGTCGACCCACGCCCCGAGGTCGGTCTCAGTCTCCATGGCCTGCTGGAGCTGCTCGGCCTCGGCGAGCTGGGCGTCGCCGACGGAGGCGATCATCCGCCGCACCATGAGCGGCTCCAGCGTCATGCGCAGCTCGTAGATCTCACGCACTTCGGCGATGTCGAGCGGTCGCACCACGGCGCCCTTGTGCGGGTCCATGACGACCAGGCCCTCGGTGGCGAGGTCGCGCAGCGCCTCGCGGACGGGAGTCGTGCTGACGCCCAGCTCGGCTGCCAGCTCGGCCTGCACCAGCCGGGTGCCGCCCTTGAGCGTGCCGCCGAGGATCGCCGAGCGCAGCGTGGTCAGGACGTACTCGTGCGCGGTGCGCGACCGGTTGGCTGTCGCGAACCTGCCAAGCGCCACTCTTCCTCCTCTATCCGGATTCGCATCCGACTGTAGAGCCTGGCGCCCCCGCTCCGCGCGCCGCGAACTCCGCCCGCAGCCGCTCCCGCGGAACGCCGAGCGCGAGCAGCGAGCCGAGCAGGATGCGTGACTTGCGCGCGTCGAGGAACCCGGCGGGGATCGCCCCGCGCGCGATGAGGTCGCGCTCGGACCCGGGGAAACCGTACGTCCGGCAGGCCGTGCTCCCCGCACCGGTGCGGCTGGCCAGCACCACGGGGACGCGCGCGGCCGAGACGGTCTCGGCGAGCGCGGCCGGCACGTGGCCGACGCCGAACCCGGCCAGCACGACGCCGTCGTACTCGGCGGTGGCGTGGGCGAGCAGGGCGCCGTCGTCGTCGAAGCAGGTCTCCACCATGGCCACGCGCGGCCGCGGCCGATCCTCCGGCGGCAGCGGCAGCGCCGGATGCCGGGGCACCGGGTTGCCGTAGTGGACGCCGCCCTCGAAGAGGTGGCCGAGCGCGCCGAAGCCCGGCGAGGCGAACGCCTGCACGGCGCTGGTGTGGATCTTGCGGACCCGGCAGGCGGCGTGCACGGTGTCGTTCAGCACGACGAGCGCGCCGAGCCCGCGCGAGGCCGGGTCGGCGGCGGTGGTGACGGCGGCGTAGAGGTTGGCCGGGCCGTCGGGGCCCGGCGCCGTCGGGTTGCGCATCGCGCCGGTCACGACCAGCGGCTCCTCCCGGTCCCAGTGCAGGTCCAGGAAGTACGCCGTCTCCTCGATGGTGTCGGTGCCCTGCACGACGACGGCCCCCGCCGCCCCGGCCCGTACGGCGTCGCCCGCCCAGGCCAGGCAGCGGCGCATGTCGGCGGCGCCGAGCGAGGCCCCCGGCGCGGTGGCCAGTGTGGTCACGGCCAGGTCGGCGGCCTCTGCGAGCCCCGGGACCGCCGAGACCAGGTCGGCGGCGGTGAGTGAGGGCCGGACCCCGCCGGAGCCGTTGCCGGTCATCGTGATCGTGCCGCCGAGAGAGGCGAGCGCCACGGGGGGTCTGCTCATTTGCCGGGTTCCTCCATCTTGACGTCGTGCATCATGCATTTTATAGGATGCAGCATCATTACAGACGGGGGGCGTTTCCAGGAAGGGCGGAACCGAAACATGTCCGAAACACAAGCCCGGAGACCTCGACTGGAACAGCCGGGAAGCGCGCGGTTGACCACGACCGTCGCGCTGATCAGCCTCGTCGTGCTGGCCGGGTCGTACGTCGTCAACGCCATGGACCGGCAGGTCTTCTCCGTCCTGGTGCCCCACATCCGCGAGGAGTTCGGCTTCACCCTCGGCCAGGGCGGGCTGCTGGCCACGATCTTCACCCTGGGCATCGGCATCGCCGGCCTCCCGACCGGCTACCTGCTCGACCGGCTGTCCCGCAAGGCGGTCATGCTGCTCGGGATCGTCATCTACTCGGCGTTCACCGTGCTGACCGCGGCGTCGGTGAGCTTCTTCGACATGTTCGCCTACCGCGCGCTCTCCGGCGTCGGCGAGGCCATGCAGAACGCCGCCCTCTTCTCCGCCGTCGGCGCCTACTTCTTCGCCAACCGTGCCCTCGCCCTCGGCGCGCTCAACTTCGCCTACGGCGTCGGCAGCTTCTTCGGCCCGCTCTTCGGGGCGCACATGACGACCGCCACCGACGAGTGGCGCACGCCGTTCTGGGTCTACGGGGGCATCGGCTTCGGCTTCGTGCTGATCATTCTGGTCGGCATCTCGAAGAAGTTCACCGAGCAGCGCGACGGCGCCCGGGAGGAGACGCCGCGCAGCTACGACCACGTGCCGGCCGCGCTGTTCAACAAGAACCTGCTGCTGCTCGCGGTGACGGCCGTCGTCGTCGGCCTGGCGATGTACGGCTACCTCGGCCTCTACCCGACCTATCTGCAGGAGGAGCTCGGCCTGTCGACCGCTGACGCGGGGCTCGCGGTCAGCATGTTCGGCATCGGCGCCCTGGTCGGCCTGCCCGCCGGCTGGCTCGGCGACCGGCTCAACCAGCGCAACGTCATGATCGTCTCGCTGCTCGCCGGATCGGTGGTCGGCTGGCTGCTGTTCAACGGGCCCACCACCGCCGGCTGGCAGATCTTCCTGTCGTTCGCCGAGGGCGCCATCGCCAGCGGCTTCCTCTTCGTCAACATCTACTCGTCCATGCAGCGCGCGGTCCGGCCGGCCCTGATCGGCCGCGCCTCCGGTATGTACGTCGCCAGCTTCTACATCCCGGCGGCCATCGCCGGGTACCTGTTCTCGGCGCTGGTCGAGTCGACCGGCTGGGGCGGCGCCGGGCTCTGGCAGCTCGCCGTGCTCCCGCTCGCCGGCGTCGTCGCGCTGCTCTTCGTCGACGTCTCCAAGTTCAGCAACGCCCGCAGGGTGGAGGTTCACTGATGGTCAAGAAGTCCGGGCCGAAGCGCTGGCACGAGCAGCGCTGGCTGATCGACTCGATCCTGCGCACCGACGGTCTCGAATGGGACCAGCCGCGGGTGGCGTACACACTGCGGCCGATGGGGGTGGACGCGACCGCCGACTTCCAGGTGGCGCAGTCGCGCATCCACAAGTTCGCCGACATGACGCCGGTCTTCACCGAGCTGGCCGAACGGCGGCAGCGCCTCGCCGAGGAGGCCGAGCGCGACGGCCGCGACGTCACCGCCCGCGAGCACTACTTCCACGCGGCGCTGCTCTACGCCACCGCCGAGTGGCCGATCTGGGAGGACACCCCGTTCCTCGTCGAGCTGGACGACCGCAAGAACGCCTGCTACGCCGCCTACGGCCGGCTCGCCGACCACCGGGTGGAGCGGGTCGAGATCCCGTTCGGCGAGTCGTACATCCCGGCCTGGTTCCACCTGCCGCCCGGATACGACGGCGGCCCGCTGCCCACGGTCATCTCCTGCGGCGGCATGGACGCCGCCAAGGAGCTCAACGTCAACCTCTACGGCGACAAGTTCCTGCAGCGCGGCTTCGCCGTGCTGGCCTTCGACGGGCCGGGGCAGGGCGAGGCGCCCATCCGCGGGGTGAAGTTCACGCCCACCGCGTGGATCGAGGCCGGCGAGCGGATCATGGCGTGGTGCCGTGACCGGGCCGAGGTGGACGACGACCGGATCGTCGGGTTCGGATTGTCGTTCGGGTCGTACTGGATGTCGCAGATCGCCGCGACGCAACCGGGGCTGAAGGGAGCGGCGGTCGGGCTGGTGTGCCACGAGCCCGGCGGCCACATGATCTTCGAGATGGCCTCGCCCAGCTTCAAGGCCCGCTACATGTGGATGTCGGGGCTGGAGTACGACGAGGAGGCGTTCGACCGGATGGCGCAGGAGATCGACCTGCGCCCGCTGATGCCCCGGATGAGCGTGCCGTGGCTGGTCGTCGCGGGTGACGAGGACGAGCTGTCGCCCATGGAGCACAGCTACGACCTGGCCCGCCTCTCGCCCGCGCCCGCGCCGATGCTGGTCTACCAGCAGGGCCGGCACGCGTTGTCACTGCCCACCCCGTCGGTGGCGCTCGGGCCGAACTGGGTGACGTACGCCGCCGACTGGCTGCTCGACCGGACCAAGGATCTGCCGGCCGAGGACTACGTCGACTACGTGCTGCCCACCGGCCGGATCGAGCGCCGCCCGCACCCGAAGGAGAGCGCACGATGAGCCTGCCCGCGATCGAGCGCGGCACCACCGCCGTCGTCACCATCGACCTGCACCGCGGCCACCTCGACCCCGAGGTGGCGACGATGCCGCTGCCCGCCGACACCGCCGAGCGGGTCACCAAGGCCAACGCCCGGCTGCTGGCCGAGGTCAGGAGCCGGGGCGTGCCGGTCGTGCACGTCGTCACCTCCTACCGGTCGGTGGCGGAGATCGCCACGAACCCGTGGTGGGCGGCCGTGGCCGGCACCGACGCCACCCGGGCGAACGTGCTGCGCCACCAGGTGCCCGCCCTGGGGCTGATGCCCGAGGTGTACGACCCCGACCACGACCTGGTGGTCGACACCAAGAAACGCTACGACTGCTTCGCGGCCACCGACCTCGACCACGCGCTGCGCGCCCTCGGCGCGAGGACGCTGCTGCTCACCGGGGTCAACACCAACAGCTGCGTGCTGGCGACCACCGTCGCGGCCAACACCCGCGACTACGCGCCGGTGGTGGTCGAGGAGTGCGTCGACACGATGGACCCGGCCCTGCACGACGCCGCGCTGCGGGTGATCCGCCAGGCGTTCGGCTGGGTCGCCACGACCGAGGAGGTGCTCGCGGCACTGTGAGAACGATCGACGTCCACGCGCACGTCTTCCCGCCCGCCCTCGCCGAGGCGGCGCGGGCGGGCGACGCGCCCGACGGCATCCGCACCGAACGGGTGGACGGCCAGGAGTGGGTGGTCCACCGGCAGGGCTACCGCTACCCGCTGGCCCCGACCTTCCACGACGTCGAGGCGCGCCTGGCCGACATGGACGCCATGGGCGTCGACCTGGCCGTCCTGTCGCCGGCGCCGCCGCTGTTCCTCTACTGGAGCGACGAAGGAGTGGACGCGGCGCGCGCGGTCAACGACGCCGTGGCCGGCATGGTCGCGCAGGCGCCCGAGCGATTCGCCGGCCTGGCCACGCTGCCGATGAGCGACCCCGCCGCCGCCGTGGCCGAGCTGCGCCGCTGCGCGACCCTGGGCCTGCGCGGCGCGCAGATCGGCCCGCACGTCGAGGGCACGCCGCTCGACGACGCCGCGCTGCGGCCGGTGCTCGCCGCCGCCCAGGAGCTGCGGCTGCCGCTGACCATCCACCCCTACTACGTCGGCTCCACGCCGGGGCTGGACGACTTCTACCTGACGAACCTGCAGGGCAACCCGTGGCAGACGGCGCTGTGCGCGTCCCGGCTGATCTTCTCCGGCACGCTCGACGCGCTGCCCGAGCTCGACCTGGTGCTGGTGCACGGCGGCGGGCATCTGCCGTACCAGATCGGGCGGCTGGACCACGGGCGGCGGGTCAGGCCCGAGACCCAGGGCTGCCGTGAGCTGCCCAGCGCGTACCTGCGGCGCTTCCACTACGACACGCTGACCCACAGCAGCGCCGCGACCGGCTGGCTGATCGACCTGGTGGGCGCGGACCGCGTCATGTACGGCACCGACATGCCGTTCGACATGGGCGGCGGCCCGCTGGAGGTGGCAGACCCCGACGTCGCCCACCGCAACGCCGAACGGCTCTACGCGCTGAAGGAGGAGTCCGATGAGTGACCTGGTGCCGCTGCGCGTCGGCGGCGAGGACCGCCAGGCGGCCGACGGCGGCACGTTCGAGGTGCGCAACCCCGCCACCGGCGACCTGCTGTACGAGGTCGCGCACGCCACCCCCGCCGACGTGGACGACGCGGTGACCGCCGCGCGGCGGGCGTTCGAGGACGGGCGCTGGCGCGGCATGCCGGCCCGGCGCCGCGCCCGCGTGCTGAACCGGGCGGCGGAGCTGCTCGCCGAGCGCGTCGCCGACTACGCCCGGCTGGAGACCCTCCAGGTCGGCCGCCCGCTCCGGGAGATGCGGGCGCAGCTCGCCCGGCTGCCGGAGTGGCTGGAGTACTTCGGCGCGGTCGCGCAGACCACCGAGGGCAGCGTGCCCGACTTCGGCCCCGGCTACCTGAACGTGGTGCGCCGCCACCCGCTCGGCGTGGCCGGCCTGATCACGCCGTGGAACCACCCGCTGCTCATCACCATGAAGAAGCTCTCGGCCGCGCTCGCCGCGGGCAACTCGCTGGTGATCAAGCCGAGCGAGCTGGGGCCGGTCGTGCCGCGCGAGCTCGTGGTGCTGCTGGAGGAGGCGGGTGTGCCCGCGGGCGTGGTCAACGTGGTGACGGGCCTCGGCGCGACCACCGGGCGCGCGTTGTCGGAGCACTCCGGCCTGCAGAAATTGGACATCACCGGCGGCACGGAGACCGGCCGGGTCGTCGCCGCGAACGCCGGCCGGGCGCTGATCCCGGTCACCGCCGAGCTGGGCGGCAAGGCGCCGGTCGTCGTCTTCCCCGACGCCGACCTGGAGCGGGCGGTGGCCGGCGCGCTGTTCGCGTCGTTCATCGCCACCGGGCAGACGTGCGTGCAGGGCGCCCGGCTGCTGGTGCACCGCGACCGCTACGACGAGATCGTCACCGCGCTCACCGGGCGGACCAGGGCGCTGCGCCTCGGCGACCCGCTCGACCTCGCGACGCAGATCGGGCCGCTCGTCTCGCAGGCGCAGCGGACCAAGGTCGCCGAGGCGGTCGACCAGGCCCGCGCCCAGGGCGCGACGGTCCTGTGCGGCGGGCGCGCGCCCGACGGCCCCGGCTGGTTCTACGAGCCGACCGTGCTCGCCGACGTCACCCCCGACTGCGACATCTGGTACGACGAGGTCTTCGGCCCGGTCGTCGTGGCCGTGCCGTTCGACGACGAGGACGACGCGGTGGCCAAGGCGAACGACTCGCCGTTCGGGCTGGCCGCCTCCGTGTGGACCCGCGACGTGGCCCGCGCGCTGCGGGTCACCGAACGGCTGGACATCGGCATCGTCTGGATCAACGACCACCACCGCATCGACCCGGCCTCGCCGTGGGGCGGCACCAAGGACAGCGGCATCGGCTCGGAGAACGGCCTGGACGCCTACCGCTCCTACACCCGCGCCCAGAGCACGATCGTCAACACTGCGGACCAGCCCTTCGACTGGTTCGCCGGCACGGAGGAACTCAGGTACTCATGATCGACCTGCTCATCGAGGGCGGCACCGTGGTGACCCCCGAGGGCCGGCGGCGGGCGAACGTCGCCGTCCAGGACGGGGTGGTCGCCGGCGTCGGCCCCGGCCGTCCGGCCGCCAGGGAGGTCGTGGACGCCGCCGGCCTGCTGGTACTGCCCGGCGGCGTGGACACCCACGTCCACCTGATGGACCCCGGCAGCACCGAGCGCGAGGACTTCCCGACCGGCACCGCCGCCGCGGCGGCCTCCGGCGTCACCACGATTGTCGAGCACGCCCACGGCCGCCCGGTGCGCACGGCGGCCGACCTGGAGGACAAGCGGCGCTACCTGGAAGGCCGGTCGTCGGTCGACTACGGGCTGGCCGCGCACGCCTGGCCGGGCGAGACCGGCGAGCTGCCCGGACTGTGGGCGGCGGGCGTGACGTTCTTCAAGCTGTTCACCTGCACCACGCACGGCGTGCCCGGCCACGACGCGGCGGCGCTGAAGGAGCATCTGTCGGCCTCCGCGCGCATCGGCGGGGTCAGCCTGATGCACTGCGAGGACGAGTCGCTGACCGAGCACGCCGAACGGCTGCTGCGCGAGGAGGGCCGCGACGACGGCGGCATCCTGATCGACTGGCGCAACCGCGACGCCGAGCTGGTGGCCGCCGCGGTGGCCGCGCTGCTGGTCCGCCGGGCGGGGGCGCGGGCCGTCGTCGCGCACGTCAGCCACCCCGAGGTCGCCTCCTACGTGGCCGCCGAACGTGCCCGCGGCGCGCACCTGTCCGCCGAGTCGTGCCCGCAGTACTTCCTGCTGCGTGAGGACGAGGCGCTGAGCGAGGGCGCGCTGCGCAAGTTCACCCCGCCGGCCCGGGCCAGGACGGAACAGGACGAGGCGCACATGTGGCGGCTGCTGCGCGAGGGCACGCTGACCCACATGTCGACCGACCACGCCCCCTCCACGCTGGAGCAGAAGCGGGCCGGCGACATCTGGAACGTGCACTTCGGCCTGCCCGGCCTGGACAGCACCATGGCGCTGCTGCTGGACGCCGCCGCCCGCGGGCACCTGGCGTACGAGGACGTGGCCGCCGTCTACGCCGAGCGGCCCGCCAGGATCTACGGGTTGTGGCCGCGCAAGGGCCGGCTGGCGGCGGGCGCGGACGCCGACCTGGTCCTGGTGGACCCGCAGGCCCGCCGGACGCTGCGGAACGAGGACGTGATCTCCAAGGCGGGCTGGACGCCGTACCACGGGCGCGAGGTCACGGGACGGGTCGTCCGCACCTACCTGCGCGGCACCCTCGTCGCCGAGAACGGCCGGCCCTTGGACCTCCGCTCCGGCCGCTTCCTGCCGGGCGCCGGTGCCGTCGCCTGATCATCGACCGATGCCAAGCCGTGCCCGTCCTGGTACGGCGGGGCATCACGATGCGGGCATGAGTGATTCCACGCAGGGCGTCCAGCGGCTCGTCTTCGCCGGTCTGGTGGGGATGGCGCTGGCGACCCTCCTGGTGGTCGCGGCGTTCGTGATCGCGCCGCTCTATCCCGCGGACCGCTACTGCGGTCACTACACGGGCTGTCTCGGCAGGCTGGCGGCGGCGTCGGAACTGGTCTGGGACGTCGGGCGCTGGATCGCGGTGGTGCTGGCCTGGCCGCTGCTGCGCTTCGTGGGGGTGCGCCCGGCCTGGCCGGTCGCCCTGCTGGCCGTGCCCGTGCTGGTCGTGATCTGGTGGGTCGCGTCGGAGTCGTCGTTCCTCACCCGGCTCGGCCTGCTCCTGTGCAGCGGTGCGGTCGCGTACCCGGTGGCCGCGTGGCCGGCGGCCCGCTTCCGTCGCGGCGGATGATCAGTCCAGGACCACGGGCCAGGGCGTCGGGTCAGGGGGCGGTGGGTCATGGAAGGTCTCGCTCGTGGTAGGCAGGTCACGCGGCTTCAGGCCCACCCGTGCGGGATCAGGGGTGCGGGG
>NZ_POUD01000539.1 GCF_003236395.1 Nonomuraea aridisoli | reverse complement strand
CCGCGGGGGTGGTGGCCGACTCGCGGCGCTCTTCGGGCGTGCGTACGTCGCCCGTCATCCTCAGGGCGGCGGACGGCGTCGGCGTCGGGGTGCGGACGGGCTTCCTGGGCCGCTGCTCGGACGTCCTGGCGGGCCTCTTGACGTGCGTCGCGATCTGCGCCGGCCGGGAGGCGACCGGCTGCTGGACGGACGGCGGCGGCGCGTCGCTGGCGCTCGGCTCGGTCTCCGGCTCCGGCGTGGTCTCCTCGGCCGTCGGCTCCTCGTACGGAGTCGCCGGGTCCGCGGACGCCGAGGTGGCGGGCACCGGCGTCGTGGGCGTCACCTCGCTGGTCCGCGCCTGCAGCACCGCTTCGTCGGACGACGCGTTCACCATGATCACGACGGCGGCGACCAGCACGCCGACGGCCGAGGCCGTGACGGCGATCTTGGCGGGCAGCTTGCCCAGGGCGCGCGACGCCCTGCCGACGCCCGACCTGCCGACGCCCGACGGCTCGCCGAAGCGGGTCTCGGCGAGCGCGGTCTCCGTCTCGACCGGCTCGTCCAGCCGGATCGGGAAGAGCAGCGCCAGCAGGCCAGCCAGGGCGGCCAGGCGGCGGCGTCCGCGCTCCTCCCAGTCCGGCCCGTACGCTTCGGCGGCGACGGCCTCCAACTCGGTGAGGAACGCCTCCGCCGACGGCGGGCGCTCGGCCGGATCCTTGGCCAGACCCCGCCCGACCAGGCCGCGCAGCGCCGCCGGCACCTCCTCGACCGGCGGGGGAGCGCTCTGGTGCTGGTGGGCCAGCACCATGACGTTCGAGGCGCGGAAGGGGCGGGTGCCCGTCAGGCACTCGAAGAAGACGGCGGTGGCCGCGTAGACGTCGGTCGCGGGCCCGGCCGGCGCGCCCGACCACTGCTCAGGCGCCATGTACGGCGGCGTGCCCGCCGCCTCCGCCTCCTCGCCGGCCCGCACCGCGATGCCGAAGTCCACGAGCTTGCTGGCGCCGTCGGCCTGCACCATGACGTTCTCGGGCTTGTAGTCGCGGTGGACGACGCCGATCGCGTGCGCCGCGGCCAGGCCCCGCAGGGAGCCCTTGAGGACGGTCAGCGCGGCTTCGGCGCCGGTGGGACCCTCGGACTTGAGGATCTCGCGCAGCGACACCCCGTTGACCAGCTCCATGATGATCGCCGAGCCCTGACCGGATTCGACGTAGTCGATCAGCCTGGCGTGGTGGGGGCTCTGCAGTGTGCCCAATAAGCGCGCCTCGTGCCGGAAGCGGGCGACGAACCCGACGTCGGACCTCAGCTCGTCACTGAGGTACTTGATGGCCACCTCGACGCCGTCGTAGTCGCGTCTGGCGAGCACGACCCGCCCGGCCGCGCCCGAGCCCAGCTCGCGCACCGCGGTGTAGCCGGGGACCCCCCATTGCCCATCACCGTACATAACGGTCTCCTCTGGAGTACTTTGGGCCCCCACCCGCATCAAGCCGTCCGTAGCTTAACCACAGCGGACCGCTTTCGGGCCCCCGAAATGCCGATAAGGCAGAAATATCGACCGCCGAGCGGCCTGGTTCCCCCGGTCCCCTTGGCTCCCTTGCGACGGCTCAGGAGTCCTCGGGCGGGCCGGGGGCTCCTTCGTCCGGCTTGGGTGAGTCCTGGGGCGGTTTCCGGGTCTCCTCCTCGGGTGCGGGGGCGCTTCTGGAG
>NZ_POUD01000538.1 GCF_003236395.1 Nonomuraea aridisoli | reverse complement strand
CTAGGAGTGTCCTGAAGATCTTGGCGGTCTGGCCAGGTGGGGTTTCGGGATTCAGACTCGGGTCATGATGGGTCGTCAGAGGGTTCCGGCCGGGCCTGAGGTGTGGGTCGTGTGCCGGGAGATGATCCCGGCCGGGAGCGTGTTCGCGTTCCTGGCCGAACACCGGCGGGCGTTGTTCCCGCCGCAGGCGTTCGCGGACATGTACGCGCCGGTCAACGGGCGCCCGTCGGTACCACCCGGCCTGCTGGCCACGGTGGTGGTACTGCAAGCCTTGCAGGGGCTGTCCGATGAAGAGGCCGTCGCGGCCCTGCGGTTCGATCTGCGGTGGAAGGCCGCCTGCGGGCTCGGCCTGTACGACCAGGGGTTCGATCCGTCGCTGCTGACGTATTTCCGGCGTCGGCTGGCCCGTTCGTCGGACCCGGACCGGATCTTCGGAGCCGTCCGCGCGGTGGTGGAGCAGACCGGGGTGCTGACGGGCCGGACACGGCGGGCGCTGGATTCGGCGGTACTGCTGGACGCGGTAGCCACCCAGGACACCATCACCCAGCTGATCGCCGCGATCCGCCGGGTGGCCCGCCAGGTGCCCGGCGCAAGCGCGCTGGTGGCGGCACACTGTCACGCCTGCGACTACACCGACCCGGGCAAGCCGAAGATCGCCTGGGACGATGAGCAGGCCAAGGACGCCCTGGTGAGCGGGTTGGTCACGGATGCCTTCACTCTGCTTGACCTCCTGAACGGCCAGGACCTGGACGAGCCGGCCGAGCACGCGATCGGCCTGCTCGCTCTCATCGCCGGCCAGGACGTCCAGCCCGCCGACGGTTCCGATGGCACCGACGGGCGGTGGCGGATCGCCCGTCGCACCGCGCCCGATCGGATCATCTCCACCGTTGACCCCCAAGCCCGTCACATCCACAAAAGCGGGCAGCAGCGCGACGACGGCTATAAGGCCCACCTGGCCGTTGAGCCGGAGACCGGGCTGTTCACCGCCGTCACGTTACGCCCCGGAGCCGGCGCCGCCCACCACGAGACCGCCGTCGCACCCGACCTGCTCGCCGCCGAGGACGGCCGGTTGCAGATCCTGGCCGATGCCGCCTACGCTGCCGCCGAGCTGCGCGCCGCCCTCACCATCGCCGGACACCGGCTGCTCATCAAACCGCCCAGGCTCAAGCCCGCCGTGATCGGTGGATTCACCCTGGATGACTTCGTCATCGACACCCGCGCCGGCACGGTCACCTGCCCCGCCGGGCATACCGTCCCGCTCGCCGCGACCGGGGGCCGCCACCAGCAGCGCCGCGCCACCTTCACCGGGCTGTGCGCCGCCTGCCCCCTGCGTGACCGATGCACCACCGCCAAGACCGGCCGCGTCGTGACCATCCGCCCACACCACGACCTGCAGGCCGCCGCCCGCCACCAAGCCGCCACCGACCCCGACTGGCAGGACGATTACCGACGCTGGCGGCCCATGGTGGAACGCGCCGTGGCCTGGCTGGTCGCCCGCGGCAACCGCCGCCTGCGCTACCGCGGCACCGATGCCAACGACCGCTGGCTCCACCACCGCGCCGCCGCCCTCAACCTCCGCCGTCTGATCAACCTCGGACTCGCCCACACCAACGGCATCTGGACTGTCATCCCGATCACTGCATAGCAAAAGGGTGAGCCGACTCATGCCGACTCACCCAGCAAGATCTTCAGGACACTCCTAG
>NZ_POUD01000537.1 GCF_003236395.1 Nonomuraea aridisoli | reverse complement strand
CCCCACTCCCATCCCCAACGCCCAGCCGTACCCAGGCCGCCACCACCGCCCAGTCGCCGCCCGCCCAGGCTGTGGCAGCGTGGCGGCCCGGTCGTCGAAGACGCAGCGACCGTACGTTCAGGCCACCCGCCGCGACCGTACGCTCATATGCGCACCGGGGCCGCCATGTATGGCTACATGCCGCCGTCATCGGCGGTCTGTGCTCGGCGGGCTGGCTTGGGCGCCATGGAGGATGAAGTCGGCTACTCGGTCTAGGAAGGCGTCGTCCAGTGGGTGGCCGAGCATGAGCCAGTGGAAGTAGAGCGGTCCGGAGATCATCTCCAGCAGGAAGTCGGGGTCGGTGCCGGCGGGTAGTTCGCCGCGTTCGAGGGCGCGTTCGAAGATGACTCTTGAGACCTTGAAGCGGGCCGGCCAGAACATGTCGAGGAGTTCGTACAGGTCGGCGCTCGCGGCAGTGCGCGGGCCGGCTTCGCGCAGCAGGACGGCGACCCAGGGGACCTTGAGGCCGAGGCGGATCTCTTTGAGCAGTTCGACGAGATCGCCGCGCAGGCTGCCGGTGTCGGCGGGCGGCGTCAGTTGGCCGCGGCGTTCGATGAGGGCTGTGGACACCAGGCCGACCTTGTTGCCCCAGCGGCGGTAGATCGTCGTCTTGTTGACGCCCGCGCGCTGGGCCACCGCATCGACGCGCAGCGCGGCGTAACCGACCTCGCTCAACTCGGAGAGGGTGGCATCGATGACCGCTTCGCCCACGCGTGCCGTCCGGCCGCCCGGGCGGACCGTCGCGGTATCGGTGTGCAGATGCTCAACGTCTTTCAGCGGGCCGCCTGCCATACGGCCAGGTTAGAGCGGTGTCGAGCCTAGATGCACCTCTGCGGTGCGTTAGGCGGAATTAAGGCAACCCCTAGTTGTGTTAAGAGCGACTGAGTCCACGGGCCTCAAAACAACAACTCGGTTGCGTCAGGGCTCGTTCTAGGGAGAAACGCCATGATCTACCACCAGATTCGCATCGCCATGAGGCCCGACGCTCCCGAAGATCAGGTTCAGCACGCGCTCGACCTGATGCGCAAGCTCGGCGACAAGCTCGACGCCGTCGAGTACTTCATGGTCGGCCGTGACTTCGGCGGCGAGTTCCACTACGGCGCCATGTACGCGCTCAAAGACATCGACGCCTACCGCACCTACATGTACGACTCGCTGCACCGCCAGATCGACGCGATCGGCCTGCCGCTCGTGGCCAACATGATCTCAATGGACCTCACCGACGACACCGACCCCGAGATCGGCGACAAGATCGCTCAGGTGCACAGCGACCGGTTCACCGACCACCCCGAACTCCTCGACCTGGTCGAGAACCTCGGCTCCTACGAGGGCAGCGGCGTCCCCGGCGACGCCTCCAAGCCCGCATGAGCCGGCACCACCGGAGACGCCCGCCACCGTCTCCCGCCGCCGTGCCTGACCCTCAGGGTCCAAGATGGTCCAGTTTTTTCGGGACCAACGCTCTTACCAACCCTCTTCTACGGCGGTGTCGGTACGGAGCACAGGAAGCGTTTCGGCTTCCGGCCTTCGAGCCCTTCGAGGAGTTTGGGCGGAGCGACGCTGGCTACCCGGTTCGGGCCGAGCGGGCCGGATGGGCGGGGCGCGACGCTGGCTACTCGGACTTGGGCCGAGCGGCTGGGTGCGCGGAAGCGACGCAGGTCACTCAGTTCGGGCCGAGCGGCCGAGTGGGCGGGATGCGATGGTGGCTACCCGGTTTGGGG
>NZ_POUD01000536.1 GCF_003236395.1 Nonomuraea aridisoli | reverse complement strand
CCACCTGGGCGGCGGGAGGGTGGCCGCCCAGGTGGTGAGACGTTCGTGGAGCGACGCGGGCGGGTCCGCGTTGAAGCGGGCGCGGAGCTCGGTCACGTGCCAGGCGCGGCCGTACAGCCGGAGCTCGGCGTTGGCGACGATCTCGCCGTCGGCGCCGCGCAGCGCCAGCAGCGCGCACCTGCCCAGTTCGGCCGCCTCCACGTAGTGCGGCGAGCCGATGCAGTTCCCCATGTACGCCGCCCACCCGGCGAGCACGCGCGCATCCCGGGCGCACTCCACGCGCACGTCCGTACCGGGCAGCACCGTGCCGTCGCGTACGGCCAGCGGCTCGGGCAGCGGGAACGCCTCCGACACGGGAAGGTCGGCGGCCAGCCCGGCGGTCAGCTCCTCCCACGTGCGGCACCGCCGCGGCGGCCGGGCGCCGAACGACACGAACTGCGCGGCGGCGGCCAGCACACCGGGAACGGAGGCGGGCAGGCGCACGCGGGTGTCGTCGTCCGGCGGCGGGTCCGGATCGGCATCGGGGCACAGGGGCCCGTAGGCGACGGCGGCGCGCTCGTGGCCGTTGAACCCGGCGAGGGCGTCGGCGAGTTCGGCGTACCACAGCAGGTCGCCGACCGTCTCCACCTCCTCCGGCGGCACGCCCGGCCGCGCGGCGAGCCGTTCCGACAGCGGGGGACGCGACGCGGCCGCCGGCGGCTGCGCCCATCCGGCGGGGTCGCGGTGCGAGGTGTACCCGGCGGCGGCGCGCCATTTCCTCATCCCGGCCTTCGACCAGGCGCGCAGCAACCCCAGGACGTGCTCGTCGCCGAGCAGCTCGGTGACGGCCTCCAGGACGACCTCGGCGTACTCGGCCGCCCTCGCCAGGCGTTGCCGCACGTACTCCTCCGGCGCCGCCCGCGCCGCCAGATCCCTGACGTAGCAGCCCGGGCGGGCGGGAAACCCGGCCATCCCGGGCACCCGGCGCGCCGCCGCTCCGGCTTCGGCGTCGGTCATGTACGCGGACGCCGCGGCGAGTTGCCCGGCGCACCGAGCGACGCCCTGTTCGACGCCGTCCTCCGCCACCGCCACGGCGGTGCGCAGCAGCACGGTCGAGGCCAGGGCGTCGTGCATCGCGCGGCTCGCGATGACCGACCAGTGCCAGGGCTCCGGCCGCCACCGCGCCGCCTGCGCCGCCGTCGGCTCGTGGCCCAGCTCCGTGCGTACGAAGCCGAGCAGGACGTCGTCGGCGTGGGCGCGATGGCGGTCGCGTAACTCGTCCAGCCTGCTCTGCCGTGCCCGGACGGCCCGCAACCGCTCCTTGCGCCTCTCCTCGGCCTGACGGGCCGCCACCCGCAGCCAGAGATCCCGCAGCAGCTCGTACCGCCGCCGCTGCGGGAACCCGCCCAGAACGCGTTCCAGATGATCCGCCACGCCGGACGCCGCGGCCTCCGGCACCCCCTCGACGACCGCCCGCAGGCCACCATCCCCGTGATGAGCGGTGGCGGGGGAGCCCCAGTGCAGGACACGCTCGACCTGTTCGGCGGTGAGCAGGCCGCCGGCGGCCGAGGCCAGGTGGAGCGCCGCCCAGCGGCCCTCGGCGACGGCCTTCGCGGCCGCGGCGGCCACCGGCTTGGTCGCCGCCGTCCCGAACAGCGCCACGGCCACCCTCGTACGATCGCCCAGCCGGTCCAGCCCCGCCGGCCCCAGCACCTGGACGGCGGCCAGCACGGCGTCCCGCCGATCGCCCCGCGCGCCGTCGAGCCGAGCCGACACGAACCCCGGGCCCAGCTCGACCC
>NZ_POUD01000535.1 GCF_003236395.1 Nonomuraea aridisoli | reverse complement strand
GGGGTGGGGGGAACGGGTTTAAGCTCTCGTGGCATGGTCGCGACGCTCCTGCATGAGATTCCCCTGCAGGGCGGGGATGTGACGTGTGGAGTGGTGCGCGTCGGTGACACCGTGCGCAGACCGGCCAGTGCGTCGACGCCCGCCGTGCATGCCCTGCTGAGACACCTGGAGGCCGTCGGGTTCGACGGGGCGCCTCGGGTGGTGGGGATGGACGAGTTCGGGCGGGAGGTCCTCACCTTTGTCCCGGGGACGACCGGGCTGCGGGCGGAGAGTGCCTCTGACGAGGCGCTGGTGGGGTTGGCGGGGTTGTTGCGGCGGTATCACGATGCGACCGTTGGGTTCCCGTTGACGCTTGACGGGTGGGAAAGCGGGTCGAACGATGACAAAGCGCCGGAGGTCATCGGGCACTGTGATGTGACGCCGGAGAACGTGGTTTTCCGTGGCCCAGGCCGTCCGGTGGCGATGATCGACTTTGAGCTTGCGCGGCCTACGACCCGGCTCTTCGATGTTGTCACCACTCTGCGGCATTGGGCGCCCATCTCCGATCCCGTCGACCGGCCGCGGTTGTTGCGGACCGTCGACGTGGGGGCGCGGATCCGGCTGTTCTGCGACGCGTACGGGGTCCCGCCGCGTGACCGTCGCCGGCTCCTCGACGTCGCCCGGCTGCGCTTCCACCGCTCGTACGCCGTCATGCACGCCCGCGCCGCCGCCGGCGGGGACTGGGCGACGATGTGGGCGGGCGGCGCCGGGCAGCGCATCCGCCGGGCGAGCGCATGGCTGGACGTACACGAAGATGAGCTTTATGCCCATTTGGTGTGATCCTTTGGGCCTCGCCCTCGGCGTGGCCCTCGACCGGCTCGTGGCCGATCCGCAGAGTCCCGCCCATCCGGTCGCCGTGTTCGGACGGGCGGCTGCCCGGTTGGAGAAGTCCCTGTACGCCGATGACCGCGCGCGCGGCGTCCTGCACGTCGCGCTGTGCGTCGGGGGTGCGGCCGGGATCGGTCTGCTGGCGGTGAAGGTACCGGCGACGCTGCCGGGGCGGGCCGTGCGTACGGCGGTGACGGCCGTGGCCACCTGGGCGGTGCTGGGTGGCACGACGCTGGCGCGCGAGGGCGCGTTCATGGCCGACGCGCTCGAAGACGGAGAGGTGGAACGCGCCAGGGCCCGTCTCCCCCACCTGTGCGGCCGGGACCCGTCCGGGCTGGACGCCAAGGAGCTGGCGCGCGCCACGGTGGAGTCGCTGGCCGAGAACACCTCCGACGCCGTCGTGGCCCCGTTGCTCTGGGGTGCGGTGGCGGGGGTGCCGGGGCTGCTGGCGTACCGAGCGGTCAACACGCTGGACGCGATGATCGGCCACCGTTCGCCGCGGTACGAGCGGTTCGGGTGGGCGGCGGCGCGGCTGGACGACGTCGCGAACTACGTCCCCGCGCGGGTGACCGGGGTGCTCGCGGTCCTGACCGGGCCCGACCCGGCGGGGGCGCGCGCCGTGCTGCGGCGGGACGGCCACCGGCACCCCAGCCCGAACGCCGGCCGGTGCGAGGCCGCGTTCGCCGGGGCGCTCGGGGTGACGCTGGGCGGCGAGAACGTCTACGGCGGGCGCACCGAGAGCCGTCCCACGATGGGCGACGGCCCGCGGCCGGACGTCCAGGACATCCGCCGCGCCGTCCGCCTGACCCGCGCGGTCAGCCTGGCGGCGGCGGGGGTGGCGGTGCTCACCGCCTGGGGCCTCAGGCGCGCCTTCAGCCCCGGCCCTCGAACGCGCCCATAGCAGGGGGAGGGCCGTGGGATCCGCGCTGCCCGAAGCGGCAGGCGGCCGCCTGAGATCTCGGA
>NZ_POUD01000534.1 GCF_003236395.1 Nonomuraea aridisoli | reverse complement strand
CGCCCAACCCCCATGGCCAACACGCGCGGCCAACCCGCGCGGCCAAGCGGCCAACACCCGCCCGCCACCGCCCGAACACACCGGGTGCGCGCCAACCCGATCACGCCGGGGTCTGTGCTCACGCCGCCGACCGCGCCTGCCCGGCCGTACCCCGCCGGTCCGAGGCATTGGCCGCCCTACACCGCACGTGCGACACAACCCGCGAGTCGGGCACCGTGCGTCGGCACCCGGGTTCGGTACCGCGTGTTTGGTACCGCGTCTTCGGCACCGTGCGTTCGGTACCGCGTGTGGGGCACCGCAGGTCCGATACCGCGCGTGTTGGGCACCGCGCGTCGGGCACCGTGCGTGCGGCACCGCGCGTCGGCAATGTGTGTGCGGCACCGTGCGTCTGGCACCGTAAGTGCGGCACCGCCCGGACGACGCCCCACGACACCGCCCAGCTGACACCGCGTACCAGCACCCGTTCCCGCCATCGGCGGCTCTCCCGGAGAGCCGCACCCTGCCACGCTGGAGGACCTTCGCGCTGCCGCGACGACCAGTCGGAGAACGTGGCCGTTCTGCCGTGCGCGACTCCTCCGGTGGTCGCGAAACCCGACGATGTCGCGAAACCCCGCGCCCCTCTGCCGTACGCCCGTGGCACCTTGGGGCGGAAGTCGGTGCGGGGTGGGGGGTTGAGGTGTGCGTGTGGGTTCCAGCTTGACGCTGTGAGATGAGCGGTGGATTATCCGCGCGCATCCCGGGCGCGGACGTGCCAGTCTTGAACACGTGCTGACCGACCGCCCCACCAAGCTCGTGCCGCCTGTGCTGGCCAGAATGGCCGCGTGGAGCGGGTGCCTGATCCTGCTCGGCGTGGTCGTCAACTACTTCGTCCAGGTCGTCGCCCGGCTCGCGTTCGTGGTGCTGCCCGTGGCGATCGCGCTGCTGCTCACCGCCCTGCTGTTCCCCCTGACGAGAAGTCTGCGCAACGCGGGCATGCGCCCGATCTACGCGACGTGGCTCACCATGCTGGTGGCCCTCGCCGTGCTGACCGGCACCGGGTGGCTCGTCGGCGCGCGGGCCAGCGAGGAGTTCCCCAACCTGGTCAGCCAGGTCCAGGAGACTGCCAGGGCCGTGCAGGAGTGGCTGATCACCGGCCCGCTGCACCTCCAGGAAGCCCAGATCACCGGCTACGTCGACGAGATCGTGGCCCTGGTCAACGCCCAGCGCACGGCCATCACCGGCACCGTGCTGACCGCCGGGGCGGTGGCCGTCGAGGTGCTGGCGTCCATCGTTCTGCTGCTGTTCGTCACGTTCTTCCTGCTCAAGGACGGCGACCGGATCTGGTCGTGGTTCCTGAAGGCGTTCGGAGGGGTGGCGCCGCGCGTCGACCGGGCGGGGCGGGCCGCGTGGACCACGCTATCCCACTACGTCCAGGGCACGGTCGCGGTGGCCGCCGTGCACGGTCTCGTCATGGGCATCGTGCTGGCCGGGATGGGGGTGCCGCTGTGGGCGCCGCTGGCCGTGCTCATCTTCTTCGCCAGCTTCATCCCCATCGTCGGCATCTTCTTCGCCGGCACGGTCGCGACCCTCGTCACGCTGGGCGCCAAGGGGTTCGTCTACGCGCTGATCTTCCTGGCCATCCTGGTCGTGGAGCAGCAACTGGAGAACCACGTGCTCCAGCCGCTGATCGTGGGGCGGGCGCTGCACTTCCACCCGCTGGCAATCATCCTCGTGCTGGCCGTCGGCGGCATCCTGGCCGGCATCGCGGGCGCGGCCGTGGCCGTCCCGGTGGCGGCGGTCCTGTATCGGGCGCTACAGGAGCTCCGCCACAAACCCCCGGAGCTGCCCCCAGGCCACGGCGAGCCCCCCAGCCACGGCGAGC
>NZ_POUD01000533.1 GCF_003236395.1 Nonomuraea aridisoli | reverse complement strand
GCGGAGGGCGGCGGGTTCGCCGGGGCCTTTCCCGGGGAGGCGGGCGGCGAGCTCGACGCGTTGCGCCTGACGTTCCGCCGCAAGGCGTACCTGGCGGCCCTGGACCGGCTGGTGACCCGCCTGGGGGAGGCCGTCCCCTCGCGGGTGGGCGACGTGCCCGACTCGCCGGAGCTGGCCGGGCTGCTGCGCCGCCGCGCCGAGCTGGGGCTGGACTGCTCGCCGGGCGCGCCGCTGCTGCTGGACGAACGGGGCGGGCCCATCCCGGCGGAGGAGACTGAACGGCGGCTGCGGTTCGCCCGGCTGGTGCGGGTCAGCATCGAGGGCAACGCCGGCCTGTGCCGGGGCCTCCTCCGTACGCGTTACGCCGGGCGGTAGCTCACAACTGCGTCAGGCCGACCCCGACGAGGACGAGGCTCGCCAGGCAGGCGACCGTGCGCACGGTGTTCCACGTGGTCCACCGGGGCGAGTAGTCCTTCCACGCCATCGTGCCGGCGTCGAGCGCGTTGTTCATCGGCACGTTGATCGCGACCGTGGCCAGGAACGAGCCGACGGCGTTGACCGCGGCGGCGGCCAGGAACCACCACGCCGCCGGGGCGTCCGCGAGCAGGCCGGTGGCCAGCGCCGCGAGCGGCGAGCCGATGAACACGACGAAGAGCCACGGGTTGAGGATCTTCCGGTTGACACTCCGCATCGCCGCCTCCGCCTGCGCGGGCTCGACCGCGTTCAGGCCCGGCATGACCGACATGGAGAAGGCGTAGAACAGGCCCGCCAGGGCGCCGTGCAGCACGAGGGTGACCAGAGCGAGGATCAACATGCTCTCATCGTGCGGCCTGGCGGCCCGGACGGCCATGGCCGGTGCGCTCAGGCGCATACGCGTACGTCCACGCCCGCGAGAATCTCTCCGGCATATCGCGCAAAAGCCCTGGTCGGCGACCCGCAACAGCGGCGATCACCCCTCACGGCGTGCACGGATCGAGCATCCTGAAGACAACCCCTGTTCCGAGGAGCTTCCGTGACCCGGTATGCCGTCGACCCGGCACGCAACACCCTCGTCGCGCACTGGAGCACCGGGATCGGCGACATCGCCACCAACGTGGCCGAGCTGCCCGCCACCCGCGACGCCCTGCACCTGGCCTCCTGCCTGACCCACCTGTCGCAGGCCTGCTGGCGCTGCTACACCCACCCGGCCAGCGCCGCCGACCAGCACGGGCCCCACAGCGTCGGCTGGAACCGGCAGCGGGAACGCGACGCGTTCGCCGGCGTCCTGCCCGCCCTGGCCGCACCCGACGCCCCGCCGTCCGCCACCCGGATCGAGCAGGCCGCCCACCGCGTCGGACGCGTCCTGCACGCCATCGACCTGCCGCGGCTCGCCGCCGACGTGACCGCCGAGGTCGCCCACGAGCTGCTCGCCGTCGAGCACGCCGAGCTCGGCGACCTGTCCGCCCGCGCCCAGCAGGCCGTCACCCTCAGCCGCGAGGACGCCTCGCCCCTGCAGGTCGCCCAGGCCGACACCCTGCTCCACCGGCAGCCGTTCGGCACGGAAGCGCTGATCACGCAGGTCGAGCCCACCGCCGCGGCCATCGCCGCCGCCCACTGGCTGCACGCCGCGGCCGTCGTCACCGCCCGCCGTACCGGCCTGCACCCGGTGCAGACCGTCGCCAAGGCGGATCGGGTCAAGGCGCTCGCCCAGGAGAGCTGCGCCGAGGTCATCGGCGCGATGAGCGCGGGCGCCGCGCCCCGCCAGGCGGTCATGCCGCTGATCCGCCACACCCTGCACGTCGCCGAAGGCCACCTGTACGGCATCACGGCGGCCAAACGCCGCATCGACGCGGCCGAGGAGCTCATCGCCAAGGCGCACGCCGACCACCACGACCTCGACCTCGGCCTCGACACCGTCTACCTGCCGATCACGTCACTCAAC
>NZ_POUD01000532.1 GCF_003236395.1 Nonomuraea aridisoli | reverse complement strand
CCAGTACAGCGGGCCGCCGGGTTCTCTCTCACCCCCGACCCCCACCCCCTCCACCTCAGCTCCGTGCGGCGAGGTGGGGTGATGCGGTGGGTCAGGTGGTGCCGCAGCCTTCGGTGAGGTTCTCGGCGGGGTTGTCGTCGCGGGGCTGGGCGGCCGCCTTCTTCTTCTTGGGCGACTTCGACGGGGTGGCGGAGGCGGCGACCGGGTTGGTACGGGTCGAGTCGCGCAACGCCTTGTCGGCGATGTCGCGGATCTTGCCCCAGTCGGGGTAGCCGGTGCTGATGAGCGGCGGCACGAACTGCACGCTCGTCACCTCGGCGTTCTTCACCTTCAGGGCCAGCGGCACGAGGTGGCGGAGCATCGGCCGCGGGATGTCGGTCCTGATCAGCTCCTTGGTGGCCAGCGCGATCTGGTTGAACCGGGTCAGCACCGTCGCCGGGTCGGCCTGTTCGAGCAGCGCGCCGAGCACGCACCGCTGGCGGCGCATGCGGGTGAAGTCGTCGCTGTAGGTGCGCGAGCGGGCGTACCACATCGCGTCGGCGCCCTTGAGCTTGCGGGTGCCGGCCTTGACCAGGCCCTCGTTGTACTTGCCGAAGACGACGTCCTGCTCGACGGTGATGGTGACACCGCCGATGGCGTCGATGAGCCGGGCGAAGCCCCACATGTTGACCAGCGCGTACCAGTCGACCTTGACGCCGAGGGTGTAGCCGATGGTGTCCATCAGCACCTTGGCGCCCTGGTGCTGCCTGCCGCCGAAGATCTCGGGGTGGGCGTCGGCGTACTCCCAGACGCTGTTGAGCAGGTCGCTGCGCCCGCCGCCGGGGTCGGCCGGCAGCCGGAACCCGTCCGGGAAACGCTCGGCCATGGGGGTGCCGGGCCGGAAGCGCACGTTCTCCAGGTTGCGCGGCAGGCTGAACAGCACGGTGTTGCCGGTCTGCACGTCGACGCTGGCGAGGTTCATGCTGTCGGTACGGACGCCGGTCCGGTTGTCGTCGGCGTCGCCGCCGAGCAGCAGGATGTTGACCCGCTTGCGGCCCGCCCACGGGTCCTCGGGCTTGGGGTCGGGCACGGGCGGGTCGCCCGGCTCCTGCGCCGCCGGTTGGAAGATGCGGTCGAGCGCGTCCCTCGCGGCCAGCGTGTACTGCCCGACCACGGCGAACGGCGCCACGACCGTCACGGCGAGCAGCCCCGCGAGAACGCCGGTGAGGATCTGCCCGCCCTGGGGGAGCCGGCCGGGCCGCAGCACGACGAACGAGTGCACGATCAGGGCGAACCACGCCAGGCCCAGTACGACCGCGGTGACCATGATCGGCACGAGCGTGGAGTCCTGGGTGAGCGAGCCGGCCAGGGCGTCGATCCCGTTCAGCAGCCAGATGGCGAGCAGTGCCAGCAGGAGGGCGGCGTAGCAGGAGATCAGCACGAGGCCGGTCTTGCGCCGGCCGGCGCGCAGGTGGGCGGCCCCGGGCGCGAGTGCCGACAGCACCAGCCACCCGAGTATCGCTCCGGTGTTCCCCGGTTCCTTTGCCTGCCGCACGCCTTCCCCGTTTCCCCGTGTGTTCCAACGTAGACGTAAGCACCGCCGCACGAGGGGAACCGCGGGCCGCGTTTCCCGTTCGGCAGGGCAGGGGGCGGCCGCAGGGCGAGGCCCCCGCATCAATCATGGATTGAGGCGGAAGCTTACGCCGCAGATACGAAATATGTCTTTATCGGAGGGTGAACATCCGTGACCGAATAAGATTCCGGTCATGGCCTTCTCTGAGATCGCGTACGAGGTGTCCGACCGGATCGCCACCATCACGCTGCGGCGCCCGGAGCGGCTCAACGCCTTCACCCTCACCATGCGCGCCGAGCTGATCGAGGCGTTCGACCAGGCCGACGCCGACGACGACGTGCGCGCGGTGGTGGTCACCGGGGCGGGGCGGGCGTTCTGCGCCGGAGCCGACCTGGGC
>NZ_POUD01000531.1 GCF_003236395.1 Nonomuraea aridisoli | reverse complement strand
GTGGGCGGGGGCGCCGCCGGGGATGTCGGTGCGGGACAGGACGATGGCGCCGATCAACGCGGCCAGCAGCAGCACCGACAACGCCTCGAACGGCAGCACCCAGGTGGCGAACACGCTGGCGCCGAGCTCCTTCGCGGCTCCCCGGCCGGGTGTGAGAGGGGTGTAGGCCGTACGGAAGGCGTCGATCACGACCGTGACCAGGACCGCTGCGGTCGCGATCGCCACCACGGCGGCGACCAGCCGGTTACCGCTGTCGAGGTCGGCGGAGCGGCCGATGGGGGCGCGGGTGAGCATGATGCCGAACAACAGCAGCACGACCACCGCGCCCACATAGATGAGCATCTGGACCCACGCCACGAACTCGGCGGTCAGCACGAGATAGCCGCCGGCCAGCGCGCCGAAGCAGAGCACGAGCCACAGGGCCGCGTGAACCAGTTGTTTGGTCAGGACGACGAGCAGCGCCGATCCAACCGCCACCGTCCCCAGCAGCAAGAAGACGATCTCTTGCCCGGTCGGTGACAGGTAGGAGGGCACCGCCTCGGTCACGACTCCTCCTCTGACTCCCTTGTTTCGTCAGGATCGAGCCGGCCCGGTGGGCGGATGGACCGTGGATCGGCCATCCTCCGCCTGCGGGGGCTCGCGGCAGAAGTCTGCTCCTCCGGCCGGGTGCCCGGCGACGGCTCGCCCGAGCCTGTGGATAACTGGCCTGGAGGTGGCTCTCCTGTGGATGAACCTTCGTCCCTGGCTCCCGACCCCTCGGATCGCTCCCCTGGTGAGGGGTCATCGCCTGCGTTCTCACCGGACGAAGACCCCGACCCGTCGGCGGGAGACGCCGGCCTGTGGAACGGAGACCTGGACTCGTCGACCGGACGCGCTGGCCTGTCGGACGGAGACCCGGGCCCATCGGCCGGAGATCCTGACTCATCGGCCGGAGACCTGGGGCGATCGGCGGGAGATCCGGGGGCCTCGGACGATGACCCCGGGTTGTCGGCGGTAGATCCTGGCTCGTCGGACGAAGGGCCGTTGCCGGTCGGCTGAGCTTCGCCGCCGCCCGGCGAGGTGTCCGAACGACGAGTGGGAGAGGCGCCGGTGTCGGTCGCGGAACTCGACGACGGAGCAGGGCGTTCAGCGTTGGAGCCCGTTGCGGAACCGGACGACGGAGCAGGGCGTGCCGCGCCGGTGCCCGTCTCTTCCGCCTTGGCACCGGCCGTCTCTTCCGCCTTGGCACCGGCCGTCTCTTCCGGCGTTGCAGCGGCTGCGGCCTCCGGTCGCTTCGCGGGAGCGGGAGCGGTTTGCTCCGGCGTCGCAGGGCCGGTGGAACCCTTCCGTTGGTTTGCGGGACCCGTGGTGGGAGGTTCTGGAGGCGTGGTCGGCTGAGGGAGAGCTCCGGGTGGGCGGATTCCCCGTACGTTCGTCATCGGGCGGCGTGGGCGGCCGCCGGGAGTGCGGGGCCGCGCCGATTCCCCGGTCGGGGTGGTGGGCTCGGCCGGGGCCGATTCCGCAGGACGGCCGGCTTCGCCGGTGGTCGGCGGTGCGGTGTCGTCACGCTGCGCCCCGGCCGTGCGGTCAGGACCGTCGGGACGGTGCGGGCCTTTGGTGTGGTCAGGTCCATCAGCCTGAGCAGGTCCACCAGCCTGAGGAGGTTGATCGGACCGGGATGAACGGTCGGCGCTGCCCGGGCGCTCAGCTGAAGCCGGGCGGTCAGCGGGCACTGGATGGTCGGCAGCGGCCTCGCGGTCGGTGGGGGCCGGCAGCTCGGTGGCGGCCCCGCGATCGGACTGCGCTGGGCGATCGGCTCCCGCTGGACGGTCGGCTCGCTCCGGGCGATCGACTCCCGCTGGGCGATCGGCGCGGTCTGGGCGGCCCGCAGAAGCTGGGCGGTCTGCAGGAGATGTCCGGCCTGCAGGAGATGGGCGGCCCGCTGAAGCTTGGCGGTCCGCAGGAGATGGGC
>NZ_POUD01000530.1 GCF_003236395.1 Nonomuraea aridisoli | reverse complement strand
GTACGTACGCCGGCGGCCCCGAAGGCCCCGACGACTCTGCAGATTCGGGCGGCGCGGTGCCGCACGCGGCGGCGGCCAGAACCAGGACCAGCAGTGCGAGCAGCGGCATGAGCGTCCTCCCCACGGTGTCACGGCGGGGAGGTATCCGATCTTACGTGCCCCGTTGTCGCGCTTCGTGGACAGGGCGGCCTTTTTCACGGAATTGGCGGCGCGTAGGGCGTTATGTCGATGGGCGGCGTTTCGCCGAGCACCAGGTCGGCGGCGACGGCGCCGGTGAACGGACCGGCCGTCAGCCCGTACGCGCTCAGGCCCGTCGCCACCACCACGCGGCCGGTCACGGGGCCGATGAGGGCGGGGCCGGGGGCGTACACCGGGCGCAGGCCCACCCGGGTCTCGGCCACCGTCGCGTTGTAGAGCCCCGGCGCCGTCCGCAGCCCCGCCTCGATCACCTCGCCGAGCCCGCCCATGGTGACGCGGGGCGCGAAGCCGACGTCCTCGACGGTCGCGCCGATGACGATGCGGGAGTCGGTGAAGCCGAGCAGGTAGGGGCCGTTCCTGGGCAGGATGATGGGCCACCAGGCGGTGTCGACGCCTTCCATGCAGACGTGCAGGATCTGGCCGCGCCGGGGGAAGACGGGCAGTTCGACGCCGAGCGGCCGGCACACCTCGCCCGTCCACGCGCCGGCGGCCACGACGACCGCGTCGGCCTCGATCGGGACGCCCTCGCCGGTGAGCCGCCGGGCGGCCGTGACCGCGTGCGGCTGCGGGGCGGCGGGGTCGAGCGGCCGGCTCTGCCGCCACGAACCCGCCTCCTCGTGGGTCTGCTCCTCCGGCAGGGGGCACGCCTCGCCGTCCTCCACCGCCGACGTCGTGTGCACGAAGACCTCGCCTGCGGGGCTGAGGCGGGCGGCGCCCGTACGGACCTCCGCTCCCCCCTCCAGGGCGGCGCGCAGGAGCGCCTCGCGCACCGCGTCGCCGTCGACCCGGGCCGCGCCGGGCACCAGTAGCGCGCTCAGCGAATCGGACAGCGGCGGGAACAGCTCGGCCGGCGTCGTGACGTCGGTGACCTCGCCCATCTCCGGCGCCTCGTCGTAGCGCCGGCGCAGCAGTCCGCGCACCGGCTCCAGGTCGGCCGGCTCCTCGGCGACGAGCAGGGCGCCGACCTTGGCGTACCCGATGTCCTCGCCCAGCTCGCCCACCAGGCCGGGGTAGCGGCGGGCGCCCTCGCGGGTCAGGTGGTACCAGGCGTCGTCCTCGGCGTGGTCGACCCACGGGCAGACGATGCCCGCGCTCGCCGGCGTCGCCGCGCCCGGATACCCCGCCTCCACCACGGTCACCTTCGCGCCGCGGCGGCTGAGGTAGCAGGCCGCGGCCGCCCCCACGATGCCGCTTCCGATCACCACTACACGCATGGCCTCATGCTCTCAGCTCGGGTGACCCTACCCGGCGACCGGGATCCCGCACTTTGCCCGCCGAACACCCTGGCGCCGTCCCCGCAGTCACGGGAGCACTCCCGTAAAACCACCATTCCTCACATCTCGGCTATATCGGGTGTGCAGGTTTATGGTCATCGCATGGACATCGCCGTCACCCGGATCGGCCTGCCCTCCCCGGTCCGTGTGGCCGCATCCGACGGGACCACCGTCTGGTGCGCCGCCTCCGGCGGCTTACGGGCGTACACCGCTTCTGGCGCCTTCCTGGAGGACGGCGACGACCCCTCCCTGGAGGGAGCCACGGGGCTGGAGGTGCGGTCGCTGGCGGCCGTGCCGGGGACCGTGAGCGCCACGGCCGGGGTTCCCGGAACACTGACCGAGACGGTCGTGGTGCCCAGGTCGTTCGCCGGGCCGGCGCCGGTCAACCCGCTGCCGGAGGGCACGCTGGCGGCCACGGCGGGCGACCGCGTCCTCTGGCTCGGCCCCACGGGAGCCCCGCTCGCGCAGGCGCGCTTCGAGGGGCGGGTGGTGGCGGGCGGCGGCGAGATCTGGGC
>NZ_POUD01000052.1 GCF_003236395.1 Nonomuraea aridisoli | reverse complement strand
GATCCCGCCCCCGACCACAACCGCCGCCGGCACGACCACCTCCGTTTTGAGCGACTGCTTAAATCCCACGATAGGCGTTTTTAAGCAGTCGCTCAAACGCCTCTGACATCCGGCACCGCCGGACATGACAGCGCCGACTTGAGGCGGGCCGAGGCACCCCTGTTTTGATTAACGTCTAATCAAGCGCCAAGGCCGCCGGGATGGGGTTGTCGATGCTGTCGTCGGCGGCGGGATCGATGCCCAGCTCACGAAGATGACGATTGAGCCGGTCGGGGTCCGCGCCATGCCTGGCCACGGGAAACCCCGGGTTGAGGTCGGTGATGAGCCGACCGTCTACGGCGTAGGTGACGTGGTGCTGGGCGTAGTCATGCCGCTGCACTGCCACCACCTCACCGCCGCCGCGCGACAGGTCGGACAGAGCCTCCCCCTGCGCGCGCCGGCCGCCGTCCTCGATCGCGACAGTCCAGTCCCCGATCCTCCTCACGGTGATGACCTCCGGCCCTTCCGGCAGGGAGTGGTCCGCGTCCGTGATCAGCCGGATGTCCTCGTCCGCGGCACCGAGCCGGCGGAGCACCTCGTGCTCCTCGAGCCCGCGAACGAAGGCGATCGTGTAGACCTCACCGAGACTGCTGCCCCTTTCCCATGCGTAGTCCTCCGGCGACGCACCAGGGGTCCTCGCGGTGGCGTGGACCATCTCGAACGTCCTTCCCTGCTCGTAGACCTCGGAATGGGCGGCGAAGAATGCCTCGACGATGCCCGGCGCGATGCGGCCACGCTCACTGACGGGGTGACCCTCCGCCTCCGCCCAGGTGCGAATACGTAGGAAGGTGTCACGCCCGTGCGCCCGGTGGGTGACCCGGAGGGGCGTGAAGTCAGCATCGGACATGCTCGGAAAACTACCGACAAGCGTGACGTCACATCGGCTCGTCCCGGCGGCGAGCTTCTCGCATGCCGCCTGCACACCCGGCCAGCCGGGCACGGCCGACACCTTTGGGTTCTCGTTGGGTGTCAAAGATCAAGATCCCTTGAGTGATGGCCCAGGGTTGTCCGCGGAGCCTTCAGGGAGTCGGACGCCGTGCGCTTGAAGCCGGGAGAGAATCAGCTTTCGAAGCTCGCGTTGTTGAACGGCGGATTCGTGATGCCCTGTGCGATCGTCGGCTGCGGCCCAGCGTTGGAGGACGTCGATGGTGAGAAGCCATTGGGCGATCGTGAGTTTGGGTTTCACGAGCTCGTCCGGTGGCGGCCATGAACCGGAGCCTGGAACGCCGGGTGTCCAGTGGGCGATCTGATCCCAACCGGCTCTGCGGATGCTGCGCGCGAGGTCGGCCCGCTGGCGGTTGCCGTTCACTGTCTCGACGCTGGCATCGTTGTCCATGGATGCGTCGATGAGCCCCCAATGGCGGAGGGGCATCGTGATGATCAGTCCGACACTCATGTCGGCATGGTGCTGCGGTCATGGAGGGGGGTCAAGGCAGATCAGAATCAGGCATCGGGCACGGCCGCACCCAGGGCGGGGCGGCGAAGGTGCTGTGTAGTGCTCGTGACCTCTGTGATGCGGCCGGCGAGTGCCAGGGCGGCCGGAATGGGATTGTCGATGCTGTCGCCGGCGGCCGGATCGACGCCCAGCTCGCGGAGGTGACGAATGGGCCGGTCGGGATCCGGGGCCTTGCCTGTCGGTGAGACCCCGGGTTCAGGTCGGTGATGATCTGTCCGTCGACGGCGCAGGTGACGTCCGCAGCTCCAGGCCGGCGCAGCGACTCGTGCTCGTCGAGCCTCGAACACGAGAAGCGGGTCGCCCCCGTGCCCCTGGAGCGCCCACCACTGGATGTACGGGCGGCCGCACCCCGGCCGGCGGCGGGCCAAGACCCTCTGCCGGCGGTGGGCCCGCCGCAGGACAGGACGACGCCGATGAGCGCCTACCAGGAGTTCGACGTGCGCACCCCGGACAACACCGCCCCAGCTTCGACGTGGCCAGGCCCGCGACATGGTGGCGTGGTTCCGCACCATCCTCATCGGCACCCATGTCCTGGCCGAACGCGACGAAGGCGGCACCGTCGCCTGGCACGTCCTGGCCCGGCGACCACCAGTTCCTGGGCCTCGCTTCCCGCCACGCCGGCGGCGGCGTCATGCCCGTCACGTACGGCGGCGACCAGGGCGCCATGATGCGGCGCGACGCCGAGCACGCCGTACGCCGCCACCCCCTGCACGAGTACGAGATCGCCAAGTACCACCCGGGGCTGCTCGACCTGCACGCCGTCGAAGAAGGCATGATCTACCGCTACGACCACGAGGGCGGCGGCCGCGAGCTCGTCGCGTTCGTCACCTGCGCCTACTGCGACAACGGCAACCCGTACGAGGCCACCCATAGGGGCTACCCCGTGCCGCACCATCCGCGGCCTCCTCCACGCCCACCGTGATCTGCCCGGCTTCCGGCCCGAACGGACCGAGAAGTGCCGGCGCAGGCATGCCCGCGGCGGTGGGCCGCTAGCGGAGCCTGCTCGCCGGGGGACACGGAGGCGCCGGGTCCGGACAGGCGAGTTCACCCGTCCTGTACGTCGGCGGCATGGGCGGCGGCCCAGGAGTTGAGGATGCGCAGCGCCTCGTGGGACCGGCCGCCTTCCTCGGCGGTGAGCAGCATCAGTCGCTGGCCGCCGCCGTCGGGGCTGTCCCACATGTCGCAGTCGAGGGTGAGCGGCCCCACCACAGGATGACGGTAGTTCTTGACCCCGTAACTGGCGGCGGACACGTGGTGCGCCGCCCACCAGGTACGGAACTCGGGGAACCGGACCGACAGCTCCCCGACCAGGGCCGCAAGCTCCGGCGCACCCGGGTCCGCCGCCGCCTCCATGCGCAGGGACGCAACCGCGGTGCGCGCCGCGTCCTCCCATTGCTCGTGCAGATCGCGCATGGCCGGATCGGCGAACAGCAAATAGACGTAGTTGCGGTGGCGGGCGGGGTACTGCGCGAAGTCGGTGAACAGGGCCGAAGCCAGGGTGTTCCACGCGAGCACGTCCATCCGTCGTCCGAGCACGAGCGCGGGGGACTCGGTGAGCTGGGCGAGCAGGCGCCGCATGGCCGGTCTCACCTTCTGCGCGGCGCGTCGGCGCGGGCGCGGCGAAATGACGCCGGCCAGGCGGTAGAGGTAGTCGCGCTCCGCGTCGCCGAGCCGCAACGCGTCGGCGAGCACCGGCAATATCGAGGCCGACGGCGGGATCCGGCCCCGCTCGATACGGGTGTAGTAGTCGACGCTGACCGACGCAAGCTGGGCGACCTCCTCACGTCGCAGTCCTGGCACCCGACGCGGCGAGCCCGTCTCGGGCAGACCGACCTCGCTTGGGACCAGCTCGGCACGGCGCGCTTTGAGGAACGCCGCCAGTTCGGCGGCGGCCGTTCGATCCCTGGACATACTTCACAGTATGAGCGGATTCGTGGCCGGCGTGCGGGGGCAGGATCCTTCCCCGGCATGAATCCGCCCTGGTAGGGGCATTGGGGCGGCGTAAGCCTGGATGCATGAAGACCACTGTTTCCTTCACCAGCGACGGCCTCACGCTCGCCGGTCACCTCTACATCCCCGACCACGCCACGGAGGGCGCTCCCGGCCCCGCGATCGTCGTCGGCCACCCGATGACCGGCCTCAAGGAGCAGACCGCCGGCCTGTACGCCGAACGGCTCGCGCGGAACGGGTTCGTGACCCTCGCGTTCGACTCCGCACACTGGGGCGAGAGTGAGGGCGAGCCGCGGTTCCTCGAGAACCCGGCCCGCCGAGTCGAGGACCTGAAGAACGCCGTCACCTTCCTCAGCAACCTTCCCGAGGTCGACGAGGACCGCATCGGCGGGCTCGGCATCTGCGCCGCCGGCGGTTACATCATTCCCGCCGTGGCGACCGACCACCGCATCAAGGCGGTCGCCACGGTGAGCGCCGCCGAGGAAGGCAGCTGGTTCCGCGACGGCCTCGCCCACTCCCAGGCACCGGAAGTCCTGCAGAACCTGCTCGACCAGGCCGCGGCGGCCCGTACCGCGGAAGCGCGCGGCGAGCCGGTGCGCCGGATGCCGATCCACCCCGAGACGCGACCAGAGCGCGGCGAGGTGAAGAAGAGCCTCACCCGCCACATCTACGACGGCTGGGAGTATTACCGCACCGAGCGCGCCTACCACCCGCGCACCGAGAACTGGTTCGCACTGCGCAGCATCGACCTGCTCGCGCAGTTCGACGGCTTCCGCTTCGTTCACCTGATCGCACCCCGGCCACTGCTCATGATCGCCGGCACCGAGGCGGTGAGCGACTACTTCAGCATCGAGGCGATCGAGCGCGCCGCCGAGCCGAAGGAGCTGTACTGGATCGAGGGCGCGAGTCACGTCGACCTCTACGACAAGGACGAGTACGTCACGCCCGCCATCGCGAAACTCACCGAGTTCTACGACACGGCGCTGAACAGCCGGAAGTCTTCGGCGGCCGCGTAACCACTGCCCCCGCTCCCAGGCCAGGACCACATGGTCCCGGTCTGGGAGCACAACCTTTCAGGAAGACCGAACTTCCATGCCCGCATCATCACGAACCTGCACGCCCGACGAACTCGACGTCCTCGACACGGCGTACTCCGTCCACCTCCACGCACACATCGAAGGCAGCCAGACGAACGACTCCGTCGAGATCGGTCTCGTCGCCGTGAACGGCAGCGTCTTCGTCCGCGCCTACCAGGGACCGGCCTCGCGCTGGTACCAGGCGACGCAGAGCCTCGGCACCGGGTGGATTCGCCTCGGCCCTACCGCCTGGAACGTGGCGTTCTCCGCCGTGCCGGCATCCGCGGACCCGCGCCTGGCCGACCACATCGACAAGGCCTACGTCCGCAAGTACGGCGGTCTCGCCGGTGCCGCCACCGGCGACCGCATGCGGCAGGCCACCATCCGCGTCGATCCGCTCACGCCCTGACACACTCAACCAAAGGCCGCTGGCGGCCCTCAGCACATCATCATCACCCCAGCCGAACGGCGCTTGGAGCACAGGGGATGCAGTATTCCCTGGGGCACTCCCAAGGGAAGTTGCATGTCGCGGAGTTGCCGGCGGGAGGTGATGGCGGCCTTGCGGAAGATGCTGCGTAGGTGCCGATCGTACGCCGGCTCAGGAACAGCCGCGCGCCGACCTCCTTGGAGGTCGGCCCTGTGGCCACCAGCGTGCGATGTGCAGCTCGTGGCGGTGAGCGCGTCGGCCGGCTGGGGGTCCGCTTGCGCCGTTGCCCGCCGGTGGCGCGGAGTTCGCGGGCCGCGCGCGCCGCGAACGCCTCCAGGCCCCATGCCCGACAGCAGCTCGTGCGCGGTGCGCAGATGCTCGTGGACGTCCTTGCGACGGCCTTCGCGGCGCAACCGACGCAGGCGCCGGCCAGGTCTGCGGCCGAGCCGTCGAACGCCTCTAGGTGTATCCCACGCCCTGTCTCGGAGTTCCCGCCTGTGGCGGCCTCGATCGCCCTGCACGTCTCCGGCGTCGTAACGACGCCGTCCGCCAGTGAACGGACATCCTGTCACGTCCGACGGACCGGGTCTTGACGGTTCAAATGAACGTCTTTTTAATTCGTTCATGGGACGCATAGCCGGCGTCACCGCCGCCGAGACGCGGGAGCGGCTGCTGCTCGCCGCCGCGGACGCCTTCGCCGAGCGCGGCTACGACGGCACGCGGGTGGTGGACATCGCCGCCGCCGCCGGCGTGAGCAACGGCGCGTTGTACGCGCACTTCGGCTCCAAGGCCGAGTTGCTGGTGGCCGCGCTGCGCACGCACGGGCAGCGGCTGCTGGCGGGCCTGCTCGCCGCCGACCCCGAGCGTTCGGCCATCGACCTGCTGCTCGCCATCGGCCGGCAGCTGCCGCGTCCCCGCGAGGCCCGGGGTTATCTCATCGTCGAGGCGCTGGTCGCGGCCCGCCGCGACGAGGACGTGGCCGGGCCCATGCGCGACTACGTGGGCGAGCGCGCCGGCTGGATCGCGGACCTCGTACGCGTCGCGCAGGACGGCGGCGAGATCGACACCGGGCTGTCGCCCAGCGCGCTGGCGCACTTCTGCCTGCTGCTCGCCATGGGCAGCGCACTCGTGCCGCCCGACCTGCACGCGGTCGAGGACGACGAGTGGGCCGCACTGCTGGCCAGGATCGCCGCCGCCCTCGCCGCCCCCGACACCGCACCAAGGGAGCCAACCTAGTGAAAATGCAGATCAACCCTGAACGCTGCCAGGGCCACGGCCGCTGCTACGACCTGGCGCCCGAGCTGTTCGGCGAGGACGAAGAGGGCTACGGCGTGGTGCTCGGCGACGGTCTCGTGGCGCCGGAGCACGAGCGGGCGGCACGCCTGGCGGTGGTCAACTGCCCGGAGAAGGCGATCGACTCGGGCGAGGAGGTCTCATCATGACCGTCGACGACCGCTTCGCGGAGGGCTTATTCCGCGAACCCGAGGAGAACGAGCCCGTCGGCGTCCGCAGCGAGATCGTCACCGGACCGGTCTCCGACTGGGCGACCGACTTCTCGCACCTGGAGCCGGAGTGGGCCGCGGACCCGTACCCGATCATCGATGACCTGCGGGGGCGCTGCCCGATCGCGCACACCGACCGGTTCGGCGGCGGCTGGCTGCCGACCCGCTACGAGGACGTCGCCGCCGTCGCGTACGACACCGAGCGGTTCTCCTCCCGGTCGATCATCATGAGCAACTTCCGGCCGCCGCGCGAGCTGGCGCCGATGGGAGGCTCGCCGCCCATCTCCTCCGACCCGCCGTTCCACCACCACGCGCGCAAGCTGCTGCTGCCGGCGTTCACCAAGACGGCGGTGGCCAAGCGGGAGGAGGCGACGCGGGCGTACTGCCACGCGCTCATCGACGCGCTGGAGGGGCACGCGGAGGTGGACGTGGCGCGCGACTACGCCCAGCACATCCCGGTACGCGTCATCTCCGACATGCTCGGCTTCCCGCCCGAGGACGGCCCGCGTTTCCGGGAGTTCATCGAGACCGTGCTCGAAGGGGTCAACCGGCCGCCGGAGGAGCGCGTGGCGGGCATGGACGAGCTGTTCGACTACCTGCTGGACCAGATCCGCGACCACCTCGACCACCCGCGCGACGACCTGACGACGTACCTCATCGACGCGGAGATCTTCGGGCAGAAGCTGGAGTCGGCGCACGTCGCGGGCACGATGGCGCTGCTGCTGATCGCGGGCATCGACACGACGTGGAGCGCGATCGGCGCCTCGCTGTGGCACCTGGCGAGGACCCCGGCCGACCGGGAGCGGCTGGTCGCCGAGCCGGAGCTGCTGCCGACCGCGATGGAGGAGTTCCTGCGGGCCTACGCGCCGGTGACGATGGCGCGCCTGGTCAAGGAGGACATGCACTGGAACGGCGTGGACATGAACGCCGACGACTGGGTGCTGCTCTCGTTCCCGGCGGCCAACCGCGACCCGGCGCAGTTCGACCGGGCGGACGAGGTGGTCATCGACCGTGAGGTGAACCGGCACGTCGCCTTCGGCCTGGGGATCCACCGCTGTGTCGGCTCGCACCTGGCGCGCATGGAGCTGCGGGTGGCGCTGGAGGTGTGGCTGGAGCGGATCCCGCGTTTCAGCCTGGCCGACCCGGCGGCGGTGACCTGGGCGACCGGGCAGGTACGCGGCCCGCGCTCGGTGCCGGTCCGCATCGGCGGGTAGCTCAGGTCGAGGCGCGTTCGACCAGGTCGGGCTGGAAGATGACCTGACGGTGCTCGTGCTCGTGCTCGGCGAGGTGACCGGCCTCGTCGAGCAGGAGCTGCGCGGCCGTGTGGCCGAGCTGCTCGCGTGGCTGCCTGATCGACGACAGCGGCACGGCCGCCGCGGCGGCGAAGCCGATGTCGTCGTAGCCGAGGATCGCCAGGTCGCCGGGCACCCGCAGGCCGCGCTGCGTCATCTCCTGCAGCACCCCGATGGCGACCAGGTCGTTGGCGCAGAAGACCGCGGTGGGGCGTTCGCCCGGCGGCAGGCCGGCGATCTCCTTGCCGGCGGCGCGGCCGGTGGCGATGGTGAGGTCGGGCAGCGGGATCACGGTGAGCGTGTCGCCGGGCTCCAGCACGGCGGCCAGGCCGTCGTGCCGCTCGCGCACCTGCCGCACGCCGAACGGCCCCCCGGCGAAGGCGATGTGGCGGTGGCCGCGCTCGCGCAGGTGGAGCCCGGCCAGCCGGCCGCCGAGCACGTCGTCCACGGCGACGGAGCAGCCGTGGACGTGCGGGGCCGAGCTGTCGAAGACCACCACCGGGATGCCGCGGCCGGCGAGCCTCCGGAGCCGCTCCTCCACGCCGCTGTCGTTGACCGGCGTGATGAGCACACCGAGCGGCCGCTGCTCCTCGAACGTCTCCAGCAGCACGGCCTCGCGCGCGGCGTCCTTGTTGCTGTTGAGGACCATGACGGTGACGTCGGCCTGCTGGGCCGCGGTCTCGACGCCGCGCAGCACGTCGATGAAGAACGGGTTGGACAGGTCGAGCGCGACCACGCCGATGGTCCTGCTGCGACCGGCGCGCAGCTGGCGGGCCGGGCCGTTGCGGACGTAGCCGAGCTGCGCGATGGCCGCGCGGACCCGGCGGCGCGTGTCGGGTGCCACCACCTCGGGCCGGTTGAGCACGTTGCTCACGGTGCCGACGGAGACCCCCGCGAGCCGGGCCACCTCTTTGATGCTCGACATCGTTCCTCGTGTCCGGTGAGCTGCGTGTCCGGTGAGCTGCGCTGGTGACAGGCGTGGTGACGACCGGGGTAGGCGCCTGGGAGCGGCGGATCGTTCCAGGTCACGGGCGTGTCGGTGGCGATCATAGCGCAGGCTGCCCTTCCGGTTTCGGGTGGTTCGCCCCGAAACGACGGCCACCCGCACGCCGCCCCACCTGGCCATGTGGAACCGCACGCGCCTGCGCGATAACGTGGATCACCAATCGTGATCTTTCCGGCGGTCGCTCTTGACCGGCGTGCCCGTTCATGCCTAGATCGAGTGATTCGACCGCCCAAATCACCCTGGAGGACCGCAGCGCATGGCATCGGCAGGGACGCGACCGCCCGTGCTGACCGAGCACCGCGACAAGGCCAGGGAACGCAGGGGACGCGCGTTACGGCTCGCCACCGTGGCGGCGGGCCTCCTGCAGCTCGCCGCGGCCGCGATCCTGATCGGGCTGCCGGGCGGCTCGCCCACGCTCACCCTCGTGCCGGTTCCCGAGGACGACGCCGAGCCGACCCCCGGCCGGCGTCCGGCGGCGGCGCTGAGCGTGCGCCCGACCGCCTCACCGGTCCCGTCCACGCCCCCGGCGGAGCCGGACGATCGTCCGGCCGTGCCCCAGAGCGCTCCGGCACGTTCCGCCTCCCCCGCGGACACCCCCGGGGCCGTGAGCGGGCAGAGCGCCGCGCCGCGGCCGCACGAGACCGTGCTGCCACCTGAGGCGGTCGCGCCCGCGCCCCCGGCCCGCAGGCGGCCCGTCGTCCGTTCGGCCCGACCGGACGTGGTGCTGCCGTCGCCCGGACGGACGCCGCGGGCGAGCCTGGAGCCCACGCTGGAGGGCGTCCGGCCCAAGAAGACGCGGGAGCCGTCGAAGGTGCCGGGGCAGCCGGCCGTCGCCGACGAGCACGGCGCCGTCAAGGGCTCCGGCTGACCTCGGAAAACCCCTGAAGGAGCCCTCGTGACCATCCCCGAGCCGAACGGCGTCCACCCGGCCTGGCTGCCGCCGGAGGCGTTCCGGGCGATCGGCTCGCGCCGCACGCTGGTGGTCGGCGACGACAACCGGACCCGCACCGTCAGGGCCGAGGTCGCGCACGCCTGCGCCCGCTACGGCGGCGCCCTGCACGGCGACCGGGACGGCGCCCACGACCTCGCGCTCGTGCTCGACCCCGAGGCCGGCACGGGCCCCGAGGGGTTCGTGCTGAGCCGCCGCGACGGCGTCACGACGGTGGTCGCCGGCGGCCCGTCCGGGCTGCTGTACGGGCTGTTCGAGGTGGTCCGGCGCGGCGAGGCGGCGTTCGGGGCGGACCTGCCTGCCGAGACGCACCGGCCCGCGCTGCACCGGCGCATGCTCGACCACTGGGACAACATCGACGTGCACCCCGTGATGGGCCAGGTCGAACGCGGCTACGCGGGCGGGTCGATCTTCTGGCGCGACGGCGCGCCCCGCGGCGACCTGGCCCGGGTGCGCGCCTACGGCCGGCTGCTGGCGGCGTGCGGCGTCAACGCGGTCGCGGTCAACAACGTGAACGTGCACGCCACCGAGGCTCATCTCCTGACCGACCGGCTCGGCGAGGTCGCCGCCATCGCCGCCGAGTTGCGCCCGTACGGGATCCGCGTGCATCTGTCGGTCAATTTCGCCTCCCCCATCGTGCTCGGCGGGCTGGAGACCGCCGATCCGCTGGACGACGGCGTGCGGGCCTGGTGGGCGCGCACGACCGAGCGCGTCTACGAGACGATCCCCGACTTCGGCGGCTACGTCGTCAAGGCCGACTCGGAGGGCCAGCCGGGGCCGTTCGCGTACGGGCGCGACCACGCCGACGGCGCCAACATGCTCGCCGACGCGCTGGCGCCGTTCGGCGGGGTGGTGCACTGGCGGGCCTTCGTCTACGACCACCGCCAGGACTGGCGCGACCGCTCCACCGACCGCGCCCGCGCCGCCCACGACCACTTCGCCCCGCTCGACGGGCGCTTCCGCGACAACGCGATCGTCCAGGTGAAGTACGGCCCCATCGACTTCCAGGTCCGCGAGCCGGTCTCGCCGGTGATCGCCGCCATGCCGGACACCCGGCTGGCCGTGGAGCTGCAGGTGACGCAGGAGTACACCGGCCAGCAGAGGCACGTCTGCTACCTGGCCCCGATGTGGCGCGAGGTGCTCGGGTTCCGGCCGTGGGGGCCGGACGGGCGGGCGGTGTCGGACGTGGCCACCGAGCTGGTGGCGGTGTCCAACGTCGGCGACGACCCGTACTGGACCGGCCATCCGCTGGCCCAGGCCAACCTGTACGCGTTCGGCCGGCTCGCCTGGGCGCCCGGCCTGGACCCGGCGGACGTCCTGGACGAGTGGATCAGTCTGACCTTCCCCGGCGACACCGGACGGCTGCGCCGCACCCTGCACGAGATCATGGACGGCTCGTGGCGCACGTACGAGCGCTACACGGCGCCGCTCGGCGTCGGCTTCATGGTCCGCCCCGGCCACCACTACGGCCCCGACGTGGACGGCTACGAGTACACGCCGTGGGGCACGTACCACTTCGCCGACCGCGACGGCGTCGGCGTCGACCGCACGCGCGCGACCGGCACGGGCTTCACCGGCCAGTACCCGCAGCCGTGGTCGGACGTCTACGAGTCGCTGGAGGAGTGCCCCGACGAGCTGCTGCTGTTCTTCCACCACGTCCCGTACGGCCACGTGCTGCACGATGGGACGACGGTGATCCAGCACATCTACGACACCCACTTCGCGGGCGCCGAGGAGGCCGCCGCCATGCGGGAGCAGTGGGAGAAGGCCGCCGGCGACGTGCCGCCGGAGCTGCACGCCAAGGTGCGGGAGCTGCTGGACGAGCAGGTGCGCGGCGCGCGGGAGTGGCGCGACCAGATCAACACCTACTTCTTCCGCAAGTCGGGCATCCCGGACGCCCACGGGCGCCGCGTCTACTGAGTGAACCGCTCCTCGACCTCGGTGATCATCGGCCGGGCCTGCCTGCCGAGCACGGCGGTGAACACCGAGGCCAGCAGGGCCAGCACCGCCTCCGACGCGACCAGCACCACGCCGGCCGCGACGACGAGCAGGCACAGGTTGGCGACGGTGGCGCCGGGGAAGCGCCCCAGCGCGTACGCCGCCAGCCTGGCCACGTCCACGGCGCGGAAGACGAACAGTGACGTGATCACCAGCGCGTTGGCCACCCAGAGTGTGGCGATCACCGCGATCACGACGAGCAGCACCGCCCACCAGCCGGGCACACCGGCGGCCGAGAAGTTGCCCAGGTTGACGCCGATGACGGTCATCCCGGCCAGCCACGGCACCCACATCCTCATGGCCCCGGCGGCGTTGAGCCGGTAGCCGCGCCAGAACAGCCGCGCGGGGCTGAGGTCGGTCAGGTCGCGCTGCCGGCGGCGCAGGGCGTACACGGCGGCCGAGAGGGCGGGGCCGAGCGGCAGCAGGCAGAGGGCGGCCAGCGGCACGTTGGCCGCGTCGCGCTCCAGCAGGACGAGCCCCGCCAGCCCCGGCACGGTCGTGAGCAGGAGCAGCAGCTCGACGACCAGGAGGTTGTAGACCAGCGCGGCGGCGCGGGAGAACGGCCCGCTGCCGAACCGCCGGCCGGCCACGTCGCCCGCCGTCACGTCGCTCATCGTGCGCCCTTCCCGGCCCGCCGCGACGGACCTCGCTGGTAACCGCTTTCCCGGAGGATATCGGGCCGCCTCGGAGACGGCCCGATGCGGGACGGTCAGCCGTGCTCCTTCTTGAACCGCTCGTAGGCGCCGTTGACCAGGTTGATGTAGGTCGTGCTGTTCTTGGCCTCCAGCTCCTTCACGTAGGCGTCCCACTCGCCGAGGTCGCGCTCGCCGAGGACGAAGCGGAGGGTGTTCTGGGTGACGTGGTCCTTCAGCGCCGTCTCCCAGAGGCTGGTCTGCTCGCGCTCCTCCTCGGTGAACGGGTGCGGCGGCTCGACCGGCCATTCCTTCCTGGCGTTCATGACGGCCTGGAACTCCTTCTCCTCCTCGGAGAAGGTGGACTCCAGCAGCGAGGTGGGACCGCCGTAGGCGAAGACGCCGTTGCCGAAGCCGAAGTCCTTCTGCAGGTGCTTGGGCGCGCCGGCGTTGAGGCCCACGTAGTCGACGTCGTCGGCCAGCTTGTACGTGCCGTTCTCCTTGGTGAACGTCGTGCCTTCGACGCCCCACTTGGCGAACTCCTGGCCCGAGTCGGAGTACCAGAGCCAGTCGATGAACTGCATCATCGCGACGAAGTTCTTGTTCTCCAGCGCCTCCTTGGAGATCATGATGCCGTTCTCCAGGCGGTCGGCGATCTTGTACTCGCCGATCGGGCCGGTGGGCACCGGGATCTTCACGATCTCGGCGTCCGGGATGTTCTCGGTCAGCGGGCCGCGGTAGTCGTTGATCAGCACCTGCGCGTTCGTGCTGATGACGAACGACTTGCCGGAGACGAACTTCTGCTTGGCCGGGTCGTCCTGCTGGGTGAAGCTCTCCGGGTCGAGCAGCTTCTCGGCGACCAGCTTGTGCAGGTACTCGATCATCTGCTTGTACTGCGGCATGGCGCCGGTGTACACGAACTTCCCGGCGGCGGCGTCCCAGGTCGCGTGCTGGTACTCCCAGCCGGCCTGGGTGCCGTACGCCTGGGCGACGAGCTTGAACAGGTTCCCGCCCGGCGTCGGCACGCCCCACCGATCCGTCATCGGGTACTGGTCGGGGTACTCCTCCTTCATCGCCTTGAGCATCGTGTAGAACTCGTCGTACGTCTTGGGGATCTCCAGGCCGAGCTTGTCCAGGATGTCGGTCCGCACCGCGTAGGAGTAGTCGGCCCAGCCCTTCTCATGGATGCCGGGCAGCAGGTAGAAGCGCCCGTCCGCCTGCCGCAGCGTGTTCAGCTCGGGCTCGAGCCGCCACCTGGCGATCTTGTCCTTGAGGTTCGGCATGAGGTCGAGGTAGTCGCTGACCGGCAGGATCGCGCCGGAGGCGACGAACGCCTCCTCCTGCGGGTGGTACGTCTTGGGGATGATCAGCGGGGCGTCGCCGGCGCCGATGATGAGACCGCGCTTGTTCTCGTAGTCGCTGAGCGGCACGACCGTCGGGTTGAGCGTCACGTTGGTGCGCTTGGTGAGCTCCGACCAGAACAGCCAGTCGTTCTTGATCGGGTAGAACGAGTGGTTGTTGTACAGGATGGAGAAGTTCACCGGCTCCGTGGCCTTGAACTGCTGGCCGACAGCGAAGTTCGCCATGGCGCCGGCCCGGTTCGCCGTGGCGGCGTTCTGGCCCTGCGCCGGGCTCTCGCCCGAGCCGCAGCCCGCTAGCACGACGGCGAACGCGCCCAGACCGATGGCCTGACGCCGCGAAATGTCTCGCATGGGGGGTTCCTTTCCGGTGATGTGCGCTGGTTGTGAGGCGTCGGAGCGCTTAACCCTTGACCGCGCCGAGCATGACGCCGGAGACGAAGTACCGCTGGACGAACGGATAGATCGCCAGAATCGGCAGGACGGTGAGCACGATCGTCACCGACTTGATGTTGGAGGCCGCCTGCGTCACGTCGGCGACCGCGGCCCCCGCCCCCTCGGCGCCCGTGGCGCCGGCGATGAGGTTGCGCAGGTAGACGGTGACCGGGAAGAGGTCGGCCTCGTTCATGTAGAGGAACGCCGCGAACCACGAGTTCCAGAACGAGACGGCGTAGAACAGCAGCATCGTGGCGATCACCGCCTTCGACAGCGGCAGCACGATCCGCCACAGGATGCCGTAGGTGTTCAGGCCGTCGATGGAGGCGGCCTCCTCCAGCTCGTCCGGCATGTTCTCGAAGAACGCCTTCATGACGAGCAGGTTGAAGACGCTGATCGCGTTGGGCAGGACGATGGCCCAGATCGTGTTCTTCAGCCCCAGGCTGGTGACCAGCACGTAGTTGGGGATCAGGCCGCCGTTGAAGAACATGGTGAAGACCGCGACCCAGATGAGGAAGGTGCGGCCCTTGAGATGCCTCTTCGACAGCACGTACGCGTAACAGGTGGTCAGCACCATCGCGATCAGGGTGGCGACGACCGTGTAGACCACCGTGTTGCGGTAGTTGATCCAGAACATCGGGTCGGAGGCGACGATCTGGTACGTCGTCAGGTTGAACCCCTTGGGGATGAGGTTCACCTGGCCCGACAGGATGTAGCGTTCGTCGCTGAACGACTGGGCGACGATGTTGACGAACGGGTACAGCGTCGCGACCACGACGCCGGCCAGGATGACGGCGTTGAAACCCTGAAAGATCCGGTAGCCCCGGGTCACGTGATGGGTCACCACAGGCTCGTCCCAACTGTGCGCTTGGAGATGACGTTCGCCGAGATGATGAGGGTGAGCCCGATCAGCGCCTCGAACAGGCCGATGGCCGCTGCGTAGCTCATGTTGCTCGACTGCACGCCCATCCGGTACACGTACGTGGAGATCACGTCGCCGGTCGGATAGGTGAGCGGGTTGTACAGCAGCAGGACCTTCTCGAAGCCCACCGCCATGAACGTCCCGATGTTGAGGATGAGCAGCGTGACCGCGGTCGGCCGGATGCCGGGCAGGGTCACGTGCCAGATCTGCCGCCACCGGCTCGCGCCGTCGATTCTGGCGGCCTCGTAGAGCTGCTCGTCGATGGTGGTCAGCGCGGCCAGGTAGAGGATCGTGCCCCAGCCGACGGTCTGCCAGATCTCGGAGGAGACGTAGATCGTGCGGAACCACTCGGGCCGCTGCATGAACGAGATCGGCTCGCCGCCCGCCATCTGCAGGATCTGGTTGACCGGCCCGTCGAGCGACAGGAACTGCATGACGATGCCGGCCACGACCACGATCGACAGGAAGTGCGGCAGGTAGGTCACCGACTGCAGGAACCGCTTCATCTTCCGGTTCCTGACCTCGTTGAGCAGCAGCGCCAGCACGATCGGCAGCGGGAAGCAGAACAGCAGGGTCAGCCCGCCGAGGACGAGGGTGTTGGTGAAGACGTTCCAGAACGTGGGGTCGCTGAGGAACATCCGCACGTAGCGGAGCCCCACCCACTCCTCGCCGAAGATGTCGCCGCCGGGCTCGAACTTCCGGAAGGCGATGATGTTCCCCAGCATGGGGGCGTACCGGAAGATGAGGAAGAACAGCAGCGGCAGGAGCGCCAGCGAGTACAGCTGCCAGTCGCGGCGCAGCGCCCGCCGCCACGAGCCGCCGCCGCGGCTCGTGCGGCGCCCGGGATCGGGCCGCTCCTTGATCGTCTCCGGTTCCAGCGTCTCGGCCGTGGTCATCCTCCGCCCTCCGGGGTGTCGCGATCGATGCGCGCCGGCACCTCCAGCCGGCGCGCGTGACCGACCTCGCGTTCCGCGCCGACCAGGCGCAGCGGCAGCGTCGCCGCCGCCTCGGCGCTGGAACGGCCGAGCCGAAGCTCGACCTCGCCGGGCTCGACGACGCGCCGGCCCTTGAGCCCCGTGAACGACGTGACGTCCGCCGGAACGGTGAAGGTCACGCGTGCCGACTCCCCCGCCGCCAGCGGCACCCGGGCGTAGCCGATCATCCGGACCACCGGCCTGGTCGTCTGCGCCACCGGGTCGTGCAGGTAGAGCTGGACGACCTCGGCGCCGTCGCGGGCGCCGCCGTTGCGCACGGTGACCTCGACGGCCACCTCGCCGTCCACCGGCCAGGCCGTGTCGCCGCCGCTCACCCGGGCGTCGCTCCACTCGAACGTCGTGTAGCTCAGCCCGTGCCCGAACGGGTAGGCCGGCGTCGGGTCGACGGACGAGACCCCGGAGCGGCGGCCGAGCGGCGGCGCCAGGTAGGTGGCGGGCAGGCCGCCGGCGTCGCGGGGCACGCTGACGGGCAGGCGTCCCGAGGGGTTCACCGCGCCGGTCAGCACCTCGGCGAGGGCCTGGCCGCCGCGCTGGCCGGGGAAGAAGCCGTACACGACGGCCTGCGCCGCGTCGGTCTCCGGGCCCAGCGCGTACGGGCGGCCGGCCAGCAGCACGAGCACGACCGGCGTGCCCGTCGCCAGCACCGCGCCGACCAGCTCCGCCTGCACGCCGGGCAGGCGCAGGTCGGCGGCGTCGCAGCCCTCGCCGGAGGTGCCGCGCCCGAACAGCCCGGCCCGATCGCCGACCGCGAGCACGCACACGTCGCTCGCCGCGGCGAGGGCGGCCGCCTCGGCGATGCCGGAGGTGTCGTCGCCGGTGATGCCGCAGCCCCGCGCGTACGCCAGGTCCGGGAGGCGGGCGGCGAGCTCGGCCCGCAGCGTCGGCAACTCGACGCCGAGCCCGTGCTCGGGGTGCGGGCCGACGTGCGCGGGGAAGGTGTAGCAGCCGAGCATCGCCATCGGGTCGTCGGCCAGCGGCCCCACCAGCGCCACCCGGCGGCCGGGGGCGAGCGGCAGGACGCCGGAGTTGCGCAGCAGCACGACCGACTCCCTGGCCAGGCGCAGCGCGAGCTCGCCGCTCTCGTCGTCGTCGAGGCGCACCTCCTCGGCCGGTCCGGGCAGCGCCTGCCGGCCGTCGTCCAGCAGGCCGAGCTCGGCCTTCTGGATCAGGACGCGGCGCAGGGCCCGGTCGACCAGCGCCTCGTCCACCGCGCCGGCCTTGACCGCCTCGACGAGCGGCGTGCCGAACGTGTCGACGGTGGGCAGCTCGACGTCGATCCCGGCGCGCAGCGCGAGCCCGGCGGCCTCTCCCGCGTCGGCCGCGACGCCGTGCAGGCGTTCGAGGAAGCGGATCGAGAAGTAGTCGGCGACGACGGTGCCGGTGAAGCCCCATTCGTCGCGCAGCAGGCCGGTGAGCAGGCTCTCGTCGGCGGCGACGGGCACGCCGTCGATCTCGGCGTAGGAGTTCATGACGGATCTGGCGCCGCCGAGGCGCAGGGCCATCTCGAACGGCGGCAGCAGCACGTCGGCCAGCTCGCGGCGGCCCATGGGCACGGGGGCGAGGTTGCGCCCGCCGCGGGAGGCGGAGTAGCCGGCGAAGTGTTTCAGCGTGGCGACGACGCCGGCGCCCTCCAGACCGCGCACGTACGCCGCGCCGACCGTGCCGACGAGGTAGGGGTCCTCGCCGATCGTCTCCTCCGTACGGCCCCAGCGGTAGTCGCGGGTCACGTCGAGCACCGGCGCCAGGCCCTGGTGCACGCCGGCGGCGCGCATGGACCGGCCGATCCGCGCGGCGACCTGCTCCACCAGAGCGGGGTCGAAGGACGCCCCCCAGCTCAGCGGCGCCGGGTAGACGGTCGCCCGCCAGGCGGCGAACCCGGTCAGGCACTCCTCGTGCACCTGGGCCGGGATCCCGAAGCGGCTGGCCGCCACGATCTCCGCCTGCGAGGCGGCCAGCGAGCGGGCGCCCGCCACCGGGTCCACGGGGGCGGTGCCGAACGGGCGGGTCAGCTGGCCGAGCCCCTGGCGGATGGCGTCCTGCCAGGCCGGGCCCGGGCTCATGTCGGTCTGGTGCGGGGCGACGCCTCCCCCTGAGGCGTCGGCGCCGACCCACAGACCCACGAGCTGGGCGACCTTCTCTTCCAAAGTCATGAGCGGGATGAGCGCGTCGGCCCGCTCGGCGGGGGTCAGGCGCGGGTCCCGCCACCGTTCGCTCTCGCCGGACGCCGAACCTGTGTCGATGGGTTCCTGGGCCCTCATGCCATCCCTTCGCACTATGCCGGCGTCGCGCCGCAGGTGAGCATGGGAGGTCGCGCGGGGCGTGACGCCGAAACTTTCAAGAAGATCTGCTTAATATTGCGGCAACATATGGGCCATGTTGAGGCCTGTCAAGAGTGCCGCAAACTGGCACGTTTCCGGATAGTCCCCTTGCTGGTCGGGGTCTTTCCGCAGCAGGTCAGCACCCAAAGAAGCGTTAACTTTCCCGAAAGTTTCGGAAACTGTCAAGGCCACGCCGGCCGCGAGTGTCAACAGCGCGGAGATCCGCGGGAAACACGCGATATCCCCGCGCTTACCGGAAAAGGCCTTTCACCGCGAATACCTCACGACCGGATTCCGAGCCTGCCGTACAGGGTGCCGGTCGCCGCGACGAGCACGAACACCGCGAGGACGACGGGCGCGTGGCCGAGCCGTTCGGTGCCCAGGAAGAAGGCAATTACCAGCGCCCATGCGATGACGGCCGTGCCGACGGCCGTGGTCAGGACCCGGACGCAGACCGCGTAGAGGAGCACGAGCAGAGTCACCACGGCCACCCTGGAGCCGGGCGCGGGGTCCGGGGCGAGCAGGACGGCGACGACGCAGCTCGCCACCGCGGCCAGGAAGCCGCAGGTGAACCGCCGCGCCGGGGTCACGGCTGGAACCGGTAGCCCATGCCGGGCTCGGTGATGAGGTGCACCGGGTGGGCGGGGTCGCGTTCCAGTTTTCTTGCGCAGCTGGGCCATGTACTGGCGCAGGTAGTGCGTCTCCTTGACGTGCCCGCTGCCCCAGACCTCAGCCGGCAGCAGCCGTTGCGGGATGAGTTTGCCCGGGTTGCGCACGAGGATCTCCAGGACGTGCCACTCGGTGGGCGTGAGCCGCCGCCCTCCCGAGATCGTCTTGCCGACCACGTCCACCGTGTGGTCGCCGATCCGGACCCGGGCGAGCTCCGCCTCCCGGGCGGACAGGACGACGATGGGGGTCCGGTCCAGGCGCGCAGCCCGTGGATGACCTCGATGCCGTCGAGGTCGGGCAGACCCAGGTCGAGCACGATCAGGTCGGGGTGCCAGCCGGCCGCCGCCCGCAGCGCGGAGACGCCGTCCGTGGCGACCGCGACCTCGTAGCGGCGGGCGGCCAGGTTGATGCGCAACGTCCGCACGATCTGCGGCTCGTCGTCCACGACGAGGATCCTCGTCACCGCGTCACCGCCCTGGAGGCGATCGGCAGGGTCACCGTCATGGTGAGTCCTCCGCCCGGGGTCTCCTCCGGGACGAGCGCGCCGCCCATGGCCTCGGTCAGCCCGCGGGAGAGCGCGAGCCCGAGGCCCATGCCGGTGCCGTTGTCGCGGTCGCCGAGGCGCTGGAACGGCTGGAAGACACGGTCGTGGGCCTCGGGCGGGATGCCGGGGCCGCGATCGACGACGCGGATCTCGACGTGCTCGCCGTGCCAGCTGGCGGTGAGCAGGACCTTCCGGCCGGGCGGGCTGTGGCGGACGGCGTTGGCCAGCAGGTTGACCAGGACGCGTTCGAGCAGCGCGGCGTCGGCGGCGATCTCCGGGAGCTCGACGGAGATGTCGCCCTCGATCCGGTCGCGCAGCGGCCCGAGGTCGTCGACCGCGCGCGGCACGACCTCCTCCAGCGCGACGGGCCGCAGGGAGAGCCCGAGCACGCCGGCCTGCAGGCGGCTCATGTCGAGCAGGTTCTCCACCAGCCGGCCGAGCCGGGCCAGCGACTCGTCGGCGGTGGCGAGCAGCTCGTCGCGGTCGTCCGGCGACCACTGCACATCCTGGCTGCGCAGGCTCTCGACGGCGGCCTTGGCGGCGGCCAGCGGGGTGCGCAGGTCGTGGCTGACGGCGGCGAGCAGCGCGGTGCGCATCTTGTCGGCCTCCGCGAGCGGTTCGGCGCGGGCCGCCTCCTCCTGGAGGCGTTCCTGCCGCAGCGCGACCGCGGCCTCGGCCGCGAACGCCTCCAGCACCGGCCGGTCGCTGGCGTCCAGCAGCGGACCGCGGGCGGCGAGCACCAGCGTGTCGTTGATGACCACGTCGTTGTCCGCCGCCTTCGGGCAGGCGCACGGAGCCGAGCCGGACGTGGCCACGGCCCGCCAGGCGGCGGGTTCGGCGTGGTCGTCGGGAGCGGGTTCGCCGACCCGTTCGAGGAGGGTGACCGACTCCAGGCCGAACGTCTCGCGCAGGCGGGCGAGCAGCGAGGGAAGGGCGGCCTCGCCGCGCAGGACGTGCCCGGCCAGCGTGGACAGCGCCTCGGCGTCGGCGCTCGCCCGGGCGGCCTCCCGGGTGCGGCGGGCCGCGAGGTCCACGATCGTGCTCACCGCCGCCGCCACCAGGACGAACACGACCAGCGCGAACAGGTTCTCCGGATCGTTGATCGTGAACCGGCCGATGGGCGGGGTGAAGAACCAGTTCAGCAACATCGACCCGCCGATGGCGGCGGTGATGGCCGGCCACATGCCGCCGACGAGCGCCACCCCGACGGTCAGGCAGAGGAAGAAGAGGATCTCGCTCGGCAGCGACACCACCTCGCGGAACGGCACGAGCCCGGCGGTCAGCAGCGGCATCCCGGCCACCGCCAGCAGCCAGCCGGCGACCCGGCGTCTGCGGGTGAGCGCGGCCCGCGCGCGGGCCGGGCGGCGCCGTCCCTTCTTGACCTCCTCGTGGGTGATCATGTGGACGTCGATCGAGCCGGAACGGGCCGTGGTCTCGACGCCGACGCCCCGCGAGAAGAGCTGCGCGAACCGGCCGCGCCGGGAGGCCCCCAGGACGAGCTGGGTGGCGTTCACGCCGCGGGCGAAGTCGAGCAGCGCGCGCGGGATGTCGTCGCCGACGACCTGGTGGTAGGTGCCTCCGAGGCTCTCGACGAGCGTGCGCTGGCGGGCCAGGTTCGCCGGGTCGGCGCCGGCCAGTCCGTCGGCGCTGGTCACGTGGACGGCCAGCAGGTCGGCGCCCTTGGTGCGGGCCGCGATGCGGGCGGCGCGTCGGACGAGGGTGTCCCCCTCCGGGCCGCCGGTCAGCGCCACCACCACCCGCTCGCGGGCCTCCCACGTGGTGGCGATGCCGTGCTCGGCGCGGTAGCGGTCGAGTTGCTCGTCCACCTTGCCCGCCACCCAGAGCAGGGCGAGCTCGCGTAACGCGGTGAGGTTGCCGACGCGGAAGTAGTTCGCCAGCGCCGCGTCCACCTTCTCCGGCGCGTAGACGTTGCCGTGGGCCATCCGGCGACGCAGCGCCTCGGGCGACATGTCGACCAGCTCGACCTGGCTCGCCCGCCGCACCACCTCGTCGGGGACGGTCTCGCGCTGCGGGATGCCGGTGATCTGCTGGACGACGTCGTTGACGGACTCCAGGTGCTGGACGTTCACGGTCGAGACGACGTCGATGCCGGCGTCGAGGATCTCGTCGATGTCCTACCAGCGTTTGGCGTTCTTCGAGCCCGGCACGTTCGTGTGCGGCAGCTCGTCGACGAGCGCGACCTTGGGCGCGCGCTCGATGACGGCCGCCACGTCGAACTCGGTGAAGGCGGCCCCGCGGTAGACGATGGTCTTGCGCGGGATCACCTCCATGCCGTCCAGCAGGGCCTGCGTGCGGGGGCGGCCGTGGGTCTCGACGTAGCCGACGACCACGTCCCGCCCGCGTTCCAGGGCGCGGCGCCCTTCGCAGAGCATCGCGTACGTCTTGCCGACCCCCGGCGCGGCGCCGAGGTAGACCCGCAGCCGCCCCCGCATGTCAGGACTCGTCGAGGGCGAGGTTGAGTTCGAGCACGTTGACGACGGGCTCTCCCATGTAGCCGAGCGCGCGGCCGGTGGTGTGCTCACCGATCAGCGCCCGGACCTGCTCGACCGGCATCCCGCGTTCCCTGGCCACGCGCGGAGCCTGCAGCTCGGCGTAGGCGACGGAGATGTGCGGGTCCAGGCCGGAGCCGCTGGCGGTCACCGCGTCGGCGGGCACCGCGGGCGTTCCCGCGCTCCCGCGGACCGGCACGGTCCGGCCCGCCGCGTAGTCCTCGCCCGGCTGGGCGCACTCCACCTTCAGCCCCTGGTAGGAGGCGATGAACGGGGTGGCCGGGCAGGCCTGGTTCACGCTGACGGCCCGGTCGGGGAACACCTTCAGCACCGCCCCCACGCCGTCCGGCGTGCAGTACGGGCGGGCGCCGCTGACGCCCTCCAGCTCGCCGACGGCCTTGGAGCGGGCGCACACCTGGGTGAGCAGCGACTGCCGGCCCTCGTCCTCGGCGCCCGGCACCGGGAGGGTGTCGATGACGTCCTCGGGGCCGAGGTTGCTCGCGCTGGTGGACATGGGGTCGTAGCCGTCTCCGGCGGCCGACGGGCGGGACTGGAAGTACGTCCTGTTCGGGTTGCCGTCGGCGTCGGTGAACGACTGGCCGAGGAGCGCGCTGCCCACGACCGTGCCGTTCTTCTCGATGAGCGAGCCGTTGGCCCGGTCGTTGAAGAGCGTCTGGGCCACGCCGGTGGCGACCAGGGGATAGATGACGCCGGTGACCACGGTCAGCACGAGCACCGCCCGCAGGCCGGCCACGTGCTGGCGGATCCAGCTGGGCATGCGTTCCATTTATGACATCCCCGGAAGGAACTGAATGACGATATCGATGATCTTGATGCCGGCGAACGGGGCCACGATGCCGCCGAGCCCGTAGACGTACAGGTTGCGCGACAGCAGCTTGGAGGCGCTGGAGGGCCGGTAGCGCACCCCGCGCAGCGCCAGCGGGATCAGCGCCACGATGATGAGCGCGTTGAAGATCACCGCCGACAGGATCGCCGACTGGGGGCTCGACAGGCGCATGATGTTGAGCGCGTCCAGGCCCGGGTAGACCGCGGCGAACATCGCCGGGATGATCGCGAAGTACTTCGCGATGTCGTTGGCGATCGAGAACGTCGTCAGCGCGCCCCTGGTGATCAGCAGCTGCTTGCCGATCTCCACGATCTCGATGAGCTTGGTCGGGTTGGAGTCGAGGTCCACCATGTTCCCGGCCTCCTTGGCGGCCGAGGTGCCGGTGTTCATCGCCACGCCGACGTCCGACTGCGCCAGGGCGGGGGCGTCGTTGGTGCCGTCACCGGTCATCGCGACCAGCCGGCCGCCCTCCTGCTCCTTTCTGATCAGCGCGAGTTTGTCCTCGGGGGTGGCCTCGGCCAGGAAGTCGTCCACCCCGGCCTCATCGGCGATCGCCTTGGCGGTCAGCGGGTTGTCACCGGTGATCATCACCGTGCGGATGCCCATCCGGCGCATCTCGTCGAAGCGCTCGCGCATCCCCTGCTTGACGACGTCCTTCAGGTGGATGACGCCGAGCACCCGGCCCTTCTCCGCCACCACCAGCGGCGTCCCGCCGGAGGCGGAGACTCCGTCCACGATGTGGCCGATCTCGTCGGTGGGGTGGCCGCCGGCGTCGCGCACCCATTTCATGACCGCCGTCGCGGCGCCCTTGCGCACCTCGCGGCCGCCCAGGTTCACCCCCGACATGCGGGTCTGCGCCGTGAACGGCACCCACTCGGCGCCGTGGATCTCCCGCTCGCGCAGCCCGTAGCGTTCCTTGGCGAACACCACGATCGAACGCCCCTCCGGCGTCTCGTCGGCCAGGCTCGAGACCTGCGCGGCCTCGGCCAGCTCCGCCTCGGTGATGCCGTCGACGGGGACGAACTCGGCCGCCTGCCGGTTGCCCAGCGTGATCGTGCCCGTCTTGTCCAGCAGCAGCGTGGAGACGTCACCCGCGGCCTCGACCGCGCGGCCGGACATGGCCAGCACGTTGCGCTGCACCAGGCGGTCCATGCCGGCGATGCCGATGGCCGACAGCAGCGCCCCGATCGTCGTCGGGATGAGGCACACGATCAGCGACACCATCACGATCCCGGTCACGCCGTCCGCCGTCAGCGCCAGCGAGTCGGGCACACCCGGGTTGATCGACTTGGAGTAGATCGCCAGCGGCTGCATCGTCGCCGTCGCGATCAGGAAGATGATCGTCAGCGCGGCCAGCAGGATGTTCAGCGCGATCTCGTTCGGCGTCTTCTGCCGGTTCGCGCCCTCCACGAGAGCGATCATCCGGTCGACGAAGCTCTCGCCGGGCTTCTGCGTGATCTTCACGACGATCCGGTCCGACAGCACCTTCGTGCCGCCGGTCACCGCGGACCGGTCACCGCCGGACTCGCGGATGACGGGGGCGGACTCGCCGGTGATGGCCGACTCGTCCACCGAGGCGATGCCCTCGATCACGTCGCCGTCGCCGGGGATGACCTCACCCGCCTCCACCACGACCACGTCGTCCTGACGCAGCTCGGTGGCGCCGACCACCTCCCACTCGTCCGGCGCGCGGCGCGTCAGCCGGCGCGCGGTGGTGTCGCGCTTGGCCGCCCGCAACGTCGCGGCCTGCGCCTTGCCGCGCCCCTCGGCGACGGCCTCGGCCAGGTTGGCGAAGATCACGGTCAGCCACAGCCACACCACGATGGCCCAGGCGAACAACGACGGGTCCACGATCGCCAGCACGGTCGTGAAGACCGCGCCGATCTCCACGATGAACATCACCGGGTTGCGCCACAGCGTCACCGGGTTCAGCTTGCGCAGCGCGTCCGGCAGCGACCGGATCATCTGCTTGGGGTCGAGCAGACCGCCGCTCACCGGCCCGTTCTTCTTGGGGGAGGGTGCCTCGAGCACTTGCGTTGACATCTAGAGAAGTCCTTCTGCGAGCGGCCCGAGCGCCAGGGCCGGGAGGAACGTGAGAGCGACCAGGATCACCGTCACGCCGACGAGCATGCCGACGAACTGCGGCCGGTAGGTCGGCAGCGTGCCGGCCGAGGCGGGGACGGGTCCCTGTCCGGCCAGCGATCCGGCCAGCGCCAGCACCAGCACGATGGGCACGAACCGGCCGAACAGCATGCACAGTCCCAGCGTGGTGTTGAAGAAGGGGGTGTTCACGCTGAGGCCAGCGAAGGCGGAGCCGTTGTTGTTCGAGGCAGAGGTGTAGGCGTACAGGACCTCCGACAGGCCGTGCGGCCCGCTGTTGAGCATGGCGGTGCGGCCGTTGCTGGTCGCCATCGCCAGCCCGGTGCCCACCAGCACCAGGACGGGCATGACGAGGAAGTACGCCGAGGCGAGCTTGATCTCGCGTGCGCCGATCTTCTTGCCCAGGTATTCGGGGGTGCGGCCGACCATGAGGCCGGCCACGAACACCGTGATCACGGCGAGCACGAGCATGCCGTACAGGCCCGAGCCGACGCCGCCGGGCGCGACCTCGCCGAGCAGCATGTTGAAGATCAGCATGCCGCCGCCGACGGCGGTGTAGGAGTCGTGGAAGGAGTCGACCGCGCCGGTGCTGGTCAGGGTGGTGGCGGTGGCGAACAGGCCGGAGTTGGACACCCCGAAGCGGGACTCGCGGCCCTCCATCGCCTGCCCGATGGCCTGCGGCACGGTGCCGTTCGCGCTGAGCTCGGACCAGTTGGTGACGACCATGCTGATGATCGCGATGATCGCCATCACGCTGACGATCGCGTAGCCCTGGCGGTTGTCGCCCACCATGCGGCCGAATGTGCGCGGCATGCAGGACGCGATCACCGTCAGCAGGAAGATCTCCAGCAGGTTCGTCCACGACGTGGGGTTCTCGAACGGGTGGGCCGAGTTGGCGTTGAAGATGCCGCCGCCGTTGGTGCCGAGGTCCTTGATGGCCTCCTGCGAGGCCGCCGCGGCCGGGGTGAACGTCTGCTCGCCGCCGGTCAGCGTGGTCCACGCGCTGTGGTCGGCGAAGGTCTGGATCGCGCCGCCGGCCACCAGCAGCACCGCCGCGACGAAGGCGATCGGCAGCAGAATGCGGAGCGTGCCCCGGACGAGGTCCACCCAGAAGTTGCCGAGGGTGTCGCTCTTCTTGCGGGCGAAGCCGCGGACCAGGGCGATGGCCACCGCCACGCCGACGGCCGCCGAGACGAAGTTCTGCACGGCCAGACCCGCGGTCTGCACCACGTGGCCCATCGTGGACTCGCCCGAGTAGGCCTGCCAGTTGGTGTTGGTGACGAAGCTGACGGCGGTGTTCCAGGCGAGCGCGGGCTCGACGGGCGCCATGCCGAGCGACAGGAACAGGTGCGACTGCAGCCGCTGCAGGGCGTAGAGGAACAGCAGGGACAGCGCCGAGAACGCCAGCACGCTGCGGGCGTAGACGCCCCAGCTCTGCTCGCTGTCGGGCTTGACCCCCACCAGACGGTAGATCACGCGCTCGACGGCCAGATGCCGGGTGCCGGTGTAGACGCGGTACATGTAGTCGCCCAGCGGCTTGTAGCACAAGGCCAGGGCGAGCAGCAGGGACGCGATGAACAGGATCCCTGCCAGGGTCGACGACATCAGAAGCGCTCCGGGAACAGCAGGGCCGCGACCATGAAGATCACCAGGCCGACGACCAGGACCAGACCGGTGGCGTTGACGGCGCTCACTGCCGCTCCCCCGCTTTGACGACCAGCCCGAAGATCGCGAACGAAACGATCGTCAGGGCGACGAAGATGACGTCGGTCATCCCCACTCCTCAACTCGGAAAGACGTTCCAGTCGCCTGAGCAGGCGGCTGCGAACTAAAGGAAATACCGCGCGAATGGCGGCTTTGCCGGTCTTGACGGCTTCCATACGGGGTCAGCCCGAATATTGACGCGATCTCTACGCAGCGGATGCGGCATTCATCCGCACATGTCACCAGGTGTCGTCACGGTGGACGCCATTCAAACCTCCGGTGTCACATCTTCGCCGGGGCATTCATGACACAAAACACACATCCGACGGCGGATACCGGAATTGACGGGTGTCCGAGAAGCCGTCTTTCTCCCGCGCGGCGCTCGGCGCCCGCGTCACCACGCCGACGGCCCACGTGCCCGGCGTCGCGGCGGCCGGCCACGTGCGGGTCAGCGGGCGTCCCCCTGGAGGCCGCCGGCCACGTGCGGCGGGTGGTGCGACGGCGGCTTCGCCGTAAGGGAGGGGATCAGAACGGCCAGCCCGGGCGGACCCGTACGGAGACCTCGCCCGCGCCGAGGACGACGACGCGCGCGTGAGCGGCGCGGCAGGCGAGCGCCGCGCCGGCCACCGAGGCGGCGTCCGCCCTGGTCAGCGGGCCGTCCGCGGGGCCTGCCATCAGGTCGCCGCGGTCGACGACGACGAGCGTGCGGCCGGTCAGCGCCGGGACGTTGGCCGGCGACAACTCCAGCGCGAGCCGCAGCGCCCGGCTCCAGCGCGAGCCGCAGCGCCCGGCTCCAGCGCGAGCCGGGCACCGACCGCAGGGCGGCGTACACCTCCAGCGGCGTCACCCCGGAGCGCAGCACGGCCGCGGGCGACGCGAGCTCGTGCGCCACCCGGTCGGCGCACGGCCGGGGTGGCGAGCCGGGCGGTCAGCCGGGTGTGCAGGAACTCGGCCGCGACGGCCAGCGCCAGCAGTCGCAGCGCCGGCTGCCTGCGTGCCCAGCCGATGAACGCGCTCATCCAGGCGTCGTCGGCGGCCAGCGCGGCGACCAGCCGCGAGAGCCGGTCGCCGTGCTCCCCGGCGCGCCGGGCGGCCAGGGCTCGGGCGGCCAGCAGAAAGAGGTCGCTCCTGGCGGCGGTCACCGCTGAAGGCTGGAGTGTGGTCATCGACCCTTCTTCACGAAAGAGAGAAAAGGCCTCCCGCGTCAATGGTTCCGTTCGCGCCTGTACACGGAATCGTCGCTTTCGCGGGAGGCCCGAGGAGGCACCGCGGTGATCGCGGTGCGGCGTGGGCCGGACAATCGCGACGTGGACATAGTGGAGGTCGCCGGACGTGGAAGGGAGGAGAAATGACGGCACGACCCCGCCGCAGCGTTGTGCGCCGTCACCATCCCCTCCGGCCCGTCCGATGGCGTGTCCCCTGAGCACGGGGCACACGGGCGTGGGATGACGGGCAAGGATTTTGACACCATGCCTACGCGTAAAAGAGTTGTACGCGAACGCGGAAACGCGCCCGCCTCGAATGAGACCCCTCTAATGCCCGTCTCACGGAACGGCAATGGGCGGTCGAGATCCTTCTTGTGGCCGGGAGGAGAGCCCGGCCGGAGCTGACGAAGGGGACCGACATGAAGATGATCAAGCTGACCGTGGCCGGCGCCGTCCTGGGCACGGTGTTCGGGAGCATGGCGCTGGCCTCTCCCGCCCACGCCGACACCCGCACGTGCTCGGGCACGATCCGCTCCGCCTCCGTCGACGACGTCCGCGTCCCGAAGGGCGCCCGGTGCACCCTCCTCGGCACCAGGGTCGACGGCAACGTCAAGGTGGCGAAGGACGCCACGCTGGTCGCCCGCGGCGTGCGGGTCGACGGCGACATCCAGGCCGACGACGCCCGCTCGGTGTCGGTGAGCAGCGGCTCGCAGGTCGACGGCAACATCCAGGTCGAGGACACCGACGTCGTCACGGTGCTGTCGACCCGGGTCGACGGCGACGTCCAGCTGGAGGACAACCGCCGCTCGGTGCGCGTCGAGGGCAACCGCGTGTCCGGCAACGTCGAGGTGGAGGAGAACCGCGGGAGCGTGCGGGTGCAGCGCAACGCCGTCCGCGGCGACCTGGAGTGCGAGAGCAACCGCCGCGGAGTGTCCGGGGGGAACAACTCCGTGCGCGGCGACAAGGAAGGCCAGTGCCGCCGCCTCTGACGGGTCCGTGAGGGGGCCCCTCCCCTGACGACCGCCCCGGGCGCTCCGCACGGCCCCGGGGCTTCGCGTACGGACTAGGCGGGCAGGCGGTAGACGGAGACGTGGGAGCGCGACTCGGCGGTGAACTCCGCCCCCGACCAGTCGGCGTGCCGGCTCTCCAGCTCGAAGCCGGCCAGCTGCGCCATGAGGTCGAGCTCGGCCGGCCAGATGTAGCGCTGGGGGGTGCGGAAGAGCGTGGCCTGCCGGCTGTCGTCGAAGCGGAAGTGGTGGGAGACGAGGAGCTGACTCACCACGTCGTAGGTGTCGACGCCGAGGTAGCCGGGCCGGCTGGCGAAGAGAAAGCCCTGCTGGCCGGGGGGAAGGATGCGCAGGTCGGGCACGCCCAGCTCGATCACGAACCGGCCGCCCGGCTCCAGGTGGCGGGCGGCGTTGCGGAAGCATTCGACCTGCTCCGCCTGGGTGAGCAGGTTGGAGATCGTGTTGAAGACGAGATAGACGAGCGTGTACGTGCCCGGCGCGGTGGCGGTGGCCATGTCGCCGTTGACGACGGGGATGGCCGCCTCGTCCGCCTTGGTGCGCAGCTGCTCGATCATCGGGCGTGACAGCTCGATGCCGGTGACGGGCACGCCCCGCTCGGCGAGCGGCACGGCCACCCGGCCGGTCCCGATGGCGAACTCCAGCGCACGGCCGCCGCCGGCCAGCTTGGCCAGCCGGTCGACGGTGGGCCCGAGCACCTCGGGGGCGAACATGCCGGTGCCGGGGCTGTCGTAATGCTGGGCGGCGTAGGCGTCCCAGATGTCCTCCTGTCGCATGCCGCCCACGATGGCCGCGGGCGGCGTGCGCTGTCCACCGATTTAACGTCCGCTCGGTTCCGCCTCGTCGTACTCGACGGCGTAGTCCTGCCGCGAGCGGTCCTTGAGCAGGTACGCCGCCACCACGCTGATCAGGGCGCAGACCGCCATGTAGACGGCGATGGCGAAGGAGCTCTGGTACGTCTCGTACAGCCAGACCGCGATCAGCGGGGCCGGGCCGCCGGCCGTCACCGAGGCGAGCTGGTAGCCGAGGGAGGCGCCGCTGTAGCGCAGCCGCCCGGTGAAGCTCTCGGCGATGAACGTCGCCTGCGGGCCGTACTGGATGTCGTGGATGGGCGCGGCCAGCACGATCGCGAGGAAGACCAGCGCCGGCACGCGGGTGTCGAGCAGCGGCCAGTAGATGAACGACCACACCACCATGAGCGCGGCGCCGACGATGTAGAGCTTCCTGCGGTTCACCAGGTCGGAGATGTAACCCCAGAACGGCACGGTGACCAGCGAGACGAGGCCGGCCACGATGACGTACAGATAGACGTCCGACGCCTCGAAGCCGAGGGTCCTGGTGGCGTAGGTGAGGATGAAGACGGTGAAGATGTAGAACGGCGCCTGCTGGCCGGTGCGCAGCAGCGCGCTGAGCACGATCTCGCGCCAGTTCTTCTTGACGACCTCGCGCACGGGCACGCGCTCGATCTTGTTCTCGCGCAGCACCTTCGCGAAGACGGGCGTCTCCAGGATGCCGAGCCTGATGTAGAGCCCGACGCCGGCCATGACGATGCTGAGCAGGAACGGGATGCGCCAGCCCCAGTACGGGTCGAGCGGCTGGAAGATCTGCAGGCCGACGTAGCCGAGCACGAGCCCGACGGGCACGCCGAACTGCGGCCAGCTGCCGAGGAACCCGCGCCGCGCGCCCCGGGTGTCGCCCCACTCGGTGGCGAGCAGCACCGAGCCGCCCCACTCGCCGCCGACGCTGATGCCCTGCAGCAGGCGGAGCAGGGTGAGCAGGATGCCGCCCCAGATGCCGATCTGGTCGTACGTCGGCACGAGGCCGACGAGCGCGGTGGCGACGCCCATGGTCATCAGGGTGATGATCAGGGTCGCCTTGCGGCCGATGCGGTCGCCGTAGTGGCCGAAGATCGCCGCACCGATGGGCCGGGCGGCGAAGCCGCCGAAGTAGGTGCCGAGGGCGAGCAGGAGGCCGGTCGTCGGGTCGCTGGTGGGGAAGAACAGCTCCGCGAAGATGGTGCTGGCCGCGAAACCGTAGAGGAAGAAGTCGTACCACTCGATCGAGGTGCCCACGGCGGAGGCGACCACCGCCCGGGTGAGCTGCCGTTTTCTCTCGGGGCCTGTCGCGTCGGGTTCGTGCTCAGTCATCTACCGCACCTCCGGTAGCTGCCGCGTTACCGGTGACGGTACATCAGAGTCGATCGACGGTCACGGGCCTGAGACGTCGGCGAATCCGGCTGTGCCGGGCATGCCGGATGGCGCTGGTTCGAGGGCACTTCTCCGGGTAGCCATGGGGCAACGCCGAGAGGAGGGCACGAGCCGATGCGTCCTGCCATCGTCACCGCCGTCGCCATCGCGGCCCTTGCCGCCGCCGGGTGCGGGAACGTGGAAACCGAGGCCCAGCACTGGCCGCCGCAGAACGAGGGAGCCAACGCCGAGGCCGGCGGCACGGTGCTCGTACGCAACGCCTTCCTGCTCGGCAGTGCCGACCCGGCCTCGCCCGCCCCTCAGCTGACACTGTTCGCCGTGATCATCAACCGGGGCGACCGGGCGGATCGGGTGGAGCGGATCACCGTCGAGGGAGGCGGGTCCGTGCAGCTCGCCGGGCCGATCACGCTGCCGCCCAACCAGCCGGTCGGCACCGGCGACCAGCCGATCGGCACGGTCACGGGCGTGCGCGGCACGGCGGTGCCGATGACGTTCACGTTCGCCGGGGGCAGGTCGGCGCGGACGGTCGTGCCCGTCATGGCGCGCACCCGCGAGTTCGCCCAGTTGCCCACCGCGCCCGCGGGCCCGCCGTCGCCGACCAGCCCGGCCACCGCGCCGCCGAGCCCCACGGGATCGCCGAGCCCGGCGCAGACCCTGAGCCCGGCACAGTCCCCGAGCCCGGCCGGATCGCCCACCCCGACCCAGTGGCCTCCCCGCTGACGTGATGCGTCCCCGCATGGCACGGTGGCGCGATGCGGGTGCGTTTCGTGGGCAGCGGCGGGCTCTGAGCCTCTCCTCCAGAGGCTGGTCAGCCGAGGGATTCGGTGAGCGTTCCGGCCGCCTGGGTGACGAGTTCGCCGTACTGGGCGCGCTGGTCCTCCGTCATGCGGCTGGCCGGGGTCGAGACGCTGAGGCTGGCGATCGGGGCGCCGTCCGGGCCGAGGATGGCCGAGGCGACGGCGGCGATGTCGGCGCGCCACTCGCCGCGGTTGTCGGCGTACCCGCGCGCCCGGACCGCCTCCAGCTCCGCCCGCAGCGCCCGCGCGTCGGTGATCGTGGTGTCGGTGTACGCGGGCAGCTCGTCGAGCGCCCTGCCGAGGTGGGCCAGCACGGCCTTGCCGTTGGCGGAGGCGTGCAGCGGCAGCCGGATGCCGAGCGGCAGCACGATGCGCAGCGGCTTGTCGGTCTCCAGCCGCTCGATCAGCACGACCGCCTCGCCCTCGGGGACCATCAGGTGGATGGTCTCGCCGGTGCGCTGGCGCAGCTCCTCCATGACGGGCACGGCCGCGTCGCGCAGCCCCAGCTCGGTACGGCGGGCGACCTGCAACGCCTTGCTGGTGACCTGCCAGCGGGTGACCTCGCCCCCGGCGGGCCGGATCCAGCCGGCCTCGTGCAGCGTCCTGAGCGAGCGCTGCACCGTGCTCTTGGGCAGCCCGAGCAGGCGGGCCAGCTCGCCCACGCCGATGGGCTGGCGGGCGGAGACCTCTTCGAGCACGCGAAGGGCCGTGATCACGTTCTGCACATTGACTCCTTCCAGGGGCGATCTTAAGGTTAGTGAACCGTACGACGGCACGGTGTGCCGTGAAATGGCACGGAGGTGGCAGAGACAGTGGGCCGGCATTTCCTGCAGATCCCGGGGCCGACCAACGTTCCCGACCGGGTGCTGCGCGCGATCGCCCAGCCCACGATCGACCACCGGGGGGCCGAGTTCGCCCGGCTCGCCTCCGAGCTGCTGGAGCGGCTGAAGGTGGTCTTCCAGACCGCCGGTCCCGTGGTCGTCTACCCGTCGTCGGGCACGGGCGCATGGGAGGCGGCGCTGGTCAACACGCTGTCGCCGGGCGACAAGGTGGTGGCGTTCGAGACCGGGCACTTCTCCACTCTGTGGTGCGAGATGGCCGCCCGCCTCGGGCTGGTCGTGGACCTGGTGCCGGGCGACTGGCGGCACGGCGCCGACCCCGACGCCCTGGCCGAGCTCCTGACCCCCGACGTCGCCGCCGTCATGGTCGTGCACAACGAGACCTCGACGGGCGTGCGCAGCCGCGTCCCCGAGATCCGCGCCGCCCTCGACCGGGCCGGGCACCCGGCGCTGCTGCTGGTCGACACGATCTCGTCGCTCGGCTCGATGGACTACCGCCACGACGAGTGGGGCGTGGACGTCACCGTCGGCTGCTCGCAGAAGGGCCTCATGCTGCCGCCCGGCATCGGCTTCAACGCGGTCAGCGACAAGGCCCTCGCCCACCGGGGGCGGTTGCCCCGCTCGTACTGGGACTGGGAGCCGATCATCGAGGCCAACCAGCGCGGCTTCTACCCGTACACACCGCCCACCAACCTGCTGTACGGCCTGCGCGAGGCGCTGATCATGCTGGAGGAGGAGGGCCTGGCGGCGGTCTTCGCCCGGCACGACCGGCACGCCGAGGCCACCCGCCGGGCCGTGCGGGCGTGGGGGCTGGAGGTGCTCTGCGCCGACGAACGCGAACACTCCAGCTCGCTCACCGCCGTGCTCATGCCCGACGGCCACGACGCCGACGCGGTCAGACGGCTGATCCTGGAGCGCTACGACATGTCGCTCGGCACCGGCCTGGGCCGGCTGGCCGGGCGCGTGTTCCGGATCGGCCACCTCGGCCACTTCAACGACCTCATGCTCGCGGGCACGCTGAGCGGGGTCGAGATGGGCCTCCACGCGGCCGGCGTGCCGATCAAGGAGGGCGGCACGCGGGCGGCGCTGGCGTACCTGGAGGGCGGACGATGAGCCTGGCCCGCACGCTGGCCCCGCTCATCGCGGGCGACGTCCGCGACGACCCGTACACCCGGCACCTGTACTCCTCCGACGCCAGCATGTACGCCATCGAGCCGCTCGCGGTGGCCTTCCCCCGGCACGCCGACGACGTCCAGGCGCTGGTCCTGGCCTGCGGCGAGCTGGGGGTGCCGCTGCTGCCGCGCGGCGCGGGCACGAGCCTGGCGGGGCAGACGGTGGGCGCGGCCGTGATCGTCGACTTCTCCCGGCACATGAACCGCATCCTGGAGATCGACGGCCACACCGCCCGCGTGCAGCCCGGCGTGGTGCAGGACCAGCTCAACCGGGCGGCCCGCAAGCACGGGCTGATGTTCGGGCCCGACACCTCCACCAGCAACCGCGCCACGATCGGCGGGATGATCGGCAACAACTCCGCCGGCAGCCACTCCGTCCTGTACGGCTCCACGATCGACCACGTCGAGGCGCTGCGCGTGGTGCTCGCCGACGCCACCACGCCCGACCTGGCCACCGACACCCGGCTGAACACCGCGGTCACCGAGGTGCTGCGCGGCGTCGACCTGTCGGGGTTCCCGCGCTTCTGGCGCCACTCGGGCGGCTACCGCCTCGACGCGGCCGCCCGCGACGGCCTGACCAAGCTGATCGTCGGCTCCGAGGGCACCCTCGCCGTGGTCACCGAGGCCACGGTGAAACTGGTGGACCGGCCGCGCGCCAAGGCCATCGCCGTCGGCCACTTCACCTCCACCGCGGCCGCCGTCGCCGCCACCGCCGACGCCCTCTCCTTCGGCGCCGCCTCGGTCGAGCTGCTCGACAAGGCCATCCTCGACCTGTCCAAGCAGCGCGTCGACTACGCCGGGCTCGGCGACATCCTGGAGGGCGAGCCGGAGGCGCTGCTGTTCGTGGAGTTCTTCGGCGACACGCCGCGCGAGGTGGCCGACCGGGTCGACAAGCTGGCCGCCACCTGGAAGGCGAACGGCCACGGCTACCACACCCTGCGGGCGGTCACCGGCGAGCAGCAGGCGGCCGTGCTCAAGGTGCGCAAGGCCGGGCTGGGCCTGCTCATGGCCTCCAGTGTGGGCAGCCGCCGGCCGCTGGCGTTCGTGGAGGACACGGCCGTGCCGCCGGAGCGGCTGCTGCCGTACGTCGAGGAGTTCAAGGAGATCCTCGACCGGCACGGGCTGCGGGCCGGCTTCTACGGCCACTGCTCGGTGGGCTGCCTGCACATCCGCCCGTTCGTCGACCTGCGCGCGCCCGGCGAGATCGGCACGATGCGCGCGGTCGCCGAGGAGATCGCCGAGCTGGCCGCCCGGCACGGCGGCGTGAACTCCAGCGAGCACGGCGACGGCCTGGCCCGCTCGGAGTTCAACCGGCGGTTGTTCGGCGACCAGATCTACGAGGCGATGCGGCAGGTCAAGCACATCTTCGACCCGCACAACCGGCTCAACCCCGGCAAGATCGTCGATGCGCCGCCGATGACCGAGCACCTGCGCGACCCTTCGCTGCCCGAGCCGCGCCCGCTGGCCACGACGCTGAGCTTCGCCGGCGGCATGCACGCCGCCGCCGACCGGTGCATGAACGTCGGCGTGTGCCGCAAGGACGACACGGGCGTCATGTGCCCGTCGTACATGGCCACCCGCGAGGAGGAGCACTCCACCCGGGGCCGGGCCAACGCCCTGGTCAAGGCGTTGTCCTCGCCCGACCCGCGGGGGGCGATGGGCGACGAGCGGCTGCGCGGCATCCTCGACCTCTGCCTGGAGTGCAAGGCGTGCCAGTCGGAGTGCCCGCTCGGGGTCGACATGGCGGCGATGAAGAGCGAGTTCCTCCACCAGTACCAGGAGATCCACGGCGTGCCGCTGCGGGCCCGGGTTTTCGGCGCGATCAGGACGCTCAACCGGCTGGGCTCGGCGACCGCGCCCGTGTCGAACTGGCTGGCCGGGGCCGTGCGCGGCCCGCTCGGGCTGAGCCGCCGCCGCCCGCTCCCCCGTTTCCACCGCGACAACCTGCTGCGCTGGTACGCCCGCCGCGAGAGCACGATCGCCTCGCACGAAGCCCGCGAGGTGATCCTGCTCGCCGACTCCTTCACCACGTTCAGCGAGCCCGCGATCGGGCGGGCCGCCGTCGAGCTGCTGGAGCGCGCCGGCTACCGCGTGCGCCTGGAGTCCGGGGGCTGCTGCGGCCGTTCCAGCATCTCCAAGGGGCTGCTCGACCAGGCGCGGACGATGGCGGAGGCGATGGTCACCCGCCTGGCCGCCTCCGAGGCGCCGATCGTCGGCCTGGAGCCGTCGTGCCTGCTGACGCTGAAGGACGAGTACGCCGCCCTGCTGCCCGGCGACCCGCGCGTCCAGCGGGTGGCGGCGCGCGCCCGGCTCGTGCCCGAGCTGCTGACGGAGGCGATCGACGACGGCTCGCTGGTGCTGGGCGACGCGCTGAGCGGGCGGACGATCCTGCTGCACGGCCACTGCCACGAGAAGGCCGTCACCGGCACCGCCGCCACGCGCGCCCTGCTGTCCAGGATCCCCGGAGCGGAGGTGACCGAGATCGACGCCGGCTGCTGCGGCATGGCCGGATCGTTCGGCTTCGAGGCCGAGCACTACGACCTGTCCATGAAGATCGGCGCTCTCCGGCTCTTCCCGGCGATCGCCGAATCCTCACCCGACACCCTGCTCGCGGCCACGGGGGTCTCGTGCCGCCAGCAGATCGCCCACGGGGCGGGCCGCGCCGCCCGTCACCCGGTCGAGCTCGTCCATCGGGCGGCCGGCATGTCATAACGCTCGGGGGAGATCGGAGTACGCAGTTGTCCGCAGAGCTCCTGTCCATCCTCGCCCTCATCGTCATGTTCGTCGTGGCCACCGTCTTCCCCGTCAACCTGGGGGCACTGGCCCTCGTCGGCGCCTTCCTCGTCGGCACGCTCGCCGCCGGGATGAGCACCGACGACATCCTCGGGGCGTTCCCCGGCAGCCTGTTCGTGATCCTCGTCGGGGTGACGCTCTTATTCGCGATCGCCACCAACAACGGCACGGTCGACTGGCTCGTCAGGGCCGCCGTCCACCTCGTACGGGGACGGCTGGCCGCCATCCCGCTCGTCGTGTTCGTCATCTCCGCGCTGCTGACCGCCGTGGGCGCGCCGGCGCCGGCGGTGGCGGCGATCCTGGCGCCGATCGCGTTCGGGTTCGCGGCCGACTACCGCATCCATCCGATGCTGATCGGGCTCATGGTGGCGCACGGGACACAGGCCGGGGCGTTCTCGCCGATCAGCGTGCTGGGCGGCATCGTGAACGGCGTCACCCGCGACTCGGGCCTGCCCTACGACAACCTGGTGCTGTTCCTGTCGAGCTTCGCCTACAACGCGGCGGCGGCGGCGATCGTCTTCTTCGTCTTCGGCGGCCACCACCTCTTCGGCCGCACCCACGCCCCCGCCGCCGATCCCGCCGGTTCCCCTGCCTCCACCGGTTCCCCGGCGGCTCCCGGCCCGGCGCCCGCATCGTCGCCCGGCGCGGGCACCGACGCCGGCGCTGCCGACCCCGCTCTCAGCCCGGCCGCTACCGGCTCCCCCGGCTCGGGAAGCGGGGGCGGCGGGGTGACCGCCGCGGTCGCCCCCGGCCGGCGGCCCGGGGACGCGCCCGCCACGTCCGCTCCCGATGCCGGCGGGCTGCGGCTCACGGCGCATCAGGCGCTGACGTTGACCGGGATCCTCGCACTCTGCGTGGCCGTGCTGGCGTTCCAGCTCGACGTGGGCCTGACCGCCGTCACCGTCGCCGTGGTCCTCTCCCTCACCTCCCCGAAGGCGAACAAGGGCGCCGTCGAGCGCGTCGCCTGGCCCACCGTGCTGCTGATCTGCGGCGTCGTCACGTACGTGGGCGTCCTGCAGGAGATCGGCACCATCGACTACGTCGGCTCGGCGGTGGCCGCGATCGGCATCCCGCTGCTGGTGGCTCTGCTGATCTGCTACGTGGGCGGCGTCGTGTCGGCGTTCGCCTCGACGGTCGGCATCCTCGGCGCGCTGGTGCCGCTCGCCGTGCCGCTGCTGTCGCAGGGCACCCTGGGCCCGATCGCGATGATCGCGGCGCTGTCGGTGTCGTCGGCGATCGTGGACGTCAGCCCGTTCTCGACGACGGGCGCATTGCTCGTGGCCAACGTCAGGGGCATGGAACGCGACGAGTTCTACCGCAAGCTCCTGGCGTACGGCGCCGCCGTCGTCGCCGTGGGCCCGCTGGCCGCCTGGGCCGTCCTGGTGGCGCCGGGCTGGCTGGGCTGACGGCGCCGGCCCGGACTCCCAGGCGGACTCGGCCCCTCACCGGGTCGCCGAGTACGGGGGGGCGGGCCTCCGGGCGGAGCGGGCGGCCTGAGTGCCGTACCGCATCGTCCGGGCGGCCCGCCCCGGCGCGCGTCAGACGACCACGCCGGCCGGGCCGGTCAGCATCGTGGTGCCCGCGCCGGCGAAGTTCGCCAGGTCGGCGACCGCCGCCCGGCCCTCCTCGCCGGCCATCGCCGCGATGAACGCGTTCTCGTCGTCGAAGGTCAGCACCGCGGCGAGATGGTACGCGGGCCGCTCGCCCCCGGCGGCGACGGGCCGCATGGCCGTGTACGAGCGCAGCCCCGGAAGCCGTGCCGCGAGCGGGGCGTGGATCTCGTCGTAGTGCTTGTCGAAGGCTTCGGCGTTCTCGGGGTGGTGGTAGAGCACGATGAGCTGGTAAGCCGCCACAGTCCGCCTCCAAGGTCGGGGTGTGCTTCGATGAAACCCCGGCGAGGCCCGCCGCGATAGAGCCCTCGCCTGACCGTCCTCCACGTCACCGGTTCGTAAGGGATCTTACGAACGGCGAACGGGAGACGCCGTCACGGTCGCGAACGGGCGCCGGGATGTGAGGATCCCGCTCGTGAGCCGAACCATGCTCCCTCTCGGCGGGGTGCTCGTCGCCCTGGCCGCCGTCCTGCTCAAGCTGGTGGCCGGGCCTCCCGGCCTGGGCTGGTACGTACTGGCCTGGGCGTTGTTCGCGTCCGCCCTGTGGCTGGCCGGGCGGGTGCCCGAGCGGCGGCTCGGCGTCCTGGTCGTCGCCGGGGGGATCGCGCTGGCCGCGACCGGGCTGACGGCCCCGCCGAGCAGCAGCACCGACTCCTTCCGGTACGCCTGGGACGGCCGCGTGCAGGCCGCGGGCATCTCCCCCTACGACCACCCGCCGGCCGACCCCGCGCTCATCGGGCTGCGTGACGCCTGGCTCTTCCCGGCCGGCTGCGCCGGACGCGATCTGTGGCCCCTGCCCGGCGGCGGCTGCACCCGGATCAACCGCCCCACCGAGCCGACGATCTACCCGCCGGTCGCCCAGGGGTATTTCCTGCTGGTCCACTGGCTGTCGCCGGAGGGCTCACGGCACAAGGTCCTCCAGCTCGGCGGCTGGGTGATGGCCGCGCTGGCGCTGGTGGCGCTGTGCCGCCTCGCGGGCGCCCGCCGGGCGGCGTGCTGGGCGTGGTGCCCCGCGGTGCCCGTCGAGGCGGTGAACAACGCGCACGTCGACATGCTCGGCGTGCTGCTGGTGGTCGTCGCCTTCAGCGCCTCCGGGGCCGTCCGCGCGCGCGGCGCGCTGCTCGGCGCGGCGGTGGCGGCCAAGTTGCTGCCCGCGACGGCGCTGCCCGGCGCCCTGTCCGGCGTGCTGGCGAACGGCGTCGCGTGGCGGCGGGTCGTGGGTACCCTGGGGCCCGCCGCCCTCGTCGTGGCGCTGTCGTACGTGCCGTACTTACTCGCGTCCGGCGCCTCGGTGGTGGGATACCTGCCGGGGTACCTCGCGGAGGAGCGCTACGACGACCCCGGCGACGGCAACCGCTACGGGGTCCTGCGGCTGGTCATGCCTGACTCGTGGGCCCCATACGCCGCGTTGGCGCTGCTCGGCCTGGTCGTCCTCCTCGTCCTGCGGTACGGCGACGCCGACCGGCCCTGGCAGGGCGCCCTGCTGGTCAGCGGCTCGTTCCTGCTGCTGCTCACCCCCGGCTACTCCTGGTACGCGCTGCTGGTCGTCGCGCTGACCGCCATGGACGGACGGTGGGAATGGCTGGGGGCGCCGCTGGCGGGCGCGGTCGCCTACACCGCCGGCCCGGCCGCCGCCGGCAACCCGGGAATCTACGTCTACGCCGCGGCCACGCTCGCCGTACTGATCGGCTGGGCCGTCCGGCGCGGAGCCGCACGGCGGCCGCTACCAGCGGAGACGCGGTCATGAACCCGTCCGTCAGCCCTCCCGTCGTCGTTCCCGCCGCCATCGCGCCGCTCGCGGTGGCGGAACACCCGCTGTCAGCATCTTGTAAGGACTGAGTCCGCTGAGTCGTCGTACGTTCGATCACATGGCGCAGTTATTGATCATCGCCAAGGAGCCGGTGCCCGGGAGGGTCAAGACCCGGCTGACCCCGCCGTTCAGCCCGGCCGACGCCGCCGCCCTCGCCGAGGCCGCGCTCCGCGACAGCGTGCGGGCCGTGGCCGCGACGCCGGCCAGCCAGCGGGTGCTCGCCTTGGACGGGCTGCCGGGCGGCTGGCTGCCCGAGGGGTTCGTGGTGATCCCGCAGCGCGGCGCCGGCCTGGACGAGCGCCTGGCGGCGGCCTTCGCCGACGCCCACCGGCTGCGGCCCGCCCCCGTCGTGCTGATCGGCATGGACACCCCGCAGGTCACCCCCGAGCTTCTGGGCGAGGCCGGAAAGGCGCTGGAGCGCCACGACGCGGTGTACGGCCCGGCGGCCGACGGCGGGTTCTGGCTGCTCGGCCTGCGGCGACCGGATCCGGCGCTGCTCCTGGGGGTGCCCATGTCGCATCCGGAGACCGGCAAGCTCCAGCTCGACCGGCTCGAACGCGCCGGGCTGGACGTCCACCACCTGCCCGAGCTGACCGATGTCGACACCGTGGCGGACGCGGTCGCGGTGGCCGCCGTCGCGCCCGCGTCCTGTTTCGCCGCCGCGCTGCGGGAGCTGAGCCGATGATCGGGGAGCTCTACGCCGACGCCCTCGCGGGAGAGAACGCCGAGATCGAGTACGTGGACGGCACCCGCGTCACGCTGGAGGCCGCACGCTGGTTCGAGCCGATCGACGGCGACGAGGAGTTCCTGAGCCGTTGCTCCAGCCCCACGCTCGACATCGGCTCCGGCCCGGGACGCCTCACGGCGGCGCTGACCCGGCGCGGAATCCGCGCGCTCGGCATCGACATCACCCCGCGCGCCGTCGCCCTGACCCGCCGCGCCGGAGGGTTCGCCCTGCTCCGGGACGTCTTCGACGACGTCCCCTGGAGCGGCCGCTGGGCCACGGCGCTGCTCGCCGACGGCAACATCGGCATCGGCGGCAACCCCGAGGTGCTGCTGCGCCGGGTCAGGCAACTGCTGCGGCCGGGAGGCACGGTCCTGGCCGAGGTCGCCTCGCCGGGGACGCGCAGCCGGGTCGACCGGCTCCGGCTGCGGCGGGGGCCGCTCGCCGGTGAATGGTTCGGCTGGGCGACCGTTTCGGCCGCCGACATCGAACGGATCGCCCTGGCCGGCGGCTTCGCGGGAGCCGACTGCTGGACCTCCCACGGTCGCTGGCTGGCCCGCGTGTACTGACCGGTCTCACGGATCCGATCACGGCCGTTCAGGGGTCCGGCCGGCCGCGACCTGGGCCGTGAAGCGTCTCAGCGCGCGCGGGTTGCGGATCACGTGCAGGGTGGCGTCACCGGCGTGAGTCGCGATCACCGCGAGGAGAAGCGGCCGGCTCCGGCGTCGGTAGGCCCACACCCACCACCAGAAGTCGGCGCGTTCGCTGGAGCGCCGGACCGCTCGCCAGGCGCAGCGCCAGAACGAGAGGTCCAGCAGGATGACGGTGTCCGCCGCTTGGAGCCGTACGCCAGGGACGTCGTAGGGGCCGAGGTCGCCGTCCATGATCCACGCTTCGGCCCGGACGAGTTCGTCCTGGACGGCGGCCCACTGATCAGGCGGCGTCGGTTCCAGACCTGCTCGCCAGAAGTGCTCGTCCAGCTCGATGACGGAAAGTCCGGTGATCGCGCCCAGACGGGCGGCGAGGGTCGACTTTCCCGAACCGCCACGCCCCAGGATCACGACGCGTTTCATGGCCGTCATCGTTCCACGCCCGGCACGACGACGTTCAGGGCCGGCGGTGTGGTGGTGTCGCCCGCCAGGTCAGTGCGACGAGCGCGGCGCAGCCGCACAGGGCCGCGTCCCAGGCCAGTGCCATGCCGGGGGTGGTGAGGTCGGCCAGCGCGCCCGCCAGCCACGGACCCGCCGTCTGGCCGGCGGCGAACACGACCGTCAGCGCGCCCAGCACACCCGTCCACGCGTCCTCCGGAACGGTGGCGCGGACCAGCGCCGTCACGGCCGACGGGATCACCATGAGGGTGAGCCCGAACGCGATCGCGGACATCAGGGGCGCCGCACCCGCCAGCGGCGCCATGCCGGCGACCGCCTGCACCGCCAGGAGGACGGCCAGCGCCCGCCCGTCCCGCCAGGCGGCGATGGGCCTGCTCCAGAGGGCCGGCGCGACCAACGCGCTCACGCCCACGACCGTCCAGGTCATCGCCACCTGCCACGGGCCCGCCCGCTGACCGGCGAGAAACTCCGACAGGAACGTGAGGTAGGCCAGGTACCCGGCGCCGAACAGCGCGTACACCACCGCGATCCGCCACAACCGCCCCAGGTG
>NZ_POUD01000529.1 GCF_003236395.1 Nonomuraea aridisoli | reverse complement strand
GGACCTCGGTCGCTCCGACGGGAGCGCTGTAACCGACGATGTCGGCGTTAGAGCGCGAGTAGGAGTTGGCCTTGATCCGGTCGCCGCTGTTGCCCTCGATCGTGTAGACCGTGCTCGAGTTCGCCGAGGTCACGATGCCCACGTGGTCGATGTCGCCGCTCTGGTCCCAGTCGAAGACGACGGCGTCGCCGGGCTGCGGCAGATAACCGCTGGCGCGAGTCTTCCAGGTGCCGTGCGCGACGCCGTAGTCCTTGAACGATGACGCCCAGCCAGTGAGGATGCCGCCGCTGCCCTCGGGCACGTTGGCGTACGGCACTCCGGCGTTCCGCCAGACGTACTTGGCGAAGTCGGCGCACCAGTCGCTGTTGCGCCACTGGACGCCGTCGCCGGACGGGCAGCCCGTGTCGGGCTTCCAGGTCCGGAAGTAGCCGGTGTAGTAGTTGCAGCCGCTGCCCAGGGGCGACTCGTGGTTGCGCGCGGCGTTGCCGAGCTGGTCCTGCGCCACGGAGACGATGGCCGGACGGGAGACCGCCGAGGCGGGCGCCGAGGAGAGCATGACCGCGCCCATGGCGAGGACGGTCACGGCCAGAGCCGGGCGCAGTCGGCGGTAGAAGACGCCGGCGTTCTGCACGGGAAGCTTCATGGCCGGAAGTGTCGGCCGCCTTTCTGCAAAGCCACTGCAAAGCCGGTCAAACCCGCTCCAACCCAGCTTCAATCCGCATTTCCGGCTCGTCGGCCGCACGTTAAAGCCGTTTTCCGCCATCGCGCCCAACCCCATCAAGGGAGCCGCGACCTCTTTCCTCAGCCTTTCCTTTAGAGGCGGATTGCAGTGGAGCTACAGGAGCGGCTGGCAGCTTCGTGGCGACCGGCAGTGGCCGGGCCGACGAGAAAAGGAAAGGCTTCATGACGAAATTCCGCGCGCTTCGCCGGCCCGTCTCCCGCTGCCTCGCCGCGGAGCAACCCCCAACGAAGGCAACGGCGCCGGCGTGGCCGGACAGGGCACCGTCGACACCGGCGGCTGGACCCAGACCCCTGCTGTCCCCCCAACCCGCCACCGTCAGCTGAAACACCGTCAGCTCGAACACCACCTGAAACCCATGTGCTGGCCGACAGCGGCTGGATTCTCCTGAAGGGCTCTACCACCATGTTCAGATTCACCCGGGCCGGCCTCGCGGCCGCGACCGCCGTCACCGCTCTCGTCTTATCGGCCGCGGCGCAGCCCGCGATGGCCGACCCGCAGCCGGGACCCGGCGCGGCATCGAACATCACCGCCGCCTACCAGCTCGCCGCCTGTGACCCCAGCGGCACCACCTCGACCGACACCGCCTTGGCGAACCAGCTCAACAGCACGCTCAAGGCCAAGATGCGCGGCTACATGTCCGCCTACCGCGTGTCCTGCGCACGAATGGTGATCAAGGCCACGCACGACCGAGGGCTGGACCCGCGAGCTGCCGTGATCGCGATTGCCACGACCATCGTGGAGAGCAGCATCCAGAACATCAGCGAGGAGGTCGACCACGACAGCCTGGGGCTGTTCCAGCAGCGCGCCTCCTGGGGGACCGCGTCCCAGCGCCTCAACCCGACCTGGGCCACCAACGCCTTCCTCGACAAGATGATCAGGCTCTACCCGAACAACAGCTGGAGGACCGCGCCGGTCGGCGAGGTGGCACAGGCCGTCCAGGTGTCCGCCTATCCGGACCGCTACCAGGTCCAGGCCGGCGACGCGCAGATCCTCGTCAACACCATCCTGCCGTACGTCAGCGGGCCGA
>NZ_POUD01000528.1 GCF_003236395.1 Nonomuraea aridisoli | reverse complement strand
CGCCAGAGGCGGCTCCGAGGGCGGGGGTGGGGATGTTCCACCCCTGGGGGAGGTATCTGCACCGCGAGGGTTCCGATGCTGTCCCCGGCGTCGCGGCGCCCGATTCGAGACAGACCGTAACACCTTGTATACGCAGTGTGCTTTCCCCGGAACGCTTCAGGGGCGCTTGAAGGCGGACAGGATGCGGTCGGCGGCGAGGGCGGGGGTCAGCTCGCCCGCCAGGACCTCCCGCTCCACCGTCCCGGCGATCTCCGTGACCCTGGGGTCGTGGCGCAGCTCGGCCAGCAGCCGGTCGCGGACCAGCGTCCACGTCCAGCCGACCTGCTGGGCGCGGCGCTTGGCGGCCACGTCGAGGGCGTCCTGGTGGGCCAGCACGTGCCGCCAGACGTCCTCCAGGCCCTCCCCCGTCAGCCCGCTGCAGGTGAGCACGGGCGGCGGGACGCTGTCGGAGCGCAGCATGCGCAGCGCGCCGGCCAGCTCGCGGGCGGCCTTTTTGGCCGGGAGCGCGTACTCGCCGTCGGCCTTGTTGACCGCGATGACGTCGGCCAGCTCCAGCACGCCCTTCTTGATGCCCTGCAGCTGGTCGCCGGTGCGCGCCAGGGTGAGCAGCAGGAACGTGTCGACCATGTCGGCCACCGCGGTCTCCGACTGCCCCACGCCCACGGTCTCGACCAGCACGACGTCGAAGCCGGCCGCCTCCACCACGACCATGGCCTCCCTGGTGGCCTTGGTGACGCCGCCGAGCGTGCCGGAGGTCGGCGAGGGCCTGATGAACGCCGCCGGGTCGGCCGACAGCCGCGCCATGCGGGTCTTGTCGCCGAGGATGCTGCCGCCCGTCCTGGTGGAGGACGGGTCCACGGCCAGCACGGCCACCTTGTGGCCGCGCCCGGTCAGCAGCGTGCCGAGCGCGTCGATGATCGTGGACTTGCCGACCCCCGGCACGCCCGAGATGCCGACCCTGCGGGCGCGGCCGGCCAGCGGGGTGAGCTCGACGAGCAGCCGCTGCGCGAGAGCCATGTGGTCGTGCCGGGTCGACTCGACCAGCGTGATGGCGCGGGCGATCCACGTACGCGAGCCGGCCCGGACGCCCTGGGCGTAGTCCTCCAGCGAATGCACTCTTCCACCCCTTTCTTCCGCGTTGATCAGCTTAACTTCTGACAAGTCTTGACATTTGCCAGTAGGGTGCTGGAGTTCTGGATCTCAGCCGTCACAGGAGTCACTCCCCTCATGCCCAATGTCGAACCCCTGCGCGAGGGCGATCCGGCGGCGGTGGGGCCGTACCGGCTGGCCGGGCGGCTCGGCTCGGGCGGGCACGGGGTCGTCTACCTCGGCCGCGCGCACACCGGGACACCCGTCGCGGTCAAGGTGCTGCACGAGGGGCTCGCCGCGAGTGACCGGCTGGCCGCGGACATCGCGGCGGCGAGCCGGGTGGAGCCGTACTGCCTGGCGCGGGTGCTGGACGCCTCGGCGGGCGGGCGGCCGTACATCGTCTCCGAGTACGTGGACGGGCCGTCGCTGCGGGAGCAGGCGCCGCTGGGCGGGCCGGAGCTGCGGGAGCTGGCCGTGGGGACCGCGACCGCGCTGGACGCGATCCACCGGGCCGGCGTCGTGCACGGCGACCTCACGCCGTCGAACGTGCTGCTCGGGCCGGAAGGGCCGCGGGTGGTGGACTTCGGCCTCGCCGGGGCGCTGGGGCCGGGCATGAAGGCGACCAGCAGCATCGTGGGCACGCCCGCGTACCTGGCGCCCGAGCGGCTGTCCGGGCAGGCGGCGCAGGCGCCGGCGGACGTGTTCTCGTGGGCGGCGGTGCTGGTGTTCGCGGCGACCGGGGTGCCGCCGTTCGGCGACGACGCGCTGCCGGCCGTGATCCACCGCATCCTGCACGAGGAGCCGCGCCTCGGCGACCTGCCGCGCGCGCTGCGCGAGGTCGTGGCCGCCTGCCTCGCCAAGGACCCGGCGACCCGGCCCGGGATGCGCGACGTCCTGCGCCGGGTGTCGGCGCCCGCGCCGCGTCCCGCCCCGCCGCCCGCGTTCGACTGGGAGCACAC
>NZ_POUD01000527.1 GCF_003236395.1 Nonomuraea aridisoli | reverse complement strand
CATCGTCCTCGTCCATGGAGCGTGGGCGGATTCCTCCAGTTGGTCATCGGTGATGGAGCGACTGCGCAAGGACGGCTATCCGGTGCGCGCCATCGCCAATCCCCTGCAGGGGCTCACCAGCGACACGGCCTACGTCTCCAGCTACCTGGCCACGATCGACGGCCCCATGGTGCTGGTCGGCCACTCCTACGGCGGCGCCGTGATCACCAACTCCGCCGCTTCGGACCCTGATGTCAAAGCCCTGGTCTACATCGCCGGTTTCATCCCGGCGAAGGGTGAGACGGTGGGCGAGCTGGCCGCCAAGTCCTCACCGGCCATCCCGCTGGTCTCGACCTCCGTCCCGGACGGCACGGACGTGTCCATCGATCCGGACCACTTCCGCGAAGTCTTCGCCGGCGACGTCGACAAGACCACAGCCGCCGATCTGGCCGCGGTCCAGCGGCCCGCCAACACCAAAGCGGTCTCGGACGCCGGCGTGGAGGAAGCGTTCCGCACCATTCCCTCCTGGAGCCTGATCACCCGCCAGGACCGCGCGATCGCCCCTGACGTCCAGCGCTTCATGTCCGAGCGGGCCGGTGCGCACACCGAGGAGGTCAACGCCTCCCACGCCGTGATGGTCAGCCGTCCCGGCACGGTCACGCGCGTGATCGAGGACGCCGCCCGCCGCACCCGGTGAAACGCATCGCTGCCTGACCACCTCGCCGGCCGATGCCGCTGCGGGCCGCCGGCAGCGGTCGACGAGGGGCAGCCGCTCACACGTTCTGTCAAGATCCTCAAGATAGAGGTGCCATGTCCACGACGACACACCAGCAACTCGGCCGTCTGACCGACACCCTGCGGCAGACCATCCGCGCGGGACGAATGGCCACCACCGGGCCGGACTACGACGCCGGCCGAACCATCTGGAACGGCGCCGTGCCCGCCCGCCCCGGCGTCGTCGTCCGGTGCGCCGACCCGGCCGAGGCCCAGGCTGCCGTGCTGGCCGTGCGGGAATCCGGGGTACCGCTGGCGGTGCGCGGCGGCGGCCACGACTGGGCCGGAAGGTCACTGAGCGACGGCGGCCTCACCATTGATCTTTCCGGTCTGCGCCGGGTGACGGTTGACCCCGTGACAGAGGTCGCCGAGGTCTCGGGAGGGGCCACGGCCGCAGATCTTGTCACCGCCACCCAGCCCTTCGGCCTGACCGCCGCGACCGGCACCGCCGGCTCCGTGGGCATGGCGGGCCTGACCCTCGGCGGCGGCTACGGACCGCTCAGCGGCCGCTTCGGACTCGCCCTGGACAACCTGTTGTCCGCCGACGTGGTGCTCGCCGACGGCACCGTCGTCACCGCCGACGCCGAACGGGAGCCGGACCTGTTCTGGGCCCTGCGCGGCGGCGGCGGGAACTTCGGTCTCGTCACCTCGATGCGCGTGCGCCTGCACCGTGTGCCGACGCTGCTGTCCGGCATGGTGCTGTTCCCGTGGGACCAGGCCGGAACCGTACTGGCCGGGTTGTCGGACGTCCTGGCCGAGAGCACGGATGAGCTGACCGTGCAGTTCGGAGTCCTGTCCGGCCCCGACGGCAGGCCCGTGGTGTTCCTCTCGCCGACCTGGAGCGGCGACGACGCCGCGGCGGGAGAACGCGCGCTGGCACGGCTCGACACCCTCGGCACGCCCCTCCTCTCCCGGACCGCCCCCACCACCATGCCCGAGATGCTCGCGGCCATCGACGCGCAGTTCCCCTTCGGCCGGCACGTCGAGATCCGTTCCCGTTCAGTACCGTCACTGACCTCGGCAGTGCGTGACGCGCTGAGCCTCGCGGGCTCCACCCTGACCTCGCCTCATTCGGCCGTATCCGTGCACAGCCTGCACGGAGCCGCAGCACGAGTACCCGTGACGGAGACGGCGTTCGGCAACCGCGACCCGCACCTCATGATCGAGATCATCGCCCTCTGGGAACCCGGCGACACCCGTGCGGCGGACCACCGCGCCTGGGCCGGCGACCTGACCGGCGCCCTCGAGCCCGACGCGTTGCCGGGCGGCTACCCCAACCTGCTCGGGGATGACGAGGTCGCACAGATCGCACACGCCTACGGCCCGAACACCGAGCGGCTGCTGGCGGTGAAACGCCGTTTCGATCCCGACCACGTCTTCCG
>NZ_POUD01000526.1 GCF_003236395.1 Nonomuraea aridisoli | reverse complement strand
AGGGCACGGCTTCGGTGTACGGGGTGCTGGCCGACGGCCGGTTGACCTACACCGCGATCGACGCCGCCACCGGACAGCGCACCCACGGCGCGGTTACCTCCACCGCCACCCTCGGCTTCACGCCCAAGGCCATGGCCACCCTCAACTTCAACACCATCCTGGTCACCGAGAACGGCCCCGAAGGCAAGCTGTACCGGATCGACGTGATCACCAACCGCGACAGCCTGGTCTTCTCCCCGCCCGTCCTGCTGGGCACCGGCTACACCCACGACCTGCTGGCCTACGACGGCAACAGCCACCTGTTCGGCATCGCCGCCGGCGTGCTGCGCCGCTACACCGTCAACGCCACCAAACCCGCCCTGGCCAACATCTCCACCGGAGAACGCATCGGTGGCGGCTTCACCCTCAAAACCCTCACCGCCACGGCCTCCAACTGGATCCTGGGCACCACCACCGCAGGCCAGCTCATCTCCTACCGGATCAACGGCACCGAGAACTACACCCGCTACCAACTGCGTGACACCACCTGGCAGGTCTTCGATCACCTGATGTCACCCGGCGGTGGCGTCTACTACGGCCACCGCCCCGAAGGATCGATGCACCGCTACCTCGACGGCAACCCCCACGACGGCAACGGCGCCGACGTGGCCGGACAAGGCACCGTCGACACCGGCGGCTGGACCCAGACCCTGCTGTCCACCCAACCCGCCACCGTCAGCTAGCCGAAGTCGCCCTGGGGCTCTGCCCGGTCGCCATGGCCGACCGGGCACCGTACCGAAAACTCACTTCGACCAGGGACCGGCTGGTCCCCTGGAGGAAATTCTCATGTCCAGATTCACGGCCTTACGAGTCGGCCTCGCCACCACGTTCATTGCCGCCTTCTGCCTGGCCGCCACGGCGAGCCCCGCGATGGCCGCCCCCAACCTGCAGTTGCCCTTCCCGTGCGGCCAGCAGTGGCGGCTGGATACCTGGGCGCACGCTCCCGCGCTCGACATGGTCAAAGAGCCCGACCAGCACGGCACCAACGGCGCCACGCTGGTCGCGCCCGCCGCCGGGACGGTGAACCAGTCCTTCTACCACAGCAACGCCGGCAACGTGATCCAGATCCACCACGGCGGCGGCTACTACACCACGTACCTGCACCTGCAGTCCCGCGCGGTCGCGGTGGGGGCGAGGGTGCAGATGGGCACGACGATCGGCCGGGTCGGCGCGACCGGCCCGACCTCCAACGGGCATCCGCACCTGCACTTCGAGCTCGGGTACGACGCCGACGGCAACGGCTCGGCCACCTGGGGGTACGCGGGCTCCGAACGGGTCAGGCCGACCTTTAACGGGGTCACCTACGGCGGAGCTAACGGCCAGACCTCGCGCAACGTCACCAGCCGCAACTGCGGCGCCCCCACTGGCACGGCTTCGGTGTACGGGGTGCTGGCCGACGGCCGGTTGACCTACACCGCGATCGACGCCGCCACCGGACAGCGCACCCACGGCGCGGTTACCTCCACCGCCACCCTCGGCTTCACGCCCAAGGCCATGGCCACCCTCAACTTCAACACCATCCTGGTCACCGAGAACGGCCCCGAAGGCAAGCTGTACCGGATCGACGTGATCACCAACCGCGACAGCCTGGTCTTCTCCCCGCCCGTCCTGCTGGGCACCGGCTACACCCACGACCTGCTGGCCTACGACGGCAACAGCCACCTGTTCGGCATCGCCGCCGGCGTGCTGCGCCGCTACACCGTCAACGCCACCAAACCCGCCCTGGCCAACATCTCCACCGGAGAACGCATCGGTGGCGGCTTCACCCTCAAAACCCTCACCGCCACGGCCTCCAACTGGATCCTGGGCACCACCACCGCAGGCCAGCTCATCTCCTACCGGATCAACGGCACCGAGAACTACACCCGCTACCAACTGCGTGACACCACCTGGCAGGTCTTCGATCACCTGATGTCACCCGGCGGTGGCGTCTACTACGGCCACCGCCCCGAAGGATCGATGCACCGCTACCTCGACGGCAACCCCCACGACGGCAACGGCGCCGACGTGGCCGGACAAGGCACCGTCGACACCGGCGGCTGGACCCAGACCCTGCTGTCCACCCAACCCGCCACCGTCACCGTCGGCTGAAACACCCG
>NZ_POUD01000525.1 GCF_003236395.1 Nonomuraea aridisoli | reverse complement strand
GGCGGCGCGGGTCGCTGCTACGCCGGCACGTGATCACCGATGTCGCCCGTTTCGCCGAAGCACCGCAGCTCATGGCCGATCTGGCGGCCGGCCGCCGGCACACCGTTCAGGCCGTGCTCTGCGACGACGTCGAGGACGAGAGCGGCTGACCAGCTGAAGTCGCGGCTGCCGTGGCCGCTGAGGGTGAACGGGTCGAAGTACTCGCGCAACCCCGAGCGGGCGGCGGCGCAGAGCATGCCGTTGGCCAGCGGCCCGGCCAGCTCGGGCCGGCGGTCCTTGAGCCCCTGCCAGACGAGCCAGTCGAGGTTGATCCAGCTCGGGCCGCGCCAGTAGCGGGCGGCGTCGAACCCGGGCGCGGACGGCGCGTAGCTGGGCAGCACCCCGTCCTTGAGCGCGAAACGGTCGAGCGCGGTGTCGATCAGCGCGTCGGCCACCTTGCCGGGCAGCTCGGGCAGCAGCAGCGGGGTCAGCCCGGCCGCGCTGGCGGAGCTGATCAGCCGGCCGGTGCGCACATCACGGGGCTGGAACAGCGCGCCGTCGAACAGGTGGTCGACCATCGCCTCGGTCGTCGCCTCGGCCTCGCGCTCGTGCGGCCCCGGGTCGAGCCCGATCTCACGAGCGATCAGCGCGAGGATGTGCTCGGCCAGCGCGTAGGCGGCGTTGAACAGCGGGTCCTCGACCTGGAACTGCCCGTGCCGCTGGTATCCCGAATCGCGGTAGGCCAGCGCGAGGGTGACGTAGCGCTCGTAGTCGCGGTCGGTGGGCCGCTCGGCGGAGCTGACGGTGTCGAGGTCCTTGCGCACGAACCCGGTGCCGCCCGGCTCCACCGCGCGCAGCGGCTCGTCCCAGGCCGGGCTGTTGTCCATGCCCGACTCCCACGGGTGCACGATCGAGATCAGCCCCTTGGCCGAGCGCCGGGCCGCGCGCAGGAACTCCTGCTGGGCGACCAGCCGGGGGTGGATCCGGCGCAGGAACGCCACGTCGGGCTCGGCCTGATACGTCTTCCACACCGCCAGGGCGTGCACGGGCGGCTGGACGATGCCGGAGGTCGCCGACCCGGAGGGGGCGTGTACCCCCCAGAAGCGGGGCCCCGGGAAGTAGGCCGCCTCCGCCACCTTCGGGTTGAACACGATGTGCGGCACCCGGCCGTCACGCCACTGGGCGCCGAACAACGACAGCAGCTCCGTCCGGGCCCGTCGCGGGGACAGGCGGGCGTTGCCGATCGCGATGAACGCCGAGTCCCAGCTCCACTGGTGCGGATAGAGGCGACGGGAGGGGACCGTGTAGCCGCCGTCCCAGTTGTTCACCAGAACGCGCACGGCGTCGCGGAGGATCATAGATATTTCCTCACGAAGGCAGCGGTTTGGGGGAGAACGATCTCGGGCTCGCCGCGCAGGCGGCATTCCAGAGCGAGATAGCCGTCGTAGCCGACGGCGTCGAGCGTGGCCAGCTGCGCGCCCCAGTCGATGTGGCCGGTGCCGGGCTGGTTCCTGTTCGACTCGCTGATCTGCATGTGGGCGAGGTAGGGGGCGGCCTCGATCAGGGAGCGGCAGGGGTCGTCCTCCTCGATGTTCATGTGGTAGGTGTCGCCGGCGACCCTGATGGAGTCCGTCGCGCAGTAGGAGACGGCTTCGGCCAGCGTGTTGACCATGTGGTTCTCGTAGCGGTTGAGGGGTTCCAGCATGATGAGGACGCCGTTGCGCTGGGCGTGCTCGCCCAGGACGCCGAGCGCTTCGGCCAGCACCTGGCGGTCTTCTTCCGGGCTGCGCGGCGGTTCGAACGGCGGCAGCCGGCGGGAGAACTGTCCCCACGACGCCGGCGTCATGACGCCGATGCCGCCCAGCTCGGCGATGACCGTGAGCTGCGAGCGGAGCTGCTGGATGGCGTCCTTGCGCTTGGCCGGGTCGAAGTCGCCGATGAAGTGCGGCATGTCCACGCAGACGGTGGGCATGACGACGCCGTCGGCCAGGGCGCGTTTGAGCTCGGTCAGGCGGCCCGCGAAGTGGAAATCGCCCTTGCCGCGCAACTCGATGGCGTCGAATCCGGCGTCCACCGCGAACGCGAACTTCTCCTGCAGCGTGCGGCCAGGCAGAAGCTGCTCCTGTACGGCGAGCTTCATGTCACTCCTTGAATTCGAAGAC
>NZ_POUD01000524.1 GCF_003236395.1 Nonomuraea aridisoli | reverse complement strand
GATCGAGACGGCCTCCGCCTGCGCGGACGGGGCGGTGAGGGAGAGGAGGGGGAGCGAGAGCGCTGTCAGGGCGACGCCGGATAAGAGACGGTTGCGGGCCACGAGTCCTCCCGGGCATTTCCGAATTGTCGGACATTTGATCAGTTACTCTCTCTAATGGTCAATACCGGCTCATGTTCTGGCCGCCAACTGGTCCAGACCGCGAGACGGACGCGAGGCCGGCGCTCGGTGCGGTCGCGTACGGTGGGAGCCGGCGCGGTGGCCGCCTCCACGTGTCCGGGCTGCTGGAAGACTGGGATCGATGACCAGAACGGGGCAGTGCGGCGAAGGAGGAAGGAGCGGTCGTGGACGTTTCGGCGGGTGAGGGGGCGCGCTCCTTCACGTCGCGCGATCGCCGGTGGCGGCTGGAAGACCTCTCCGACGCGGGCGCGTGCGTGATGGACGACCACGGACGCATCGTCGAGGTCAACGCCCGGGCGGGGGTCCTGCTCGGCCGGCCCCCCGGTGACCTGCTCGGCCTCGACGCCCACGACGCCCTCCACCGTGGCGAGCACGGCGAGCCCGTGCCCCGCAGCCGCTGCGTGCTGCGCGAGCCCCTCGTCACCCGCGGCACCACGCAGGGCGACCGGGAGTGGCTGGCGCGCGGCGACGGCAGCGTCCTGCCGGTCTCCTGGCTGGTCACCGCCTGCCGGCTCGGCGACGATGGGCCGGGCATCCTGCTGCTCTTCCACGAGACCGGCCCGCCGGTCTCGGCGGGCCGGGGGCCGACGTGCCTGGCCGCGTCGATGACGGAGCTCGACCGGCTGGCCCTGCTCGCCGAGACCACCACGACGCTCACCTCCAGCCTCGACGTCGCGGAGACGCTGCGTCAGCTCGTCCGGCTCGTGGTGCCGCTGCTGGCCGACTGGGTGGTGATCGACCTGCTCACCGAGGAGGGCGGGGTCTCGCGCGCCGCCGTGGTGCACTACGAGAACGGCGGCCTGGTCCACCACGAGCACCTGGAGGGCCCGATGCCGCCGGTGGCGCGGGGCTCCACGATGCCCCTGTCGCGGGCGCTGCGCGGCGTCACCGCCACCATCGCCTCGCCGGAGACGTACGAGGTGGAGCCCGACTCCGCCGTCGCGGTCGCGCAGCGCAGGCTGTTCCGGGCGACCGGCATGCACTCGGCGAGCATCGCGCCGATCCGCGGGGTGCGCGAGGTGGTCGGCGCGCTGACGCTCGGCCGCGCCGAGCGGCCGGGCGCGTTCACCACCTCCGACCTGCTGCTGGTCGAGGACATCGCCCGCCGCGCCGGCCTCGCGCTCGACAACGCCCGCCTGTACGAGCGGCAGCGCCGCGTCGCCGAGACCATGCAGCGCCACCTGCTGCCGCAGCTTCCCCACGTGCCGGGCCTGGAGATGACCGCCCGCTACCTGCCCGCGCCGGACGCCTCCCAGGTGGGCGGCGACTGGTACGACGCCTTCCCGCTGCCCGGCGGCGCGACCGGCCTGGTGATCGGCGACGTCGTCGGCCACGACCTCGAGGCCGCCTCCGGCATGGCCCAGATCTGCAACATGCTGCGCGCGTACGCCGGAGAGCTGGACGAGCCGCCCAGCAAGATCGTGGAACGCCTCGACCAGGCGGTGACCCGCATGGTCGAGGCCGCGATGGCCACCGTCGTCTTCGCCCGCGTCGAGCGCGCCGACGGACGCTGGCTGCTGCGCTGGACCAACGCGGGCCACCCGCCGCCGCTGCTGGTCGAGCCCGACGGGCGGACCGGCTATCTGGCGGACGCCGGCGGCCTGCTGCTCGGCACGGACATCATGGCCGCCCGCGAGGACGCCGCCGTCGTCCTGCCGCCCGACTCCACCCTGCTGCTCTACACCGACGGGCTGATCGAGTCTCCCTCCCGCAGCCTCGACGAGGGCATGGCCGACCTGAGCCGGTACGCCGCCTCGCTGGCCCGCCACCCGCTGGACGGCATGTGCGACGCGCTGATCGGCCGTACCCGGCCCGCTGACAACGACGACGACGTGGCCCTGCTCGCCCTGCGCATCCCCGGCTGAGCTACTGCGACTGCTCGGCGGCCTCCTCCGCCGTGATGCGGCCCCGGGTGGCGGGCCAGCGAGGCGGCGTACCGGCTCAGGTCGGCCATGCCCTCGTC
>NZ_POUD01000523.1 GCF_003236395.1 Nonomuraea aridisoli | reverse complement strand
GGCGTCCCCTTGGCGGAGCTCCCCGCCATCCTCACCTCCCGTACGCGCACGCTCGACGCAGCCGCGTCACACACGCGCACCCTGGAGGGGGCGACGCCGCCTGGTGATTCCATCGACAGGTCCCACGCGCCCGCCTCCACCGGGCACGCGTCCGGCGAGACAGCCTTCGGATCGGCGTCGCTTCGACGCGCCTTCGCCGGGTCCGCATCCGGCGCGAGGACTCCCGACGGGCCGGCCTCGCACGGGCGTGCCGTGGACGCGACCGCGTCCGGCGCGGGAGCGATCGACGGGCGGAGACCACGTGGCTGTGCCCTCACGGAGCCGGCGTCACGTGGAGGCGCCTTCGACAGATCGCTGTCCCATGCACGAGGCATCCACCAGGCGGCGTCCGGCCGCGGAGATGCCGTCGACGTCGAGGCGCGGCTCGACGTGATGCGGGCCGCCGTCCGGAGCCGCCTGACCCGCATGGGGCCCGACGCGACCGACCCGGCCGCCCCCGCCATCGCTGCGGCCCTGCGCGCGGGCCGCTCGGTCGCCGAGGTGGCCTGGGACCTCGGCTACAGCGAGCGCCAGCTCCACCGCCGGAGCCTGACCGCGTTCGGCTACGCGCCGAAGACCCTCCAGCGCATCCTCCGCTTCCAGCACGCGCTTCGGCTGGCCCGCGCGGGCGTCCCGCTGGCGGAGGCGGCCGTCACGGCGGGCTACGCCGACCAGGCCCACCTGGCCCACGACGTCAGACGCCTCAGCGGCGTACCGATGCGCAGTCTCCTGTCACCCGCGAGGGCGGCCTGACACGAGCGCCTGCACCCACCCGGCGTTGGGGTCGCTGTCGATGAGCACCGCCCGCGTCAGCAGGCTCAGCGGAATCGCCAGGATCGCGCCCAGCGGCCCCAGCACGAACGTCCAGACGATCAGCGACACGAACGTCATCGTCGTCGTGAGCCCCACGGCGTCCCCCAGGAACTTCGGCAGGATGAACGACTGCGTGACGACGTTGATGACGCTGTAGGCCACGATGACCAGCACCATCGTCTGCACACCGCCGTCCAGCAGGGCGAGCATGGTCGGCGGCAGCAGCGCGATGACGAACCCGATGTTCGGGATGTAGTTGGCGATGAGCGCGAGCACGCCCCAGAGCAGCGGCAACGGCACGTCCAGCAGCGACAGCGCGAGCACGTCGAGCACCGCGTTGATCAACCCGAAGATCGTCGAGACGATCAGGTAGCGCCGCGTCTTGTGCGCGAACGTCGCCAGCGCCGTCACCAGCTGCGGCCGGTCGCCCCCGCCGCTGGTGAGGATCCTCGCGGTCACCGGCGCGTCGAGCGACATCGCCAGCAGCACGATCACGACGAGGAACAGGGCCGACAACACGCCGATCAGACTGCCGAGCAGGATCTGCGCCAGCCCCAGCACCCGCTCCGGGTCGAACGCCTCCAGCCCCCGGTTGAGCACCTCGTTGCTGATCCCGTGCGCGGCGGCCCACGCCTGGGCGTCGGCCAGCAGTCTCTCGAACTGCGTGGTGTACGTGGGCAGCAGCGCGGCGAGCTCGGTGGCCGAGATGGTCAGGATGCCCACCATGCCGAGCAGTACGAGCACGACGATGAGGAACGGCACGGCCACCTGGAGCCAGATGGGGGCGTGCCGGGCGGCGAGCCAACTGCGTACCGGCGAGACGGCGATCACGAGAACGAGCGCGAGCACGACGGGACCGGCGATGGATGAGACCTCGCGGATCCCGAACAACACGACCACCGCCGCCGCCATGCCCAGCAGGATGGTGAGCGCCCTGGGCAGGGGTTGATCTCGCACGCCCCCTACCTACCCGCGGTGCGGGCGCGAACCGTCGATTTGACGGTTCCGGGAGGCGTACATAGAGTTCACCAGTCCCCGCGAGAACGGCCTTGATCGCCGCGCTCACTTGGGGGCGACCTCTCAGACTCCATCGTGACGGTGAGGCGTGCGCGTCCACTCCGATCGGCTGGTAAATTTGAGGGGTTGTCTCCGAAAGGGGGCAGGGCTTAATTCGCGCAGATCGAGCAAGTCCGGTCAATTTGACAGGAACTTGAACGGCTGAAAGAATTAAGACACAACGAAAGACGAAATGAACGCCTCCGAGCGGGGATCACGAGAGTGGTTCTGGTGAGGAAGTACGC
>NZ_POUD01000522.1 GCF_003236395.1 Nonomuraea aridisoli | reverse complement strand
GGCGGGATGTACCTGTCGCTCGGCGCCGGGCGCTCGGGGGAGGCGCTCTGCGTGGTGGGCCGATTGACGAAGACCGCCGCCACCACGATCAGCGTCAGCACCACCAGCGCCGCCAGCCCGCCGAACACCCACGGCAGCGGGCTGCGCTGCCTGGGCGGCGGCCCGCCCCACTGCGGCTGGGCCGGCGCCGGGTGGCCGTAGGCGGACTGGCCGTGGGTCGGCCGGCCGTACTGGAGGGTGGGGTTGGCGGGCGTCGCGGACCAGCCGGGCTCGGGCTGCGGCTGTGGTGTGGGCTGCGGTGTGGGCTGCTGCTGTGGTCCGGAGGTCGGCTGCGCCTGGGGTGCCCCCTCCTCGTGGGCGTGGGTGGCATCCGTCCACTGTTTGCCGTCCCACCAGCGGAGGTGGGGCTCTCCGTAGGGGTCCGGATACCATCCCGCGGGGGTCTGCGTGGTCATATTCGCCAGATTAATAACAACCGCTTTGATATGCATTGGCGCTTCAGCACTTGTACCTGAAGCTTGCCCTACCGGTGCGTACCGGGCCGGGCGTGACGATCCGCAGCGTGGCCGTGGCCCTGACGTCGCTCTCGCCGCGCAGCGTCCACCGTAACGGCAGGGTGTAGGAGGTGCGGTCGGAACGGGTGCGTAACGACCCCCTGACGACGTCCTCGTCCAGGTTCTTGCGCCACTCGTAGACGATCTCGCCGGGGGCGCCGTTGGTGACGACCGTGCCGGTGATGACGACGGCGCTGTCGCAGCCCTGCGTCCTCTTCGGCGCCACCACGTCCACCGAGGTGACCGCCAGCTCCGGCACGTCGCCGGTCCGGAGCCAGGCCAGGATCGCCCCCGCCATGATGACCGCGAACGCGGCCGTGGCCAGGATCGTCCGCCGCCGCCGGGCCCGGGAACGCCTGGCCGCCCGTCGGTGCAGGGTGGCCTCTTGGCCGCCGGACCGCCAGATCCGCTGCGCCGCCGTCTCCCCGACCTGCTCCCGCATCCCGACCCCGGGCCCGAACCGCGCCGGCCCCGTCGCCCCTTCGGGAACGCGGAGCAGGGTGACGATGTCCCCCTCGTCGACCCCGTACGGTCCTTCGGGAATGTGAGACCGGGTGACGACGTCCCCTTCGTCGCCCATCCCATGCGCGGGCGCCTGCGCGAACGCGGACCGGTCGCGGGCCGCCTGTGCCAGCCCGTCCCTGCTGATCCGGCCGCCGGGCAGCACGCCGCGCCCCTCGACGAGCACGTCGCGGGCGGCGGCCAGGCCATGGGCGCCGGCGGTGGCCGCCGCCCGTTCGAACAGCTCGGCCACCGGCGACGCCCCGAAGGGCGCGGCCAGCACGCGGGCCAGCGCCGCCCACCCCGCCGCGTCATGCCCTGGCGCGGAGGCCCGGCCACGCACGGCGTCGGCGAGCCCCCGTTCCGACAGCAGGGCGGCGCCCTCGGCGCTGATCACGATGGTGCGCGGGCGCACCGAGCCGTGCGTGACCCCCGCCGCGTGCAGCGCGAGCAGCGTCTGAGCCGTCTCCACCAGCACGCACGCCGCCCCGCTCGCCTCCACACGCCGGGAGGTGAGGAGGTCGGCCAGGGTGGGGGCGACCGCCTGGGCGGTGAGCAGCCACACCTGGTCGCCCGCCGCGACCATGTCGGCCACCGGGACCAGGCCGGTCAGACCGCCGAGGACGAGCCGCCGGTCGGTCATGACGGCTCCCACCACGCGGTCGCGCACCCCGGGGAGCCCGATGACCGCCTGGTCGAACAGCAGCGCGCCCGCCCGGCGTCCGTCCGGTGCGATGGCGTCGATCCAGTGTCCGAGCTCGGTCGGCCAGGTGTGCTGGGTGAGCCGGAATCCGGCGATGCCGGGTTCGGTGTTGTCCATCGCCGTCGCCCCCGGCGCGCCTAACGCGTCCTTCTGTGGCGACCGGCCATGCGTCGCCTCACCGCAAGTGTGGCCGGAATCGCGCCGGACGTCACGATGCCGAGCGCCACGAGTGCGGCCGTGGTGTTCGGGGCGGGGACGGAGGTCAGGATCGGATCTTCCCCGGACCTGTCGTCGCCGGGCCCGCCGTCGGGGTCTCCGTCTCTCGGGTTTTCGTCCGTGGGCTCCGTGTCCGGGGACTCGCCGTCGTCGGGTGTCCCGGTGGGGGAGGGCTCCTCGCCGTCGTCGGTCGGGAGGGGCGAGGAGGTGGTC
>NZ_POUD01000521.1 GCF_003236395.1 Nonomuraea aridisoli | reverse complement strand
CGGAGATGTGTATAGGAGACAGCCCTCCTTCCGCCGCGAAGAGCCCGGCCCCCAGCCGGGCCGGCGGTCGGTCAGTGGGCGGCTTCGTACTGCTTGACGACGCTGGCGGCGATGCGGCCGCGTTCGCTCACCGGGAGGCCGTTGGCGCGGGCCCACCGCCGGATCTCCGTGGACTTCTCACGGCTCAGCGCGCGGCTGGACCCCGCGGCGGCGCGTCGGCCGCGCACGCCCTTCTCGGCACGGACGGCGCGAGCCTTCGTGATGTACGGCGCGAGCGCCTTCTCCAGCTTCTCCCTGTTCTTGCCCGACAGGTCGATCTCGTAGGTCGTGCCATCGAGAGCGAACGTTGTGGTCCCCTCGGCTTCACTGCCGTCGATGTCATCGATAAAGGATTCAACGATGCGCTTGGCCATGATGGTGCTCCAATTAACGTCAAGGTTGCAGGTACTGTAGCGCCCTTCAGCACATCATGCATCGCGCGGGGGGTTACCCCCGGTCGAAATGCAAGTCCGCTAACTGATCCGGCACCACGAACTCCTTCGTCCATGTGTGACAATTCTCGCGGTCCGCGACGCGGCATTCCCACGGTGACGCCCCGCGCACGCGGCGTTGCGGGCCGGCCGGCACGAGCTCCGCACCGCCCTCCCCACCAGCTCATAGGCCCATGACAAGGGCGAGGAGAGCCGTGTCAGGCGGCCCCGATGGAGATCGTCTCCCGCCCGCCCCCGGGCCGCCGTCACGCCCGGCGCCGAAGCCGCCGCGACGGGCGCGCAGGCCGCGGTGACGGCGCGGATTGCGGTCACGGCCGGTTTCCGCTTCGGTCTCAATGGCGATACAGTCCTCCCTGTTGAAACAAAATTCAAGGGTTCTCCCGGCGGCATTGACATTGGCCGGTCGTGCTGACCGCGACCGGGCGCGCACGCGTACGACAGTGACGCGACGGAATGTCCGCGCCACAGGGGAATGCGCGCCCCACGGGCTTTAGCCGTCCGCGCCCCCGCCGCGTGCCGCATGGTGGTGATGTGTCCCAGGCTCGCGGGAAACGGCCTATTAATGACGTGCCAGGGCCGGCGCCGATGAGTTCCGGTGCTCCCGCCGGTCCGTATGCGCGGAACATCGAGAAGGAGCGACCCCCATGACTGAGGCCAAGACCCACACCGTCGAGGTGCCCGGCGCCGTCCTGCACTACGACGTCCACGAGGCGGCGGAGGCGACCGCGCCGCCCCTGCTGATGATCGGCTCGCCGATGGACGCGAGCGGGTTCACCGCCCTGGTGGCCCACTTCACCGACCGCACGGTGGTGACGTACGACCCGCGCGGCATCGGGCGCAGCACGCGCACCGACGGCGTCATCGAGTCGACGCCCGACCTGCACGCCGACGACCTGCACCGGCTGATCACGGCGCTCGGCGCCGGGCCGGTGGACGTCTTCGCCAGCAGCGGGGGCGCCGTCAACGGGCTGGCGCTGGTGGCCCGCCATCCCGAGCAGGTGCGCACGCTGGTGGCACACGAGCCCCCGGCCGCGCAGGTGCTGCCCGACCGGGATAACGCCCTGGCGGCCGTGGCGGACATCCGCCGCACGTACGACGAGGAGGGCTGGGGCGCGGCGATGGCGAAGTTCATCGCGGTCACGAGCCTGCGCGGCGAGATTCCCGCGGACCTGGCCGACCTGCCCGTGCGCAGCCCGGCCGAGCTGGGGATGCCGGCGGAGGACGACGGCTCCCGCGACGACGTGATGTTCGGCCAGAACATCATGACCTGCACGCACTACGAGCCCGACTTCGCGGCGCTGCGCGCGGCCTCCACGCGCGTCGTCGTCGGCGTCGGCGCCGAGTCGGAGGGGGAGATGGCCCACCGCGCGGGGGCGGCGGTCGCCGAGCGGCTCGGCACGAAGCCCGTCGTCTTCCCCAGCCACCACGCCGGCTTCCTGGGCGACGAGTTCGGCATGCAGGGTGAGCCGGACGCCTTCGCCGCCACCCTCCGCTCGATCCTGGAGGCGTGACCCGCGTACGGCCAAGTGCGGCTCATCATGGCGCAAAGCCCGCATTGCCGGTCGACCTGAGCGGGCGCACCGCCCTCGTCACCGGGTCCTGCTCGGGGATCGGCGCCGCGACGGCGCAGGCCCTGCTGGAGTCGGGCGCGGAGGTGGTCGTCAACGGCCGCGACGCGGCGGGGGTGGAGGAGGGATGGCC
>NZ_POUD01000520.1 GCF_003236395.1 Nonomuraea aridisoli | reverse complement strand
GGCCGAACTCGGACGGGTTCCACGCGTTGGTCAAGTGCTTGGTGGCGGCCAGTTGCGCCGCGGGTTCGTCGGCCGCGCCGACCAGCTCCAGCAGCAGCTGCCGCGCCGCGGGCCGCCGCGCCGGGTCGGGGTGGATGGCCGCCGCGACCAGCCGGTCGAGCGGCGCCGGCAGCCCCCGCAGGTCGGGCGGCGCATGCCGGGCCCTGGCCGCCATCACGTACGCGTCACCCTCGCCGAACGGATGCCCGCCCAGCCCCGCGTACGCGATCAGCGACCCCCACGCGAACACGTCGCCCGCCGGGCTCGTGCGCCCCTCGAAGACCTGCTCGGGAGCGATCCAGCCGGGCGTGCCCATCACCATGCCGGCGTTGGTGTGCCGCTGGTCGACGTGGGTGGAGCGGGCCAGGCCGAAGTCGATCACCCGCGGCCCGGCCAGCGTCAGCATCACGTTGGCCGGCTTGAGGTCGCGATGCACCAGCCCGGCCGCGTGGATCGCGGTCAGCGCCGCCGCCACGCCCACGGCGGCGGAGTGCAGCACCGACGGCGACAGCGCGCCGTGCTCGATCAGGTGGTCTTCCAGCGAGATGCCGTCGATGTACTCGGTGACGAGGTAGAGGACGCCGCGGTCCTCGCCGTGGTCGAGCACCCGCGCCGTGCAGAACGAGGCCACCTTGCGGGCGTTGGACACCTCTTCGTGGAAACGGGCGCGGTAGACGGGGTCGGCGGTGAAGTCACGCCGGATCGCCTTGAGCGCCACCCGGGACCCGTCGGGCGCCTTGGCGAGGTAGACGACCCCCATGCCACCGGAGCCGAGACGGCTGACCAGCTCGTACGGGCCGATCGCCGGCGGATCCTCCGGCTGCAGCGGAGTGCCTGCGGAGCGCCCCAACGTCGCCGTCCTCTCGCCGTCGTCATGCCGTCTCAACCCGAACCGTTCCTCCCGCCGGTTCGTCCCGTGAGAACCCGAACCGTTCCGCCGCCCGGCATCCCGTTTTGTACCCCAGACTCTAACGGAGGTCGGCACTGTCCGTTGGACACTAGCGAGGAGCCGGATCCCGCCGGGGCGGGCGCATCCGGACCCGCAGCCGCGAGACGTCGATCGCCCGTGGCAGCGGCCGGTGGGCCGACAGCAGCCGCCCGGCCGGCACGGGCCGGGCCTGCTTCAGCATGGCGGCCAGGAACGCCGTGCCGACCGCGAGGGTCAGCCGCACGCCGTCGCAGTCGGGCAGCGCCCACCACTCCTCCGCCGCGGTGCCGTCCAGCCAGACCTCGGGGGAGAACGTGTCGGCGTACGGCAGGCGCGGGCTGCGCGTGTGGGCGGCGAGCGGCACGACCACGGCGGTGCCGGCGGGCAGGGCGGTGCCGTACCAGTCGGTGGCGGTGACGGTGACCCGCGACAGCGCCGGCAGCGGCGGCCACAGGCGCAGCCCCTCGCGCAGGCAGGCGCGCAGATGGCCGGAGTCGGCGCGGGCCGCCCTGCGGTGGGCCGGGTGCGCGGCGAGCAGCGCCAGCGTCTGCGTCAGCCCGGCCGCGGCGCAGCTCAGCCCCATCAGCCAGAACGCCGCCTGCATCAGCCCGCGCGACTCCGGCTGCGGCGTCTCGGCGATGAGCCCGGCGAGGCTGCCCGGCTCGGCCCGGCGGAGGTGGTCGATGATGCGGGCGTCGTAGCGGCCCGACAGGATCTCCCTGCGGCGCTGCGCCCGCCGCCCGGTCGCCCTGCGCCGCCCGGCCCGCATGACGCCCTCCAGCAGCCGGGTGAGCTCGACGTCGTCGGCCGCGCCGTCGCCGTAGACGCAGCGCCTGGCCACCCGCTGCCAGGCGGCGTCGACCCGCGCGTGGTCGAGCAGCCCGCGGGTCAGCCCGGCGGCCTCCTGCTCGGCGATCCGGATGAACGCCGGGCGCAGCACGTCGGTCGGCAGCGAGAACGGCCGCTCGTCCACGTGCGGCAGGAAGGCGGTCTCCCGGCCGCACAGCACGCGGACGGCGTCGCGCTTGGACAACACCAGCAGGGCCGGGCCGCGCAGGCCGCGCACCAGCACGGGACGGCCGCCGTAGCGGGCCTCCAGGTCGGCCAGCAGCGCACGTGAGCGCAGCGGGTCGTGACCGCCGGCCAGGTGCCCCCGCGGCAGCAGCAGCCCGGCCAGCCGCAGGCTCTCCACCACGGTGGCCCTGGGCAGCCCCCTAGGCACGCC
>NZ_POUD01000051.1 GCF_003236395.1 Nonomuraea aridisoli | reverse complement strand
CGGCTCACCCACCCATCGCCGAGCTCGGCGCGGACGGCACCGCGACGATCACGACGGACGCCGACGCCCGCCTGCGCCTGCCCCCGGGCTGGACGGCCGACCGCGTCACCGAGACCGGCTGGGCCGTCCGTCCCGGACCGGCGCTGCCGCCCGGACGGCTCGGCGTCGTCACGGTCGAGCGGGACGGCGACGGCGTGGTCCCCGTCGTGGCGCACGTCCGCGTCGTACGTCCCCTGGCACCGGGGGAGTACGCGCTCTCGGAGCTGCCGATGACCGCGTTCGTCAACGAGGACGGCCCCGTCGAGCGCGACCGGTCCAACGGCGGGGGCAACCCCGGCGACGGCGGCCCCCTGCGCGTGGCCGGGCAGGAGTTCGAGCGCGGTCTCGGCACGGCGCCGTACTCCGAGGCCCGCTTCCACCTGGGCGGGCGCGCCGGCAGGCTGACGGGCGCCGTCGGCGTCGACGACGAGTCGGCCGGGCGGGCCAGGGTCAGCGTGCTCGCGGACGACCGCGAGGTCTTCGCCGCGGTCGTCGAGGCGGGCAAGCCCGTCATCACCTTCGACGTGGGGATCGAGGGCGCCCGGACGCTGTGCCTGCGCGGCGAGGCCGCGGGCCCTGAAGACGCCGGCGTGCACGTCGACTGGGTCGACAGCAGCGTCCACGTCACATCCGTCAACCGCCAACCCTGCCGGCCGGCGACGACCGGAGCACCCGAGCGCGAGGAAACATCATGAAACACACCTGGACGGCCGCCCTCGCCCTGACCGTGGCGGCGACGCTGCTCACCGCCTGCGGCGGGACCGGCGGCGGCTCGAACGAGAAGGTCACCCTCACCTACGCCAACTGGAGTGAGGACCAGACGCCGGCGATGGAGCAGATCGCCGCCGAGTTCGAGAAGCAGAACCCGAACGTCACCGTCAGGATCCAGACGCTGCCGTGGACCGAATACTGGTCGACGCTGCAGGTCGGCGTCGCCGGCGGCACCGCCCCCGACGCGTTCTGGATGCTCGCCGACCACTTCCGCGAGTACGCCAAGGGCGGCGCGCTGGTCGACCTGTCCGACACGGTGAAGTCCGCGGGCATCGACATGAGCGTCTACCCCAAGGCCGTCTCGGACTCCTACACCTACGAGGGCAAGATCTTCGCGCTGCCGAAGGACTTCGACACCAACGGCATCTGGTACAACAAGGCGCTCTTCGACGCCGCGGGCGTCCCGTACCCCGACGACACGTGGGGCTGGAAGGACGCGCAGGAGGCGGCCAAGAAGCTCACCGACCCGGACAAGGGCGTGTGGGGCATCGCCGCGCCGATCGACCCGCAGGGCGGCTACTACAACACGATCCTGCAGGCGGGCGGCACCATCCTCAACGCCGACGGCACGGCCGCCGACTTCGCCGGGCCGCAGGCGGTGGCCGGGCTGAAGTTCTGGACCGACCTGCAGGCCGCCGGCTCCTCGCCGACGCTGAAGCAGCTGTCGGACACCGAGGCGGTCGCGATGTTCGAGAGCCAGAAGGTCGCCATGTACTTCTCGGGCGCCTACTGGGCGCTGCGGTTCAGCAAGAACCCCGACCTGAAGGGCAAGGTCGACGTCGCCCCGCTGCCCCAGGGCGTCAAGCGCGCGACCGTCACCAGCGGCATCGGCAACGCCGGGTACGCCGGCAGCGAGCACCCCGAGGAGCTCAAGAAGTTCCTCGCCTTCCTCGGCGGCGCCGAGGCGGCCGAGATCCAGGCGGCCACCGGAACGGTGCTCCCCGCCTACAAGGGCACGCAGGAGCCGTGGCTGAAGTCGATGCCGGAGTTCGACCTGCAGGTCTTCATCGACGCCATCGACTACAGCGTGCCGCTGCCGGTCGCGGGCGACACCGCCGAGTGGCAGGGGCTCGCGGCGCAGTATCTCGCTCCGGCCTGGGAGGGCGCCAAGCCCGTCGAGACCGCGGCGAAGGAGTACCAGGACGCCGTCAACCAGGTGCTCGCCAAGCAATGACGAACGTGACAGCGAAGCCCGCGCGGCGGCCGGCCGGCCGCCGCGCCGGCGGCACCCAGCCCAGCGGGTGGTGGGCGGTGGCGTTCGTCGCCCCGGCCACGGCCGGCCTGATCGCCCTGTACGTGTGGCCCTTCCTGTCCACGCTGGTCAAGAGCTTCCAGGACGTCCCGGCGTTCGGGCCCGCCACCTTCGTGGGCGCCGGCAACTACGCGAACCTGCTCGGCGACGCCGAGGTCTGGAAGGCGTTCGGGAACTCCGCGCTCTACACCGTCATCGTCCTGCTCGGCATCCCCCTGGCGGTCGCGCTGGCCGCGCTGATCGAGCAGGCCGGGCGGGGGCGCACGATCTACCGGGTGCTGTTCTTCCTGCCGGTCGTCACCCTGCCCGTCGCGATCGGCATGGTGTGGCGGTTCATCTACAACGGCGACTTCGGCCTGCTCAACTACGTGCTGTCGTGGTTCGGCGTCGACGGCCAGTACTGGGTGGCCGACCCCCGGTTCACCATCTACGCGTTCGGCGTGGTGGGGATCTGGATGGGCCTCGGCATCAACCTGATCATCCTCGGCGCCGGTCTGCAGGCGATCCCCAAGGCCGTCTACGAGGCCTCCGCCCTCGACGGCGCCGGGCGAATCCGGCAGTTCTTCCGCATCACCGTGCCGCTGCTCAGCCCGAGCATCTTCTTCGTCACGATCCTCACCGTGATCGCCGCCCTGCAGATGTTCGACCTGATCTTCATCATGCTGCGCAGCGTGAACAACACCGCGCTCGCCGACTCCAAGACGATCGTCTACCTGTTCTACGAGAAGGCGTTCGTCCAGTTCGAGCAGGGCTACGGCGCCGCGATCGCGATCGTGCTGCTCATCGTGATCATGATCGCCACCGCTCTGCAGTTCCGTCTTCAGAAATCGTGGGTCTTCTATGGCTGAGCCCGCCGTCCGCCGCGCGCAGCGGCGTCGCACACCGACGTCCACCTGGCCGATCCACCTCGTGCTGGGCGTCGCGGCCGTCGTCATGGTGGTGCCGTTCGTGTGGCAGCTCCTCACCGTCTTCAAGACGACCTCCGAAGTGAGCCGGGTCCCGCCGACGATCTGGCCGAACGAGTTCAGCGCGCACGCGTTCGAGACGTTCTTCTCGACCGTGCCGTTCTGGTCGATGTTCGCGGTGTCCGTCGGCGCGCTGGTGCTGCGGGTCGCCGGGCAGGTCGCGGTCGCCGCGCTGGCCGGCTACGCCTTCGCGCGCATGTCCTTCCCCGGCCGTGACGCGCTGTTCGGCCTGTTCATCGCCATGCTCATGGTGCCCAGCCAGCTCTTCCTGATCGGCCAGTACCAGCTGATCCGCGACCTCGGCATGCTGGACACCCTGCCCGCCCTGGCGATCCCCGGCCTGTTCTCGGCGTTCGGCACCTTCCTGATGCGGCAGGCGTTCCTCAACCTGCCGAAGGACTTCGAGGAGGCCGCCCGGCTCGACGGCGCGAACCCGTTCCAGATCTTCTGGTACGTCATGCTGCCCATGGTCAAGCCGATGCTCGCCGCGCTGACCGTGCTGACCGGGCTCTACTCGTGGAACGACCTGCTCTGGCCGCTCATCGTCTCGCCCTCGGGGGAGAACCGCCCGCTGCCGGTGGGCCTGGCCGGTCTGCAGGGGCAGTTCGGCACCGACTACCCCACCCTCATGGCCGGGGCGCTGGTGTGCTCGATCCCTCTGGTGATCGTCTTCCTGGTCCTGCAGCGCCAGTTCTTCCGGGGCATCGCGAACAGCGGGCTCAAAGGATGACGACACCTCCCCGCACCGACGCGACCGCGGAGAACCACGCACAATGAACGACACCCAGCCCGCGCCGATCCACCTGCGCGCCGGCGGCACCAGCCTGGTCGTCGCCGTCGACGGCGGACGGCTGCCGCGCATCCTGCACTGGGGGCCCGACCTCGGTGACCTCGACGACGCCGCCCTGGCCGGGCTCCAGCGGGCCGCGCTGCCCGCCATCGGCGACAGCGCCGTCACCTATCCCCAGCCCGTCCCCGTGCTTCCCCAGCTCGCCGAGGGCTGGCTCGGCCGTCCGGGCCTGGCCGGCGACGGCGACGGCCGCCGCTGGGCGCCGTACTTCCGGCAGGCGACGCACGAGACCGCGCAGACCGCCGACGGGGGCGTGCTGCGCAGCCACGCGCGCGACCCCGAGTTCGGGCTCGCGGTCGACGTCGAGATCCAGGTGCTCGCCGGCAGCGGGCTCGTCCGCCAGCGGGCCACCCTCAGGAACGACGCGGCGGAGCCGTACCGCCTGACCTCGCTCGAACGGCGCTGCCCGTGCCGTCGGACGCCACGGAGATCCTCGACCTGACCGGCCGCTGGTCGCTCGAACGCGTGCCGCAGCGGCGGCCGTTCCGCGTGGGCGAGTGGGTGCGGGCCTCGCGCGGCGGCAAACCGGGGCTGGAGCACACACTGCTGCTGGTCGCCGGCGAGCAGGGGTTCGGGTTCGGGGACGGGCTGGTCTGGGCCACCCACCTGGCGTGGAGCGGCAATCAGGTGCTCGCGGCCGAGCTGACCCCGGCGGGCACCCGGCACCTCGCGGCCGGGGAACTGCTGCTGCCCGGTGAGGTGGTGCTCGCCCAGGGCGAGGAGTTCCGCGGCCGCTGGCAGTACGGGTCATGGGGCTCGGGGCTGGACGAGCTCGCCGCCCGCTTCCACCGGCACCTGAGGTCCCGGCCGCGGCACCCCCGCACGCCCCGGCCCGTGGTGCTGAACACCTGGGAGGCCGTCTACTTCCAGCACGATCTCGACACCCTGCTCAGGCTCGCCGAACGCGGAGCCGAGCTGGGCGCCGAGCGGTTCGTGCTGGACGACGGATGGTTCCTCGGCCGCCGCGACGACACCAGCTCGCTCGGCGACTGGACGGTCGATCCCGCCGTCTGGCCGAAGGGCCTCCAACCGCTCGCCGAGCGCGTCCGCGTACTCGGCATGGACTTCGGCCTCTGGTTCGAGCCCGAGATGGTCAGCCTCGACTCCGACCTCGCCCGCCGCCACCCTGAGTGGATCTTCGACGCCGGGCACGGCCCCGGGCTGCCCTCCCGGTACCAGCACGTGCTCGACCTCGGCCACCCCGGCGCGTACGACCACGTGTTCGAGCGGATGAGCGAGCTGATCGGCTCGCTCGGCATCGCCTACATCAAGTGGGACCACAACCGGTACCTGCTCGACGCCGGCCACGCGCCCGGCGGCCGGCCGGGGGTGCGCACCCAGGTGGAGCAGGTGTATCGGCTGATGGAGCGGCTCAAGGCCGCCCACCCCGGCCTGGAGATCGAGTCGTGCGCCAGCGGAGGCGGACGTATCGACCTCGGCGTCCTGGAGTACGCCGACCGGGTGTGGCCGAGCGACTGCAACGACCCGCACGAGCGGCTGGAGATCCAGCGCTGGACGGGGCTGCTGGTCCCGCCGGAGATGCAGGGCACGCACATCGGCGCCGCGGAGTCGCACACCACCCACCGCGCCCATCCGCTGGACTACCGCGCGGAGAAGGCGCTGTGGGGGCACCTCGGCATCGAGACGAACCTGCTCACCGCCGACGACGAGACCCTGGCCGCGCTGGCGCGCTGGGTGGCGTTCCACAAGGAGCACCGGGCGCTGCTGCACACGGGCCGGGTGGTGCACGCCGACCTGCCCGACGCGGCGTACCGGCTGGAGGGGGTCGTGTCGGGCGACCGGTCACAGGCGCTGTACGCGTTCAGCGTGGTCGAGCGGCCGGCGACCTGGCCGCCGGGACGCATCCGGCTCCCGGGGCTGGACGACACCCGCGACTACACGGTCGAGGCCGTCCACCCGGGATCCGCTCCCGCGGCGGGCGCGGTGCTGCCGCCGTGGCAGCGCGCCGGCGTCACCCTGCCCGGACGGGTGCTGCGCCTGGCCGGCGTCGAAGCGCCGTCGCTGGACGTCGACAGGTCCGTGGTGCTGCGGGTGGTGAGCACGGCGCCGTGACGCCTCAGCCCTTGGCCCGGTTGCGGTACTCGCTGGGACTGGCCTCGTGCATCCGCCGGAAATGGCGGGAGAAGTAGAACGGGTCGGAGTAACCCACCTCGCGCGCGACGTCGGCGATGGTCGCGTCCGTCGTGTCGAGGAGGTTGCGCGCGTGCGCCATCCGGAGCGCCGTGTGGTGCGCGAGCACCCCGCCTCCGGTGGCGCGGCGGAACAGCGCGCTCAGGTGCGAGGGGGAGACGCCGACCAGCGCGGCCAGGTCGGGGACGCGCACGGGGCTGTCCAGCCGCTCGGCCAGGTACGCCATCGCGCGTTGCAACGGATCGCCCGGCGCCGGCATGGCGCGGTCGACCACGAGCTGGGTGAGGAGCTTCCACGCGGCGCCCGCCGCGCCCATCAGGCTGGCCGGTGAGTGATCGCGCTCCAGGGTGGTGACGATCTCGTCCAGCAGGGCCACGGCCCGATCGACGTGCCGGACGCACAGCACCGGCCTGGACACGCTCGCGCCGATCTGCTCGATCAGCTCCGGCAGGTCGCTGCCGCGCAGATGACACCACCAGATCGTCCAGGGACTCTCCGCGGACGCGCCGTACGCGTGCGGCACGCCGCGCGGGATCACCAGGGCCGCGCTGGACCCGACGCGGTGCTGGACGCCGCCGATGTTCGCCCATCCCAGGCCGGCCGTGCACACGATGAGGACGGCCTCCTCGGTGCCACCGGGCCGTGTCATCAGGTGATCCGCGGCGACGGGATAGTAACCGGTGTCGGTGACCATGAGCCGGCGGGTGACCGGGCGGGACTGCGCCGCGGCGACCACCCGGCGCGGCACCACGGTCAGCCGCTGGTTGCGGAACCCTTCCTGGATCGGCATCGGGCCAGTATGCCACGAGCGTCGGATCATCCAGGTGGACGCATCCGCCGGACACCGGCCCGCCACCGGCCGGCGCCGGGGTCCTGAAGGCGTTGTGACCTCCGTGCGGGGAAAGCGTGGTGAACGATCTTCTGGGCGGCTGTTGCCTTGGTCGTGAGGCAGCCGGTTACGTGGGTTCTGATCAGCGCGTCGATGGTGAGGAGCCCGCCATGAGCAGGCACGTTCTGGAACCGGCCGCCCAGGAGATCGCGGACGCGACCTCGAAACCGCCCTTCCTCTACGAGCTCGGGCCCGAACGCGCCCGCCAGGTGCTGGACGACATCCAGTCCGCACCGATCGACATGCCCGACGTGGACGACAAGTGGATCACCGTCCCTGCCGACGTCGGCGAGGTGCGGGTGCGGATCGTCAAACCGGCCGGCGCGTCGGGTGAGCTGCCGGTCATCCTGTACGTCCACGGGGGCGGCTGGATCCTGGGCAACGCCGGCACGCACGACCGGCTCGTCCGCGAGCTGGCCACCGGGGTGAACGCCGCGGTCGTGTTCGTCGAGTACGACCGCTCGCCGGAGGCCCGCTACCCGGTCGCGATCGAGCAGGCGTACGCGACCGCGCGGTGGGTGACCACGAGCGGGGCGGAGGAGGGGCTGGACGCGCGGCGGATGGCGGTGGCCGGCGACTCGGTCGGCGGCAACATGGCGGCCGCGCTGGCCATCATCGCCAAGCGGCGGGGCGACGTGACGTTCGTGCAGCAGTCGCTCTACTACCCCGTCACCGACGCCGCCCAGGACACCGAGAGCTACCGGGAGTTCGCCGGCGGGCCGTTCCTGACGGCCAAGGCGATGGCGTGGTTCTGGGACGCGTACACCACCGACCCCCGCGAACGGGCCGAGATCACCGCGTCGCCGCTGCGCGCGAGCCTGGAGGACCTGGCCGGGCTGCCGCCCGCGCTGGTGATCGTGGACGAGAACGACGTGCTGCGCGACGAGGGCGAGGCGTACGCGCGGCGGCTGACCGAGGCGGGCGTGCCGACGACGAGCGTGCGCTACAACGGCATCCTGCACGACTTCATGATGCTCAACCCCGTCCGCGGCACCCGCGCGGCCTCCGCCGCCATCGCCCAGGCCATCGGCGTGCTCGAGGCGGCCCTGCGTCCATGAAGATCGTGGTGATCGGCGGCACCGGGCTCATCGGGTCCAGGCTCGTGGCGGAGCTGCGCGGGAGGGGGCATGACGCGGTCCCGGCCTCGCCCTCCACCGGGGTGGACGCGGTCACCGGCAAGGGTCTGGCCGCGGCGGTGGCGGGCGCCGACGTCGTGGCCGACGTGTCGAAGGGGCGGTCCTCGGAGGCCGGGGCGGCGATGGAGTTCTTCACCACCGCGACCCGCAACGTCCTCGCCGCCGAGCGGAACGCGGGGGTCTGGCACCACGTCGTGCTGTCGATCGTGGGGGTCGACCGGGTGCCCGGCTCCGGGCACTACCGCGCCAAGGTTGCGCAGGAGCGGCTGATCGAGGAGTCCGGGATCCCGTACTCGATCGTGCGGGCGACGCAGTTCTTCGAGTTCGTCCGGGCCATCGCGGACTCGGCCGCCGAGGGCGGCACGGTGCTGCTGCCGCCCGCGCTCGTCCAGCCCGTCGCCGCGGCGGACGTCGTCGCCGTGCTCGCCGAGATCGTCACCGGGCCGCCGCTGCGGGACATCGTGGAGGTGGCGGGGCCCGAGGTGTTCCGGCTGGACGAGGTGGCGCGGACCGCCCTGGCCGTGTGGGGCGACCGGCGCACGGTGATCACCGACCCGGGCGCGCCGTACTTCGGCGCCGAGCTGGACGAGCGCGCGCTCGTGCCGGACGAGGGCCGCGCCCGCGTCGCCACCACGCCGTTCGCCCGATGGCTGCGCTCTGGATGAGAACGCGCGGCGCGGAGAGGGCGCAGGCGGGATGCGCCGAGGGCGGGTGCGGCTCGTCTCCCGGCGCCGGGTGACGTGCTCGTCCCGCGCGAGCGGGGCGCCGCTGGGGTCCTACCGCGACGCGGCCTGGGCGCGGAGCGCTTCGGCGAACCAGGTGAGCGCCGGTGTCAGGGGCTCCGGCGGCGGCCAGCCGTTGACGATCGCGAGCAGCTCCATGTAGCGGTCCCTGCGGACGTCGCAGGCCGCCTCCAGCGCCGCCCGCAGGTCGGCCCCGCCGTACCGGGAGCGGACCTGCGCGACGACGGCGGCGGCCTCGGGCGCGGACGGATCCACGCCCGCCTCCAGCGCCGGGCGGACCACGTCGCGCACGATCGCCGCGGCGTCCGGACGCGGGAGACCGCCCCCGGCACGCTCGGCCGCGTGCAGCACGGCCATGCGCCGCATCACCGCGCGGAACTCCGGGTCGCGGGACAGCTCGGCCAGCTCCACCCACGCCTCGACCTGCTCCGGCTCGGGATCCTCCGGCAGATACGGGGTCATCGAACTCCTGGCCCCGGCGAAATCGCCCACCGGGTGCGGGGGAGTCGCCCCCTTGACCTCCGCGACATCGTCCGCGGGGTGCGGGGGTGCTGACCCTTTGATCCCCGCGTAACCGTCTGCCTGTGGGGCCGTCGAGCCGCTGGCACCCGGGGGCGGGCCGTCGGTGGGGAAGGTGGCGTCGAGGAAGTCCGTGATCAGGCGGTGGCGTTCGTCCTCGGACAGGCCGGCGAGTTCGTTCATGAGCTCCATCTCCTCAGGGGTGGACCCGCGCCGGGCCACCGCCGTCAGCACCGCCTGCCGCCGCCGCAGCGTGCGGATCTGCGCCCGCAGCGCCTCCACGTGCGCGGCGGCGACCCGGGCGAGGGGGACCTCCCGGTTCACGACCTTGCGGATCGTGGCCAGGTCGAGCCCGAGGTCGCGCAGCGTGCGCACGAGGTCGAGCCGGGCGGCGGCGTCGGGGCCGTAACGGCGGTAGCCGGCCGGGCTGCGGTCGGCGGGCGGCACGATCCCCTCGTCGGAGTAGAACCGGATGGTCTTGACCGTCAGCCCGGTGCGCCGGGCCAGGTCGCCGATCGAGTAGAGCGTGTCCGCGTCCATGGCCCCACCTTCGCGTCTCCCCTTACTGGAGACTCAAGCCAACCAGAGTCAGCCCCGCCACTCGTCCGCCAGGAGCGACCAGATCTCGATGTCGGCGCGCCCGCCGTCGCGCGGGACGGCCTGGCGCAGGACGCCCTCGCGGCTCATGCCGAGACGCCGGGCGACGTTGAGGCTGCGGACGTTGCCCGCGAGCGCCTGCCACTCGACGCGCTGGATGCCGCGCGTCCGCACCGCCCAGTCGACGACCCGGCCGACGGCGTTCGTGATCAGCCCGCGCCCCTCGGCGGCGGGCTCCAGCCAGCAGCCCACCTCGCAGACGCCCAGCGCGGCGTCGAACGACCGGAGCATCACGCCGCCGCGCAGCGTGCCGTCCAGCCAGATGCCCCAGATGGCGCCGGCGTCGCGCGCCCGTCTGTCGGCGTACCCCTGCAGCACCCCGCGGGCTCCGTCGAGGTCGGAGGCGACGAACGAGGGCGACACCCACGGCGAGACGTTCTCGCGCGCCCGGTCGAGATGCGCGAGGAACTCCTCGGCCTGCCACGGCTCCAGCGGCCGCAGCTCGGCGCCGGGGGTGAGGGGGAGAGCGAACATCGAAAGCCTCCGAAGGACGTACATAACAAACGTTCGGTATGTAAGCTAGCATTCCGTGAGCCCAGCCCGCACCGATCACGACGCCCGCCGCCACGACGTCTCCGAGGCCGTGTGGCGGGTCCTCGCCGAGCACGGCTTCGGCGGCCTCACGCTGAGGGCGGTCGCCGAAGCCATGGGAGCCTCCACCGGCCTGGTCACCCACTACTTCGCGGGCAAGCGGGAGCTCGTCGCCCACGCCCTCGACATCCTCGAGACCCGCACGCGCGAGCGCCCGCGCCAGAAGACGCCCGCCCCAGGGCTGCCCGCGCTGCGCGCCCACGTGCTCGACATCCTCCCGCTGACCCCGGACAGCACGGCCATGAACCGCATCTGGGTCGGCTCCTGGGATCTCGCGCTCTCCGACCCCGCGCTCTTCGCCGCGCAGACCGCCCGCTACGAGCGCATCCGCGAGACGCTGCGCGCCGCGATCGGCGACGCGCGGCGCCTCGGCGAGCTGCCCGCCGAGGCCGATCCGGTACGGCTGGCGCAGACCGTGCTGTCGTTCACGCACGGCCTGGTCGTGCAGGCGCTCTTCGACCCCGAACGTTTCCCGCCGGAGCACCAGATCCGCCTGACCGACGACTTCCTGGCCGGGCTTCGTCACCCGGAAAACCAGTAGACGGCGTTGGTAGCGTTCCGGGCATGGACGTTGTCGACATCGATCAGTTCGTCACCGACGGGTTCGCCAAGATCGACGGGGTGGTGCCGCGCGAGGTCGGCGACGCCGCGAGAGCGCTGCTGTGGCAGCGGATCGGCCTGTCGCCCGACGACCCCTCCGGGTGGACGCAGCCGGTGGTGTGGACCGCCGACCTGACCGGCGAGGGGCCGTTCGGGGAATTCATGCGCAGCCCCCGGCTGTACGCGGCGCTCGACGCGATCGCCGGGCCGGACAGGTGGGTCCCGCGCGGCGTGGCCGGCAACATCCCGGTCCGGTTCCCCCGGGTGCCCCCGGCCGACGACCGCGGCTGGCACATCGACGCCAACACCGAGCGGCCCGACGGGAGCTGGGGGGTGAGCGGCCGTCCCGGCACGCTCCTGCTGCTGGTGATCTTCTCCGACGTCGGCCCCGACGACGCGCCGACCCGGGTGCGCGTCGGGTCCCATCGTGACGTGGCCGGGATCCTGGACGAGAAGACGATCGACGCGATGGAGGCCGGGCCGCTCGTGGACGACGCCAGCCGGGGTCGTCCTCTGGCGTTCGCGACCGGACGGCCGGGCGACGCGTACGTGCTGCACCCGTTCACCGTGCACGCCGCGCAGGAGCACCTCGGCACCGAGCCGCGGTTCATGGCGCAGATGCCGATCCCGCTGACCGAGCGGCTGGCGCCGGGAGCCGGCACGCCGCTGGCGCGGGCCGTCGGCTGGTGAAACCCGGGTGACGGCTCAAAAGTCCGTCAACCGCGGCGCCCGGGGCGGCGGCGCGCGCCGGCGGACCGCCTGAACACACGCCCCCGCGCGGTTTTCCCGCGCTTTGCCGTGGGCCGTCACCCCGGCCGGCGGGCCTGAACGCATCCTCCCGGGGCATGGCACCCGCAGGGAGGATCGCGCATGGACACCGACAGGAGTGAGGCACACGCCGATGAGGCCCTGCAGCACGCCCGGGTGCTGAGCCACGCGATCACCGCCATGCACAGCACCCCGTCGGTCACGGAAGGGATGCGGCGGTTGTCCAGCATCCTCACGTGCGCGCTGGCCGACTGGTGCGCGATCGACGCGCTCGGCGACGACGGGCGTCCGTACCACCTGGCCGTGACCCACCGCGACCCCGGGAGAGTGCCGGACAGCGTGTTCACCGAGCCGCTGCCGCGGTTGTCCGACGAGACCCCCGGGCCGGTGGCGCGGGCCATGCGCGGCTCGGACGCGCTGCTGCTGACGGGACCGCTGACGGAGCTGCCGCCCGCGCGGGAGTCGGGCCTGGAGCTGTTCGGGCAGCTGGACGGGAAGACCGCGATGGTCGTCCCGCTGCGCGTGCGGTGGAGGACCCACGGGGCGCTGACCCTGGCCCGTGAGGATCCCGCCCAGGCCTTCACCCCCGCCGAGCAGAGGCTGATCAAGGAGATCGCGCACGGCGTCTCGCTCGCCCTCGACCACGCCCGCCTGTACGACAAGGTGCGGCACATCGCCGAGCGCATGCAGCGCTCGCTCCTGCCCGACCTGCCGCAGGTCGACCCCCTGCGGCTCGCCGCCCGCTACATCCCGGCGTACGAGGCCGCGGAGGTCGGCGGCGACTGGTACGACGCCTTCCTGCTGCCGAAGGGCGAGCTGGCCGTCGTCATCGGCGACGTCGCCGGCCACGACCTGTCGGCCGCGGTCATCATGAGCCAGCTGCGCAACATGATGCGCGCGCTGGCGTACGACCGTCAGGAGCCGCCGGGGGAGATCCTCAGCCGGCTGGACCTCGTCAACGACGCCCTCTACGGCCAGCGGGTGGCGACGTGCCTGTACGGCCTGATCAGGACACCGGTCGGCGGGCCGTGGGCGTTCGACCACTCCAGCGCCGGTCACATGCCGCCGCTGCTGGTCACCCGGGAGGGCGAGGCCCGCTACCTGGAGGACGGCTCCGGCCTGCTGCTCGGCATGGACGTCACCAACCCCCGCCCCGAGGCCCGCGACCCGCTGCCGCCGCACTCGACGCTCCTGCTCTACACCGACGGGCTCGTCGAACGCCCCGGCGAGGACATCGGCCGCGCCATGGACCGCCTCCGCCGCCAGGCCGCGACGCTCGCGAAGGCGCCCGTGGAGCGGTTCTGCGACGAGCTGCTGGCCGCGCGGGGCGAGCCCGACGACGACATCGCCCTGCTCGCCCTGCGCGTACCGGACACCGGCCCCGGTGTTACTGGAACAGCGCGTTGATCTTGTCGTTGGCCGGGTCGAGGGCGTTGATGTCGCTCTTGAACGAGAAGATCGAGTCCATCGTCTCCGTCATGATGGTCGTGATGTCGGCCCAGTGGTCGGAGATGGGCGCCAGGTGCGTGGTGCCGTCCTTCACGTGCATGGTGAACGGCTTGACGTCGATCCCGGTGTCGGCGAACGCCTTCTCGGCCTCCACCGTGGCGCTCTTGATCGCGGGGAAGATGACGGCCTGCTTGGCCACGATGTCCTGCTGGCAGGCCGGCGAGGCGAGGAACTTCACCCACGCCCAGGCCGCGTCAGGGTTGTCCGTCCCGGCCGAGATGTTGTCGGCCAGCCCGTTGAACAGGCTCGCGCGCTTGCCCGTCGGGCCGATCGGCGTCGGGGCGAGGGCCGACTTGACGCCCTTGAGCGCCCAGTAGGTCTTCGTGTTCCAGCTGCCCTCGGTGACCATCGCGTACTTGCCCGCCCCGTAGGTGTCGATCTGGCCGACGCCGGAGGAGATGATGTCCATGCTCGGCACGTAGCCCTTGTCGATGAGCGAGGTGAGCCACTTGATGGTCTCCTTGAACTTGGGGTCGGCGTAGTTGAACCGGCTGGGCCACGGGTTCCGGTCGGCGTACTGCCAGCCGTTGCTCATCGTGTACATGCTCCACTCGGTCTGCCCGAAGCCCGCGCCGCTGGTGTTCAGGCCGAGGCCGTAGGTGGCCACGTGGTTCTTGTCGAAGCCGGGCTCGTCGCCGCGCTTGCCGTTCCGGTCCACGGTCAGGCGGGCGATGACCTTCTCGTACGTGCCGCCGTCCTGCGGGTTCCAGGTCAGCTCGGACATCTCCTCCGGCTTGATGCCGGCTTCCTTGAGCTTGTCGGTGTTGTAGATGACGGCCACGGTGTCGAAGTCCTTCGGCAGGCCGTACCGCTGGCCGTCCCGCGTCACCCACAGGTCGGCCAGGCCGTCCTGGTAGGCCGACAGGTCCACCTTGTCCCGCGTCACCAGGTCGGTGATGGGCAGCAGCTGGCCCTGGGAGGCGAGGTCCGGATACCGCGACAGGTGGCTGGTGAACACGTCGGGCGCGGTCCCGGAGACGAACGCGGTCGTCAGCGTGTTCCAGTAGTCGTCCCAGCCGTACTGGGTGATCTTGACCGTGTACTGCGGGTTCGCCTTGTGGAAGGCGTCGGCGCACTGCTGGTACTGCGGTTGCTGGGCGGCGTCCCAGAGCCAGTAGTCGATCGTGGCGGAGCCCGAGCCGCCTTCCGGATCGGCGCCGCAGCCGCTCAGGAGCAAGGTGGCCACTCCGGCGATGATGAGAGAACGCTTCACGACTTCGAACCTTCCGTGGGTTGGGGGACGGCGTTCACTTGACGCCGGTGTAGCCGATGGAGTCGATGACCCGGCGGCCGAGCAGGGCGAACAGCACGATCATCGGCAACGCGGCGAAGAGCGTCGCGGCCATGAGCCCGGCCCAGTCGGGGGAGCCCTGCGGGGTCTGGGAGCGGAAGACGCCGAGCGCGACCGTCAGCACCCGGACGTTCTCCGCCTTGCCCACCAGCAGGGGCCAGAAGTAGTCGTTCCAGCTCGTGATGTAGACGAGGATGGCGAGCGTGCTGATCGGTCCCTTGCTCATCGGCAGGATGATGCGGAAGAACGTCCGCACGTGCCCGGCGCCGTCCAGGCGGGCGGCCTCCTCCACGCTCGCGTTGATCCCGAGGAAGAACTGCCGCAGGAAGAACACCGCGAACGGCGTCATGAGCAGGTGCGGCAGCACGATGCCGAGGTAGGTGTTGAGCAGCCCCAGATCCTTGATCAGCACGAAGTTGGGCAGCGTGGTGAAGATCGGCGGCACCATCAGGGCGGTGACGAAGATCGTGAAGACGGCCTCGCGGCCGGGCCAGCGCAGCCGGGCGAAGGCGTAGGCGGCCATCGAGCTGAAGAACACCTGCCCGGTCGTGACCGTGGTCGCGACCACGATGGAGTTGCGCAGGTAGAGCCAGAAGTCGACGGTGCCGGTCGACCCGCCCTCCGCCACCGCCTCCGCGGTGCTCGACAGGCCCAGCACCCGGCGGTACGCGCCGAGCGTGAAGTCCACGGGCAACAGGTCGCCCGCGCCCGCGGCCAGCGAGCGGGTGCTGGAGAACGACGTGCGCAACATCCAGTAGAAGGGGAACAACGTGGCCACCATGACCAGCACGAGAACGGCCCAGCCGGCGACCCGGCCCCAGCGGATGGAGGCCATCACGATCCCTTCAGATCCGACTCGCCCGCCCTGGACAGGCGGAGCTGCAGGTAGGCGATGCCGGCCAGCAGCACGAACAGCACGGACGACAGCGCGGCGGCGTAACCGAAGTTGAACCGGTTGAACGCCAGGTCGTAGATGTAGAAGTAGATGACCCGGGTGGCGTTGATCGGACCGCCTCCCGTGGTGACGGCGACGGTGTCGAAGACCTGGAACGACCCGATGACGCTCAGCACCATGACCAGCGCCATGATCGGCCGCAGCAGGGGCAGCGTGACCCGCCAGAACGTCCGCCACTCCGAGGCGCCGTCGATCGCGGCGGCCTCGTAGACGCTCGGCGGGATCATCAGCAGACCGGCGAAGATGAGCAGCGCGGTGTACCCCATGTGCCGCCAGGTGTTGATCATCGCGATGGTGCCGATGCCCAGGTCGGCGCCGAAGAACGCCACCCGGTCGAAGCCCAGCCACTCGATCACCTGGTTGACCACGCCGATCTGGAAGTCGAGCATCCAGAACCACACCAGCGCCACCACCACGTTCGCCACCAGGTAGGGCAGCAGCACGATCCCGCGCACCACCATCGACCTGGTCAGGCGGTGCAGCAGGACGGCCAGCAGCACCGAGATCACGGTCTGCGTGCCGATGTTGAGCACCACGTACTCGGCGGTGACCTTCAGGGCGTTCCAGAACAGATGGTCACCGAACAGTTGCCGGTAGTTCTCCAGCCCGATGAAACGAGGTGGGGTGAGGACGTTGTACTTGGTCAGGCTCAGGTACACGCCCCGGAGGGCGGGCCAGACGTAGAAGACCGCGAAGCCGACCGCCGCCGGCAGGACGAACACGATCGCGATGGGCAGGTCGCCCAGGCGTCGTCGGCGCGGAGGGCTTTTGTCGGGCACTGCCCCGGCCGTGAGGCGGGGTGTGGCGCGGACGGTATCACTGGTCATCTGACCTCCTCGTGCCCGCCGGCGAATGATCAGCGGTGCAGCAGCAGATGCTGGAGAGCGGCGACGGCCGCTCCCCTCGCCCACTCGTTGAAGGCGAAGGGCTTGACGACCACCCGTACGGGAGTGGTCGTCCAGTGGGTGTGGCGGATGAGCGCGGCCTGGAAGGCTTCCGCGCACACGTTGTACATGTGGACGGTCTCGCCGGACAGGACGACCAGCTCGGGGCCGGTGATGTTGGCGACGGTGGCCACCACCTGGCCGAGCGCGGCCCCCGCGTCGTCGAACACCCGGCGGGCGACGGGGTGGCCGCCGGCCGCCATGGCGAGGCAGTCGTCGAAGGTGAGATCGGGCTGGTCGAGCGCCGCCGCGATCGAGCGGCGGATGGCGGGGGAGCTGGCGTAGGCGCGGGCGCAACCCCGGTGCCCCCGTTCGCACAGGGGGCCGCGGTCGTCGATCTGCAGATGGCCGACCAGCCCGGTCGCGCCGGACCGCCCGCTGACCAGCCGGTCGCCGACGACCACCCCGCAGCCGATGCCCGCGCCGACCGTGACCAGGGCGAACGACGAATGGCCGACGCCCTCGCCGAACCACTGCTGCGCCGCGGTCAGCGCCCGTACGTCGTTGTCCAGCACCGTGGGCACGGACACGGCCTCCTCGACCATCTCGGCCAGCGGTAACTGGCTCCAGCCGAGGAACGGCGCGGTGTGCACGACGGGATCGCTCGGCGTGGCGGTCCCGGCGAGGCTGATGCCCACCGCCGACAGCGGCCGGCCGGGCACGGTCAGCTCGCCCACGACGTCGGCGATCTGGCCGCGCACGTCGTCGATCTCGTGGCCGGCGAGCGGCCTGGCGACCTCCTTCTGGATCGTGGCCCGCAGGTCGGTGCGGACGGCGAAGAGCTCGTCCTCGGTGAGCTTGATCCCGACGAACGCCATGCGGGAGGCGTCCACCCGCAGGGGCTGCGAGGGCCGCCCGACGGTGGCCGGGCTCTCACCCGCCGCCTCCAGCAGATAGCCCGCCTCGATCAACGGTTTGGTGACCTTGGTCAGCGCGGACGGCGACAGGGCCAGCCGCCGCGCCACCTCGGCCCTGGACAGCGGCCCGTGCACGAGCAGCTCGACGAACACCGATCGCATGGCGTCCGTGAGCCGCACAGGGACCGATGCGCTCTGTGAGAACACGGGGACCATTGTTCCGCCCGATTTATTCGCCCTGTCAAGTAAAGAAGTGGTCTCAATCACTCCACGCCGGAGATGTCCTGCTTGATCGGGATCGGTTCGTTGACCGGGTGCACTAATCGGGTTTAGTCTCCAGCGGCCTGATCGATCCAGCAGCGCGGGGGACGCCGATGCCTGTAACTCCTCTTGACGATCACCGGTGGGCGATCACCACGCCCGCCTCCACGTACGTCATCGCCGTGGAGATCGACCCGCTCACGGGGGAGGCCACACCACGTCAGAAGTACTGGGGACCCAGGCTGACGGCCGAGGCCGCGCGCCAGGTCGCGGCCTCCGGCGCGCGCCGGCACGTCAGCAGCTTCTCCACGCCCGCCGAGGTCGAGGAGCTGCTGCCGGTCGACGGCGGCACCCGGTGGGGCGTGCCGTCCCTGCAGGTCTCCTTCGGTCATACGCGTTCGGTGGAGCCGTCGTTCGCCGGGGCGAGCGTCCATGACGAGGGCGGCGGGGCGGAGCGGCTGGACCTGCTGCTGACCGACGCGCACCACCCGTTCGAGATCGTGCTGTCCGTGCGCGTCCGCGACGACACCGACGTCATCGAACGCTGGACCACCGTCCGGCACCGCTGCGACGCCGAGGTGACCGTCACCCGGCTGGACTCGGGCAACTGGTTCATCCCCGACGCGGCGTCGTACCGCTACAGCGGCGTCTTCGGCGCGTGGGCGGAGGAGCTGCAGCTCCAGCGGGGGCCGCTGCCGGTCGGCGAGCTGGTCTTCACCAGCCGCCAGGGCGTCACCAGCCACACGGCGAACCCGTGGGTGATGATCGACGACGGCGCGGCCACCGAGGAGCACGGCGAGGTCTGGGGCGTCGCGCTGGCCTGGAGCGGGAGCTGGCGCCTGACCACGACCCACCGGCCGGAAGGCGGCGTCTGCGTCTCGGGCGGCTTCGGTCACGACGGGCCGCGCTGGCGGCTCGCCCCGGGGGAGGAGCTGGTCTCACCGGCCGCGCTCGGCCTCTACAGCGCCGGCGGCTTCGGCGCGGCCAGCAGGTCCTGGCACGAGTACGCCCGCCGGCACGTGCTGCCCACCGCCCAGGAGGAGCGGCCGGTGCTGTACAACTCGTGGGAGGCGACCACGTTCGCCGTCACCGGGGAGCACCAGCTCCAGCTCGCCAAGATCGCCGCCGGTCTCGGCGTCGAGCTGTTCGTGATCGACGACGGCTGGTTCGGCCGCCGCGATGACGACACCACGTCGCTGGGCGACTGGTGGCCGCATCACGAGCGTTTCCCCGACGGGCTGCGCCGCCTGCTCGACGGCATCCGCGACACGGGCATGCGCGTCGGCCTGTGGGTGGAGCCGGAGAGCATCAGCCGCGACAGCGACCTGTACCGCGCGCATCCCGACTGGGCCCTGCACATGACGCACCGGCGCAGGGACGAGAAACGCGGTCAGCTCCTGCTCAACTTCGCCCGCGACGACGTCCGCGACTGGGCGTTCGGCTGGCTGGACCGGCTGGTCGCCGAGCTGGACCTCGACTACCTCAAGTGGGACATGAACCGCCCGTTCACCCAGGCGGGCTGGCCCGAACGGGAGGCGGAGCAGGACCGGGTCTGGATCGAGCACACGCGCAACGTCTACCGCGTGATGGACCTGCTGCGCGAGCGCCACCCGCGGCTGCGGATCGAGTCGTGCTCGGGCGGCGGCGGGCGCATCGACTTCGGGATCATGCGCCGTACGGACGAGGTGTGGCCGTCGGACAACACCGACGCCCGCGACCGGCAGACCGTCCAGCACGGCTTCTCGCAGCTCTACCCGGCCGGCACCATGTCGGCGTGGGTCACCGACTCGCCCAACCCCACGACCGGGCGCGCCATGCCGCTGCGCTACCGCTTCCACGTGGCGATGGCGGGCGTGCTGGGGATCGGCGGCAACCTGCCCGAGTGGACGTCCGCCGAGCTCGCCGAGGCGGCCGAGCTGATCGCCCAGTACAAGGAGATCCGCCCGGTCGTGCAGCACGGCCGCCAGTACCGCCTCGCGGGCACGCCCGGCCAGGAGCGCTCGGCGGTGCAGTACGTCCTGGACCACCGTGTCGTGGTGCTGGTCTACAACCCGCTCGGCAACGCCAAGCGCGGGCCGCGCCACCTGCGGCTCACGGGCCTCGACCCGGACGCGCTGTACGAGCGGACGAGCGACGGCTCCCGCCTGCACGGCTCCGTCCTCATGTCGGCCGGCATCCGGCCCGCCGCCTGGGAGCCGATCGGCGCGGACCACCGCAGCGAGCTGGTGGTGTTCAGGAAGGTGTAGCCGCCGGCGCCGCTCGGGTCACTTGGGCTCGTAGACGAGGACGACGATGCCCGACGCGAACCGCGTCGAGCCCGTCAGCTGCAGGTGGGTCAGGTCGAACCCGTCGAACAGGCGCTGCCCGCTCCCGGCGACGACCGGGAACATCCAGAAGTGGTACTCGTCCACGAGCCGGTGCTCCAGGAGCGTGCGGTCGAGCTCGCCGGTGCCGTACTTCAGGAGGTCGCCGCCCGGCTGCTCCTTGAGCCGGGCGACCTCCGCGGCGACGTCGCCCTGGATGATCGTGGCGTTCCACGTCGCCTCCGTCAGCGTGGTCGAGGCGACGTACTTCGGCAGGGCGTTCATCGCGGCGGCGTCCTTGTCGCCGGCCGCCTCCATCGCGGGCCACGCCTGGGCGAACGCCTCGTACGTCACCCGGCCGAGCAGGAGGGCACCGGAGCGGGCGAACAACGCGTTCCCGTACGCGGTGTGCTCGTCATCCCAGTACGGCGACCCCCACTTGTGCGGCTGGTCGATGACGCCGTCCAAGGTGACGAAGGTGGACTCGATGAGCTTGCGCATGGATGCCTCTCTCGGGGTGTGAGTTCGGGGCTCACACTAAGGTTCGAGAAAGCGTTGTGGGCGGATTTCTCGCCCAGATCCGGCGAATTACTTCTGGCTGGTGCGTAAGCCCAGAAAGGGATGCCAAAACTCGCCCGGGGGCGCCAAGGCGTTCTCTCGTGATGACCAAAGTCCGCTCAGAAATGTCCCGACACGCCGGTCGAAAACGGTCATTGGTCGCTCTTGTGGGCACTTTTCTGCGTAACTCGACATAAGACGCGCGCGTCGGGGTCGGGTCGGCATGGATCTAACCGGGGGAGGAACATGTACCGCCTGCTCGGCGCCGTCGTCGTCACCGCCACCATGGCCTCCTTGGCCGGCCCCGCGTGGGCCGCGCCAGAGGACGTCGAGGTCATCGCACACCGGGGCGGCTCCGCCTACGCCCCCGAGAACACGCTCGCCGCCTGCGCGCTGGCCAGGGCCCAGCAGGCCGACATGTGCGAGTTCGACGTACAGCAGACCAAGGACCGCAGACTGGTCCTCATGCACGACGAGACGCTGGCGCGCACCACCAACGTCGAACAGGTCTTCCCGGACCGTTCTCCGTGGCGGATCTCCGACTTCACGCTCGCCGAGATCCGGCGGCTCGACGCCGGGTCGTGGTTCTCCTCGCGCTACCGGGGCGAGCGCGTGCCCACCCTCAGGGAGGCGATCGACCTGCTCGGCGGCGGCGGCACCGGGCTGCTGCTGGAGATCAAGCACCCGCCGGGCAGCCCGGACATCGACCGCCAGGTCGCCGCCGAGCTGCAGGAGACCCGCGACCAGTGGCGCGGCAAGCCGCTGGCGGTGCACTCGTTCGACTGGCGGGCGATGCGGGTGCTGCACGGCATGGTGCCCGACGTCCCGATCCTGGTGCTCGGCAAGTCGGCCATGGAGCAGCTGCCCAACCTGGCCGGCTACGTCAAGGGCGTCACGCTGCCGCAGCGCGGCGTCAGCGCCGAGTACGTCCGCGAGCTGCACGGCAAGGGCATGCGCGTCTACGTCATCGCCGGCGGCCGCAAGCCGGTCATCCGCCGCCTGATGTCGTACGGCGTCGACGGCATCATGACCAAGAGGCCCGACCGGGTGGCCTCGGTGAAGTGGGGCGGCCACTGAGCGACCCCCTGCTCGTTCGCCGTCCAAGGCAGGATGTCCCCATGAAGTCAAGCGATCTCATGGGGATCGGGGAACTCGCCGGCCAGTTCGGTCTCGCGCCGCACGTGCTGCGCCACTGGGAGGCCATGGGGCTGCTGACGCCCGCGGCCCGGGTGAGCGGCCGCCGCCGCTACACCCGCGACCACGCCGTACGCGTCATGACGATCCTGCGCGCGAAGGCGGCGGGGATGAGCCTGGAGCAGATCAGGGAGATCCTGGACGTCTCCGGCGGCGCCGAACGCCGCGCCCTCCTGCGCCGCCACCACGAGGGCCTGGAACGCCGCCTCCAGGAGCTCACGGCCTCCAAGACGCTGATCGAGCACGTCATGCGGTGCACGGCCGACGACTTCACCCGATGCCCCGGCTACCGCCGCATGGTGGAGTCCGGCGACCTCCGTGAGGGCGGATGCGTGATCTGAGCGCGCCGGCCGTCGCCCGCTTCCGCCGCCCGCGGCCGCCGGGCGTCCTGCGGGTGGTGTCCTTCAACGTGCACCACGGCGTGGGCGCCGACGGCCGGCTCGACCTGGAGCGCATCGCCCGCGTCGTCGAGACCGCGGACGTCGCCTGTCTGCAGGAGGTCGACCGGCACTGGTCCGAGCGCAGCGGCTTCGCCGACCAGGCGTCCTGGCTGGCCGGGCGGCTGCGCGCCCGCCTGGTGTACGGCGCCAACCTCCACCGCGACCCGCCCGCCCCCGGCCGCCCGCGCCGCAGGTACGGCACCGCGATCCTGACCCGCCATCCCGTCCTGGAAGAGGACATCACCTGGCTGCCCCGTCGTCCGGGACACGAGCAGCGCGGCCTGCTGCGCGCGCTGGTGGCCGTGCGCGGGGTGCGCGTCCAGGTCTTCACCACCCACCTGCAGAACGACGACGCGGGCGAGCGCCTCGACCAGGCCCGCGCGATCGGGCCGCTGGTCGCCTCCCGCGCCGGCCCGGTCGTGCTCACCGGCGACCTCAACGCCGGGCCCGGCACGCCCGAGGTCGGGGCGCTCACCGAGGTCCTGGCCGACGTCTGGCCGAGGGCGGGGCAGGGCGACGGGCGTACGTGCCCGGCGGGCGGGCCGGGCGCGCGCATCGACTACGTGTTCACCTCGCCCGGCGTCGCGGTCGCCGCGGCCGCGGTCGTCCCCTGTGACGCCTCCGACCACCTTCCGGTCTTCGCGGACCTGCGGGTGGGCACATGAAGAGCCGCCCCACAGGCCGTGGGGCGGCTCTCCGGCGCGGTACGGGTCAGTCCGCTCTGGCCTCGCGTCCGTGGACGATGATCGCGTACAGCACGAGCACGTCGATCGCGATGACGGCGAGGGACCACCAGGGATTGACGGCGATCCAGGTGAGCTGGGTCAGGGCGTTCAGCATGACGAGGACGGCCCCCACCACCCTGGCCCAGGTCTGGCCGGTCATGACGGCGATGCCGGTGGCCAGGATGAGCACGCCCAGGATGAGGTGGAGCCAGCCCCATGTGCTGATGTCGAAGAGCAGGAGCCGGGAGGGCGTCGCCACGTAGACGCGCTCGGCGAAGATCGCCGCGAGTCCCGTGATGATGTTGAAGAGCCCGGCCAGGATCATCATCATGCCGCCGAACCAGACCCAGCCGACCCAGCCGGTGACCTGTCGGGCGTGGTGGTAGGCCATCGAAGAACCTCCCCGTGAGTTCCGGTCTCCGGCGATGTGCCGTCGCCGGGGTTCGGAGACGACGGGCCCGGTGCCGCGGTGTCAGCGGTGCCGGGCCTCGGTCGAGGTGTCCCTCCGTTGATCCCCCGCCTGCCCTACCGAAAACGACATAAGGGATATATGTCGATATATAGGTACGAATTGCCGGTGGTTTTGCCGGTGTCACTTGGACAGGTAGAGCGTCTTCCAGGTGCCCGCGTACTGGCAGGTGAGAGACGGCCGGGAGGTGGCCTCGGAGCAGACCTTGAGCTCGACCTGGTAGACGTCGCGGTAGGTGAAGGTGTACCGCTTGGCGTCGCGGTGGGAGCAGTCGCGGACGCTGTGCAGCCTGTTGGGCAGGTTCGAGCCGTCGCGGTAGGTGATGCGGAAGACGGCCCAGCCGCAGGCGCTGCGGCGCGTCTGGTCGTACAGCAGGCCGGTGACCTTCACGGTGTCGGCGGTGGGCAGGTCGGCGTGGTCCTCGCCCCGCGCGGTGAGCGTGCCGAGGGTCTTGGCGGCCCGGCCGGGCGCGTAGTAGGGGCCCCAGACCTTGGCGGAGGCGGCCTCCGACACGGCGGGCTCGGTGGTCGCCGCGGTGCTCGTGGCCGCCTGGGCGGCGGGGGCGAGCGTCACGGCGGCGGCGGTGGTGAGGGCGAGGCCGGCGAGGACGCGGCTGGTGTTCATCGGGGGGTCCTTTCCTCGGGTGGAATGCCCACATCATGAAATGGACCGATTTCAGTTGGCTTTCCGTGAATGGCGTTGGCTTTCAATCTTCTTGCGGGCGAATGACGCCATCTATATCGATCTTGGGATCGTTCCAGGGGCGGAGTACCGTTCGTTTGTGCGCATCGAGGTACTCGGCGCGATCCGGGCCTTTCAGCGCGGCGAACCGAGATGACCCACGAGCGCGAGATCACCGAGCCCGTCGACCTGTGCCTGCCCGACGGGCGGCTCGACCCGGCGGCGGTGGGCTGGACCAGGCGCCCCCTGCACCGCGCGAACCTGCGCGGGTGGGGGCGCGCCAAACGCTGGGAGTACTGGGGGATCGTCACCCCTGCTCACATCGTGGGCGTGGTCGCGTCCTCCCTCGACTACGCCGGGCTGCACGGCGTCTACGTGCTCGACCGCGCCACGGGACGGGAGACCGCCGAGGACGTCGTGGTGCCGTTCGCCCGCCACGCCGTGTTCCCGGACAGGAGCGGCACGGGCACCGCGTCGGTCCGCGGCGGCGGCGTGCGCGTCGACATCGACCAGCGCCCCGGCGGCACCTCGATCCGCGCCGTCGCGCCCGGGGTCGAGCTGGACGTGGAGGTGCCGCTGCCCGAGGGGCACGAGTCGCTCGGCGTCGTGGTGCCGTGGGGTCCCCACCTCTTCCAGTACACGGTCAAGGACGTCGGCCGCCCGGTCCGCGGCCGGCTGCGCCTGGGCGCGGAGGAGTTCACGGTGCCCGAGGGTGAGTCGCTCGCCGTGCTCGACCACGGGCGCGGCAAATGGCCGTACGCGGTCACGTGGAACTGGGCGGCCGGCAGCGGGCCCGGCCGCGCGATCCAGCTCGGCGGCACGTGGACCGACGGGACCGGCTCGACCGAGAACGCCCTCTTCGTCGAGGGGCGGCTGCACAAGATCGGTGACGAGCTGGAGTGGCACTACGACCGTACGGACTGGCTGCGGCCCTGGCGGATCCGCGGCCCGCGGGTCGAGGCCGATTTCCAGCCGTTCCACGAGCACGCGTCCCGGACGGAGCTCGGCGTGGTCGGCAGTGAGACGCACCAGTGCTTCGGCCACTTCACCGGCCGCGCCCGCGCCGACGACGGCGCCTGGATCTCCCTGGACGGCCTGACCGGGTGGGCCGAAGAGGCCCGCAACCGCTGGTGACCGCCAGGCACGCGGTGCGGGATGGTTCCGGTGGCGTGCGATGATCATCGCGTGATCGTCATGGACGCCGTCCTGGAGACGTACGACGCGGAGGGTTTCACCGCGTGGCCGATCGCCGAGCCGCCGGACGACCGCATCCTCGCCCTCTCCGGCGGCCTGACCCCGGCCGAGGTGGGCACCGCGATGGCGGTCATCGTCGCGTACGCCGGCTTCCCCGCCGAGCCCGTCGCCGACCTGCACCTCACTCTCGACCGGCACCTGGTCGAGGCGGAGTGCCTCATCGCCCCGGGTGGCGTGCGCGTCACGGACACCGTCACCGGCGCCCGCATCCTCCCCGGCTGCTGCTGCGGCCTGGAGAGCTGGCGCGAGTGGGCCGACGTGCTGCACGGGGAGAGCCCCTGGCTGGGGCACGGTCCCGACACCGACCTGGAGCACACCGGCGAGGCCGTACGACTCCGGCAGGAGCCGTCGCACCAGGTGGAGCTCCCGCTCGCCGACCTGCCGGGCCTGCTGTCGGACGTCCACGCGGGCCTGCGGGGTTTCCTGGAGCTGGTCGGCGCCTGGGCGGGCGAGACCTGCCCGCGCGCCGCCGGCCGTCTCGTCGCCGTTCTCGACGAGAGCTTCCACGTCACCGGCTCGCTCGACCTCGGCTGAGCGCGGGACCGGTCCCGTGACGGTGGCCGCAGACTGCTGCTTGACGTGTGAGGACGTCGTTCGGGGTGTACGGAGAACGGGGAGTTTCCATGGGGGATCAGCCGGTCGTTCGGGCGGGTGTGGTGGCGGTGTGCCTGGTGCTGGCCGGTTGCGGGTCCGGCGCAGAGGATCCGTTCGGGGCGCCGGAGACGCCCTCCGTCTCCTCGACCCCTCTCGAGCTTGAGACGCCGCCGGACCCGGAAACGCCGACCGCTCCCGAGACGCCGCCGGACCCCGAGGACCTGTCCGAGCCTGAGCGTTCCTCCGCCGCGGAGCCGCCGCAGGGCGCGGGCCTGCTGCGGGCGCGGGACGGCGCACGGCTGCGGGCGTGCCGCGACGCCGACTGCGAGGTCGTGGTCGCCGACGGTCAGTCGGTGGAGCTGGCCCCGAGGTGGGGCCTGGGGACGGTCGAGTTCGAGGTGGAGGACGGCGCGGTGACCTTCACCTCCTTCGACGGCGGCATGATGGCGACGTTCGGCCGGCAGACCCCCAACCCGTCAGGCGTCAGCTCCATCAACGGCATCGACCTGCGCGTCCTCGCCGTGCAGGGCAGGAGAGCCGTCGTCCGGATCTCCCACTAGCCAGAAATCTACAATGTAAAGGCGCCCGCGTGGCGGCGCAGGGCGCGCAGCGCCTCGGCGAGGGACGGGCGCAGGTCCAACACCCCGTCGAGCGCCCGGTCGCGAAGGGTCTTGCGCAGCGTGAGCCCGGCGGCGTACGCCACCATCCGGCCGCCGGACGCCCGCGCGTGCCGGTCGGCGGCCAGCAGCACGGTGAGCCCGAACGAGTCGGCGGACGTCACGCCGCCGACCCCGAGGGCGACCAGCGGCGGATCGTGCAGCGACAGCGCCTGTCCCAGCCGCGCCTGCACCTGCGGGCAGGCGTCCATGTCGAGCGCCCCCGCGACCTCCACCACGACGATGCGCCGCGCCTCGTCCCCGAGGGACCCGAGGGACCCGAGGGACGGGAGGTCGTGGTCGAAACCCGGGGGAGGCGGCATGCCGGGTCACCCTGACTGCCGGTGGAGGAGGAGCATGGCGGCGTCGTCGAGCAGAGGGCCGCCGGTGTGGCGGAGGAGGTCGGCGCTCAGCGCGTCCAGGGCGGTCTGCGGGTCGCCGGTCAGGAGGAGGCCGACGCGGTCGGGCAGGGGATAGAAGGCGCCGGCGGCGTCGCGCGCCTCGATCACGCCGTCGGTGAGGAACAGGATGCGGTCGCCCTCGCGGAAGTCCGCCTGGCTGGGTTTCGGCCGTTCGGGGTGGAGGGCGCCGAGCCCGAGCGGCAGCCCCTCGGCGGGCGGCTCCAGCGCGGCGGCCGTGCCGTCGGCGCCGATCAGGTACGGCGGGGGATGGCCGTGGTTGAGCAGGGTGACGCATCCGTCCCGCACCTCGGCGACGATCGCCGTCACGAACGTCTCCCCGCCCAGCTGCCGGGCCAGGCTCGACTCCAGCCGCTCGCCGACGTCGCCCAGGTCGGCCTCGTCGTAGGCGGCCTCCCGGAACGCGCCGAGCACCCACGCGGCCGTCTCGACCGCGTCCAGTCCCTTGCCCTGCACGTCACCGATGAGCAGCCGCACCCCGTGAGGGGTGGTGACGACCTCGTACAGGTCGCCGCCGATCCGGGCGCCGGCCGCGGCCGAGGTGTAGGACAGCGCCACCCGCAGGTCGCCGGCCTTGCGCGGCACCGGGCGCAACAGCACGCGCTGCGCGGTCTCGGCCACCAGGCGGACGTCGGCCAGCTCGCGTTCGCGCCGCAGCCGCAGGTGGCCGGCGAGCATGCTCGCCCCGGTGACGCTGACGATCGTGGCGAGGCTGAGGTCGTGCTGCCAGGTGGACAGCACCCCGTTGTAGGCGCCGAGCAGGACGGCCAGCACGAGCGCGACCAGTCCGGCGAGCGCGGTGCGCCGCACGCTGCCCGTGACCGAGGCGAAGCTCGGCCCGAGCGTGAGCAGCGGGAGGAACCCCAGCGACGGGCCCGCGAGCAGGTCGGTCAGCGCCACCGCCGGCATGACGGCGAACGGCAGCCGGCGCAACGCCTGCTGACCGCTCATCGGCCACCGTCGTTCCAGCACTGCCCTCCCGCGTGAGACCCGATCATCATTGCATGATGCAAAGGAACCGGGGCGAGCCGCCGCCTATTCCCGGGCGGTCCGCGCACGGAGCTGCCGCTGACGTACACCGTGACGCGCATGCGCAGCGGCAGCGTGACCCGGCGCATCAGCGCGGTCAGCAGCAGCAGCGAGCGCAGCACCGCCAGCGGGTGCAGCAGCGGCAGCAGCACGACCAGCAGCGACGGCAGGTGCGTGACGACGAACCGCCGCTCGGCCAGCCACAGCCGGATCGCGTAGTCGGCGGCGAACAACGCCCACGCCACCTGCTGCAGGCTTTCCAGCCACGCGACGGCGTCACCCGGGAGCCGGGGCAGCACGATCGGCAGCGCCCAGCTCACCAGGAAGAGCAGGCCGACGCCGAGCAGGACCGGGTCCGTCCTGCGCTCCCAGGAGCGCAGGCGGGCCTCCCGCGCCGGCGCGGCGGGGGGTGGTGCGGCCATGGGAGCGGTGTCAGGCGTCGGAGGAGGAGCCGAGGAAGCCCTGTTCCTGCAGCCATTCGGCGGAGACCGTCGCCGGCTCCTGGCCTTCGACGTCGACGCGGGCGTTGAGCTTCTGCATGGTGGCGTCGTCCAGCTTGGCGATCACCGGCTTGAGGACCTGCTCCAGGGCCGGGTGCTGGTCGTAGGTCTCCTGCCGCACGGTCACGGCCGCGTTGTAGACCGGGAAGAACTTCTTGTCGTCCTCCAGCACCGTGAGGCCGAGCGCGGCGATGCGGCCGTCGGTGGTGAACACCTCGCCGAAGTTGCAGGTCTGCCCCTTGTCGGTCTCGGTGTAGACGACACCGGTGTCGAGCAGGGCGACGCGGTCCTTCGGAATGGTCATGTCGTACGCCTTAACCAGGCCGGGCAGGCCGTCGTCGCGGGTGGAGAACTCGGTCTCGATGCAGATCGTGACCTCCTCCGGCTTGGTCCTGGCCAGCTCGGCGACGTCGGAGAGCGTCTTGACGCCGAGCTCCGCGGCCTTCTCCGAGCGGATGGCCAGGGCGTAGGTGTTGTTCAGCGGCGTCGGGCCGATCCAGCGGATCTTGTTCTTCTCCAGGTCCTGGGTGGCGGTGGCCTTGAACTGCTCGGCGGAGTCCTGGATGGGCTCGGCGTTCTTCAGGTGCTCGATCCAGCCGGTGCCCGAGTACTCCCAGTACAGATCGATCTCGCCGGCCTCCAGGGCCTTGCGGTTGGTCACGGTGCCGCCCAGGTTGATCTTGTCGACGACCTCGGCGCCGTGCGCCTTCAACACCTGCAGGGCGATGTTGCCGAGCACGATGTTCTCGGTGAAGTCCTTGGATCCGATGACGAGCTCGGCGCCCGCCAGCTCGTCACCCGCGCTTGATACCTCGACGGCGTCACCGGATCCGCAGGCGCTCACTCCCGTCATGGTCAGTGCGGCGGCGGCGAGCAGGGCGAACGTCCGTCGGAGGGGGAAATGCATTACAAAGACACCTCTTGATAGGGGAATCGGGGGGAACGGGGGTCAGATGCCGCGCGGCTTGAGCAGGTCCTCGGCCAGGCCGCCCAGCCAGTCGATGAGGAAGGCGATGCTCGCGGTGAGCACACCGCCGACGATGGTCACGGGCATGCGGTTCAGCTTCAGCCCGTTGATGATCAGCTCGCCGTAGCCGCCCGCGGCGACGAACGCGCCCAGCGTGGCGACGCCGACGGTCAGCACGAGCGCGGTGCGCAGCCCGGCCAGGATCGCGGGCACGGCCAGCTTGAGCTCGACGCGGCGCAGCACCTGCCCGCGCGTCATGCCCATGCCGCGGGCCGCCTCGATGAGCGCCGGGTCGACCTGCTGCACGCCCACCATCGTGTTGCGCAGCACGGGCAGCACGGCGTACGCGACCAGGCCGACGAGCGCGGTCTGGAAGCCCACGCCCATGAGGAACGTGCACAGCACGAGCAGGCCGATGCAGGGCACGGCCTGGCCGAGGTTGCCGGCGGTGAGGATGACCGGCGCGACGAACCGGTTCCTGGACCGGGAGGCCAGCACGCCCAGCGGGATCGCGATGACCACGACGAGGGCGGTCGCGGCGACCGTCATCTGCAGGTGCTCGACGGTCTTGGCCAGGATGACGGTGCTGTTGAGGCTGCGCTGCTCGATGGAGTCGAGCTCGAGCGTGCCGACCCAGGCGTACAGGGCGAGCAGGACGGCGCCGACGGCGACGGGCACGATCAGGTGGCGCGGGCCGAACGGCAGGCGGCCGGGGGCGCGGACCCGTCCGGTGGCGAGGGTCTCAGCGGTCAACGGACCTCTCCCCCTGACATCACTCCTTCCGACACTTCCTTCTCCGGCCGGCTGCCCACGGCGGCGCACAGCGCGGCGTAGGTGAGCACGCCGGACGGCGTGCCGCAGCGGTCGGAGCCGTGGGCGAGCATGACGTCGAGCGCCTCGCGCAGGCTCGCGTCGCCGGTGACCTGCGGCAACGCCGCATCGGGCAGCGGGTCGGCGATCGGCACGTCGGACACCCGCACCAGCGCCAGCCGCTTGAGCGTGGCGTCCTGGCCGATGAAGCCGGCGACGTAGTCGTCGGCCGGGTCGCTCAGGATGGCGGCGGGGGTGTCGTACTGGGCGATGTGGGAGCCCTCGCGCAGGACGGCGATGCGGTCGCCCAGCTTGATGGCCTCCTCGAAGTCGTGGGTGACGAAGATGATGGTCTTGCGCAGCTGCTTCTGCAGCCGGACGAACTCGTTCTGCAGGTGCTCGCGGGTGATCGGGTCGGTGGCGCCGAACGGCTCGTCCATGAGCATCACGGGCGGGTCGGCGGCCAGGGCTCGGGCGACGCCGACGCGCTGCTGCTGCCCGCCCGACAGCTGGCGCGGGTAACGGCCGCGGAAGGTGGAAGGCTCCAGGCTGACCAGCGCGAGCAGTTCTTCGACGCGGGCGTCGATCTTGGCCTGCGGCCAGCCGAGCAGCTTGGGGACCAGGCCGATGTTCTGCGCGACGGTCAGGTGGGGGAAGAGGCCGACCTGCTGGATGGCGTAGCCGATGTGGCGGCGCAGCTCGTCGGGGTCGAGACTGAGCACGTCCTTGCCGCCGATGCGGATCTCGCCGGAGGTGGGCTCGACCAGCCGGTTGATCATCTTCATCGTGGTCGTCTTGCCGCAGCCGGACGGGCCGACGAAGACGACCAGCTCGCCGGCCGGGATGTCCATCGTGATGTTGTCGACCGCGGGGGCCGGTTGGCCCGGGTAGTGCTTGGTCAGCGCGCGCAGCTCGATGCGCACGCCGTCGGTGTCACGGTCGAACACGAAGCCCCCTCGGGGTGGTCAGGTGGCGGACGGCGAAGAAGAACAGGTCGAACAGCACGGCGATCACGACGACGCCGAGCGTCCCGGCGAGTGTGGCGTTCAGCGAGTTGACCGAGCCCAGCCGCGACAGGCCCTCGAAGATCTGGTTGCCCAGTCCCGGCCCGTCGACGAACGCGGCGATGGCGGCGATGCCGATGATCATCTGCGTGGAGATGCGGATGCCGGTCAGGATCAGCGGCCAGGCCAGCGGGAGCTGCACCTGCGCCAGCAGGCGCAGCCGGCTCAGGCCCATGCCGCGCCCCGCCTCGACGGTGGCGGCGTCCAGGCCGCGCAGCCCGGTCACGGTGTTGCGGATGATCGGCAGGAACGCGTACACGGTGAGCGAGATCAGCGTGGAGCCCCAGCCGAGCCCGGTCAGGGGGATCAGCAGGGTCATCAGCGCCAGCGAGGGGACGGTCAGGATGGCCGCCGCGGCGGCGATCGACGTCTCCCGCACCCGGGGCGAGCCGTGACCGAGGATCCCGACGCCGACTCCGATCAACGCGGCCAGGGCGATGGCGATCGCGACGACCAGGGCGTGCTCGGCGGCGGCCAGCGAGAGGGTGTCCCATCGGGAGATCACGTACTCGCCGAAACTCATTAAAGGAACCACCTTCGCTTACGCTTGCAACGGCTCGTAAACGTATGGCACCAGTTGCGTTGAGTGCAAACTTAGGTGCAGCTATCGCAACAAAACAGTGATGGTTTCGGCATGAACGGACAAGGATGAGTGACAAGCCGCCGGCGCCCTCGGCCGGCCTGCGCCGGGACATGGAGATCCTGGAAGTCCTCGCAGGTCACGGCGATGATCGGGACGCGGACGGGTTCGGCGTCAGCTGGATCGCCCAGCGGCTGGACAGGGAGAAGAGCCAGGTCTCCCGGGCGCTTCGAGCGCTCGAACTCGAAGGCATGGTGGAGCGTGACCCGGTCACGCGGCGTTACCGGCTCGGCTGGCGGTTGTTCGCGCTCGCCGCACGCACCCAGCATGCCCGGCTCGTCCGGGTGGCCGCGCCGTTCCTGCGGCGGCTGACGATCGCCTTCGACGAGGAGGCCTACCTGTGCGTGCTGCGCGGCAACCAGGTGCTGACCCTGCTGTCGATGCCGTCGTCACGGGTGTACCACCGGGTGTGGGAGGGCGTCTCCGTACCGGTCATCATGGCGGCGGCCGGGCGCGCGCTGCTCGCCGACTGGCAGGAGGAGCGGGTGCGCGAGCTGCTGCGCACCGTGCTGCCGTCCGGGCTGGACCATGCGGTCGCGGGGGAGGAGGAGTGGCTCGCCGACCTGGCCCACGTCCGCTCGGCCGGGTACGCGGTCTCCGACGTCGAGCTGGACGACAGCGCCGCCGGCGTCTCGGCGCCCGTACGCGACCACCGGGGGCTCATCACGGCGGCGATCAGCGTGGCGGTGGCGCGCACGGCCACGCAGGACCGGCTGCACGAGATGGGCGCGATCGTCGCCGAGACGGCCCGCGAGCTGTCGGCCGCGCTCGGCCTGGAGCCCGCCGCGCCCGACGCCGGCTACTACCGGTCGGGCCAGCCGAGCGGGTAGTGCGGGCTCGCGGCCGGCTCGCCGCCCGCCCGGTTGAAGGCGTTCATGGCGGAGACGAGGGCCTGGCACTCCTCGGGCGTCATGCGGGCCACGATGGCGGCGATCTCCTCGCGCCGCCGCGCGGTCACCTCGTCGACCAGCCCGTGCCCCTCGCCGGTGAGCCGCATGAGGTTCTCCCGGCGGTTGTGCGGGTTGACCTCGCGGACGATCAGCCCGGCGGCGACCAGGCGGTCGGCCATCCGCATGGCGGTGGAGCTGTTGACGCCGAGCAGGTCGGCCATGGTGACGAGCTTGGTCTCGCCGTGCGCGGCCAGCACCACCAGCATGCGGAACTGGGGGAGCGTCACCCGGTCCTGGACGGCGGCCAGCGATCGGGCGGCGATGGCGACCAGCAGCCGTGACCCGGTGAGGACCGCCGAGATGACCGCGCCGAGGTCGTCGGCGCTCACCCGGCCCGAAGGACGCTCCTGCATGGGACTGTTGTACACGCTCACGCCCGCCGGGGCGCAGGCGAGGTGCGCCGGAACGCGCCGGATCCAGGACCGGCGTCAGGGCGCGTCGCGCAGCCGCGCCGCGTGGTGGCCGCGGCAGTGGGCGCAGCAGAAGCCGTACGTCCGCCCCTCGTGCTCGAGCAGGACCGCCTCGGCGACCGGCACGGTCGCGCCGCAGACGGGATCGACCAGCATGCCCTCCGGGGCCGGCACCACCGGGCCAGGCCCGGCGAACGCGCCGCCGGCGAGCCAGACGTCCTCCTCGCGCACCACCGCGTGGCTGAGCGAGTCGAACAGCCGGGCGACGCCCGGGTCGACGCCGTCGCCCCCCACCAGCCGCAGCCCCGTCAGCCGCGCGGCCAGCGCACGGCGTGCGCCCTCGCCGAAGACGCCCTTGGGGACCAGGAGTTCGATGAACAGCATGGCGACAGCCTCCCGCGCCGGCCCCCTCCCGGTCGTCCGCCGTGGGTGCCGTCCTCCGGCTACCGCACCGGGGGTAGCGCGGGGGTCCCGTACGCCGGGCGGAGCACGGCTGGTAGGAATGCGGGCTCAGATCCCGCGAGACCGGTATCCGCCGATCGAGCCGTACGACTCCCGGATGCTCGCCGTCGGCGACGAGATCTTCTGGGAGACCTGCGGAAACCCGGCCGGCGAGCCCGCGCTGTTCCTGCACGGCGGCCCCGGGCGGCGGTTCTTCGACTCGGCCGCGTACCGGATCGTGCTGTTCGACCAGCGCAACTGCGGCCGCAGCACCCCCTTCGCCGGTGACCCGGCCGTGTCACTGGAGCGCAACACCACTCCGCACCTGGTCGCCGACATCGAGCGGTTGCGGCGGTTGTCGTCAACGGCCGCCACGACGTCAAGACGCCCCCCGAACCAGGCCTGGGACCTGCATCGGGCCTGGCCGGAGGCGGAGTTGCACATCGTCGAGGACGCCGGTCACGGCGGCTCGGAGCCCGGCATCCGCCGGCTGCTCGTCGAGGCGACCGACCGCTTCCGCGCGTCCGCCTGACCGGTCACCCGATCAGGTCGGCGGGGAGCAGCGGCTCGGTGAGCAGGCGGCGCACCCGCCGGTCGCGGTCGGGGGCGTCGAGCCAGGGGGCGAGCAGCCGCCAGCCGTGGTGGTAGCAGAAGAGGTACGGGCTCATCGCCGACGGGCGCACCTGGCCGAGCGCGAGGGCCACCTCGTCGTCGTCGTACAGTGCCCACCGCGACAGGTAGGCGGCCAGGTCGGCGTCGGAGCGGCCCTGCGCGGCGAGGAACACCGCGTTGCCCCACACCCCCCACAACACGTTCTTGACCTCGTGGATCGCGGCGAAGTCGCTGCCGTCCGGGGCGATGCCCAGCTCGGGCAGGACGTGGTCGGTCAGCCACCTCTGCGCCTCGTCGCCCGGGAAGATCAGCTGCTCGGCGTGCAGCCCGAGCCCCTCGCTGATCACGAACGGCGGCGAGAGCAACGTCCTGACCTGCCGCTCGACGCGGCCCTGGTCGTGCTCCTCCTTGAACATCGACTCCGCGATGTGCCCCGGATGCCCCTCGTGGGCGACGACGTAGAGCAGGTCGGCGACGTTGAACGGGATGCCGGCGTTGATGTGGATCTGCGAGCGGTGCCCGCCCGCGTAGTGGCCGGCGGCGTGGAACGTGGCCTCGGGCACCATCACGCATTCCACGACCTCGTCGTCCGGCAGCGGGATGATCCTTTCCGCGGTGCGCGCCCGGGTCTCGGCCACGGCCAGGTCCACCAGGTGCGGCAGCCGGTCCATGTCGCGCAGGGTGTGGGCCCGCTGCCAGGCGTGCAGCCGCTCCGCCAGCGATCCGGGGGTGCTCGGCAGCGCCGCGTCCAGCCGGTCGTGCGCCGCCGCCAGCTCCTCCTCCGGCAGCCATCGCGGGCGCAGGCCCAGCACCTGCTCGGCGTAGTCGGCCGGCGGCGGCCGCTCGCCGTCCAGGTAGCGGGCGACGGCGCGGAACGCGCGCAGGTTCGCGGCCGCGTACGGCGACGGTGCCCGCTCCAGTAACCGCTCGGCCTCCGCGGCCAGCCTGCCCGGCGGCGGCGCGCCCTGCTCGGCGGCCCGCGCCCGCCACTCCTGCGGGCCGCGGTAGATGATCGCGCCGCCCGTGGCCAGACCGCTGATGTGCAGCGCGAGGATCGCGTAGTCGCGCTCCCATCCGTGCTCGGTCATGACGACCTCCTTTCCGGCGCCAAGCTAGCCGTACGGTTTTCCGTACAGTGCACGGCCGGACTGGTGATTGTGCCGATATCCCTACGGGTGCGATGCGGCGATCATCGGGGATGGCCGGATCGTCCGGCCGGAAGGAGATCACGCATGGCGTCTCTTCCCCGCCCGTCCCGCCGGATCGCCGCCGCGGCGCTGGTGGCCGCCGGCCTGCTGCTCACCCCCGTGGAAGCCGCCGCCGGCACGGCGCCGGCGCCGATCGACGTGCCCCGCGTCGAGGGTCCGCTGCCGGGCGGCCCGCCGGGAGACCCGGCCTCGCCCGACGTCGCCGACACCTATCCCTGGCTGGCCACGGACGACGACCTGGCCGCCCGCGGTTACGTGGAGCAGGAGTTCCTCCTGTCGGGCGTGGCCGACGCCTACAGCACGACCGGTGAGCTGGTCGCCGCCGACGTGCCGTACCGGACCCGGGTCCTGGTCCGCCGCCCGGCGAGCCCCGCCGCGTTCAACGGGACCGTGCTGACCGAATGGCAGAACGTCACCGCCGGATACGACCTGGACGCGCTCTGGCACACCGACCTGATCACCCGCGCCGGGTACGCCTGGGTGGGCGTGTCCGCCCAGCGCGTGGGCGTGGACCAGCTCCGCGGGTGGAGCCCGGCCCGGTACGGCGGCCTCGACGTCACCGGCGGCGGCCGGTTCACCGCCGACCAGCTCTCCTACGACGTGTTCTCCCAGGCCGCCAAGGCGATCAGGCGGCCCGGTCAGGGGTCGCTGCTGGGACGGCTGCGCGCCGACACGGTCCTCGCGATCGGGGCCTCGCAGTCGGCCGGCCGGCTGACCGTCTACTACGACGCCGTCCTGCCCAAGATCGAGAGCGTCTTCGACGGGTACGGCCAGATCGTCGGCAGCGCCCCTGCCCGCGCCGGCGCCGAGCCGGTCTTCCAGGTGTTGTCGGAGACCGACGTGCGCTCGCCCGAGCGGCCCGCCGACACCGACCGGTTCCGCCGCTGGGAGGTGGCCGGCAGCGCCCACTCCGGGTGGTTCGGCTACGACTACCGCAGGCCGCTGCTGACCCGCGACCTGGGGGCCGCGCCCACGTACCGCTGTGACCGGCCGCCGTACAGCCGCGTGCCGCTGCACCACGTGCTGGCCGCCGCCTACGACCACCTGACCCGCTGGGCCGAACGCGGCGTCGCGCCGCCGGTCGCGCCGCCGCTGGAGTTCGCCCCGGACGGCACGAAGGCGCGCGACGAGCTGGGCCTGGCCCGCGGCGGCATCCGGCTGTCACAGGTCGCGGCGCCCACGGCGCTGAACACCGGCGACAACTCCGGTGAGAGCTTCTGCCGGCTGTTCGGCACGCACGTGCCGTTCGGTGAGGTCACGCTCGACCGGCTCTACCCGTCGCACGGCCGCTACGTCTCGACGGTGGCACGCGCAGACGCCCGCAACGTCAAGGCCGGCTACGTGCTCCCGGCCGACGCCCGCCAGAACCTCCTCGACGCCGCCCGCCGGTGACCCACCGCCTCGCCGGGTGCGGGCCCGCACCCGGCGAGGCGTCAACGCTCAGGGGTCGTGGCTTTGCCCAGGTGGCCGACGCGGCGCAACGACCGGTCGGCCAGGGTGACGACGAGGAACACCGCGGACACGCCGACCAGCAGCCAGGCGAGCTCGTGCAGCCCGGCCGTGGTGGCTCCGTGCCGGTAGAAGGCGGCGTTCGCGGCCGAGGCGGCCAGCGCGCCCAGGTACATGAACGTCCGCAGCAGCCCGGCGGAGGACCCCATGCGGGCGGGGTCGGCCTGCGCGTAGAGGGCGTTCTGGTTCGCCAGGCCGTTGAGTCCCTGCGGGACGCCGATGACCGTGGCGATCAGCACCAGCGCCCAGATCGGCGTCTGCGGCCCGATCAGCAGCATCAGCGCGGTCCCCGCGACCTGCACGAGGCTGCCGGCCAGCAGCTTGCCGCGCACCTCCGCGCGGCGCCCGGTGATGGCCGTGACCAGGATCGCCGCCGCCGACATGGGCAGCAGGACCATGCCCGCCGCCGACGGGCTGAGCGAGCGCCCCTCCTCCAGCCACTGCGTGAACCCGAACATGAAGGCGTAGGAGGTGACGAAGGCCAGGAACTGGCGGACGTACGTGGTCAGCAGCGGCAGGTTCCCGGCCAGCACCCGCAGGTCCAGGAACGGCGAGGCGGTGCGCAGCTCGCGGACGACGAAGGCGGCGCCCACGGCGGTCAGGACCACCAGCAGGGGCAGGCGCGTCACCTCGGGGCCCATCAGGACGAACATGAACGCGGTGAGCGTCCCGGCGAACAGCGCCATGCCCGCGACGTCGATGCGCTCCGACCGCGCGGCGCTCAGATCCGTGCCCACGGCGGACGCGCGCGGCAGGTACAGCGTGCCCAGGACGAGGCAGGCCACCGACAACGGCACGTTGACCGCGAAGATCAGATGCCAGCCCCCCGCGCCGACCAGCAGCCCGCCCAGCGGCGGCCCGAGCACGGAGACCACCTGGTTCGAGATCGACAACGCGGCCAGCACCCCGCTGGGGCTGCGCAGCCCCGTCCGGTCCGATTCGCTGCGCAGCAGGAACATCGACGCCGGATAGGCGGCCGACGTGCCGAACCCGAGCAGCACCCGCGAGACGATCAGCACCCACAACTCGGGCGCCAGCACGCCGATCAGTCCGGCCACGCCGACCAGGGCGGTGCCGGTCAGGTAGAGCAGGCGCGGGCCGAAGGAGTCGACCAGCCGCCCGATGACGGGCTGTCCGACGGCGGTGGCCAGGTAGAGGCCGGTGATGAGCCACGCGGTCTGCGACGGGGACGCGCCGAAGTCCCGGCCGATCGGGATGAGCGCCACCGCGAGCATCGAGGAGTTGATCGGGTTGAGCACGGAGCCGAGGATCATCGGCGTGATCAGCCGGCGGTCGAACCCTCCTCCGGTGGCGGGCCGTCGCCGGGCGCGGAACAGGGCCGAGAGCGTCATGAGTGCGCCACGTCGTCCAGCACGCCCATCACCTCGATGACGGCGCGCAGTTGCTCGTCGGTGCAGTGTTCGCGCAGGGTGCGGGCCAGCCACTGCTCGCGGGCGCGCCGGTCGCCGATGCGGCGTTCGCGTCCGCCTGCGGTCAGGGTGACAAGCTGGCGGCGGCCGTCGCGCGGGTCGGGGTGGCGTTCCACCAGCCCGGCCAGCTCCAGCGTCACGACGATCTTCGCCATGGACTGCGGGCGTACGCGCTCGGCGACGGCCAGGTCGCTGGCCGAGGCCGGCCCCTCCTTGTCGAGCCGGGCCAGCACGGAGGCCTGTGCCGGGGTGAGGTCGCCCTCGACGGTGAGGTCCTTGACCCTGCGCCGCAGGCGGCTGAACACCACCCAGACGTCACCGGCCGCACGGGTCGCGAGGTCTTGATCGCCCATACGTTCAACGCTAGAACTCTTCAGTCCAGACTGCACAGTTTGGACTGCCTAATGTGTGATTTATCACCTTACTGTGGTACTCGTTCCCGAACGCGAAGTTCGTCCTGAGCGGGAGCGGGAGCGGGAGCGGGAGCCGGAACGGAAACGGGAACGACCGGCGGGGGAGCCGGCAGGAGCCGGGGCAGCCCGGCGCCCACCAAGCCCGCCCACGGCGAACACCCCCAGCCTCACCAGGTCCGAACGGCCGAACGTCAGCGTCCCCAGCGTGTTGACCAGGAACCCGGTGGTGAAGCACCAGGCCGTCACCGCCGTCGCCAGACCGGCCGGCAGGCTCCGCGCCCGCGCCGCGAACGCCGTCACCACGGCGGCCATCACCCACACGCGCGCCCGCGTCCCCGGGACGGCCGCCGCGACGACGGCGCACTTGAGGACCGTCACGGCGAACCCGCCCGCGACCAGCAGCCCGGCCGGCGGCCTGCCGTCCCGAAGCCCTGAAGCCATGATGAGCGCCCTTCCACGTCACGAAGCCGTCACCCCCCATCCAAGCTCCAGCGACGTGCGCGAACGCCGATCCCTACGACACTCGTACGCGACCGGGACGTATCCTGACACCCCCTTGACGGGCGGGCCGTCAGGGACGGGAGCTGACCGGCATCGAGACGATCATCGTGAGCCCGCCGCCCGGCGTCTCGTGCGGTACGAGGGTGCCGCCCATCGCCTCGGTCAGCCCGCGGGACAGCGCGAGACCGAGCCCGACACCGGCGTGGGCGTCGCGGTCGCCGAGCCGCTGGAACGGCTGGAAGACCCGCTCGTACGCCTCGCGCGGGATGCCGGGACCCTGGTCGATGACCCTGATCTCGACCAGCCCGTCGCGCCGCCCCGCGGTGACCAGCACGTCGCGCCCGGCCGGGCTGTGCCGGACGGCGTTGCTCATGAGGTTGACCAGCACGCGTTCCAGCAGGGCCGGATCGGCGTCGATCTCGGGCAGGGCGGGGGAGAAGTCGGCCTTCACCCGGCCGGCGGCCGCCCCGAGCTCGTCGATCGCGTGCGGGACGATCTCCGCCACGGAGACGGGCTCCAGCGCCAGGCCCAGCACGCCGGCCTGCAGGCGGCTCATGTCGAGCAGGTTCGCCACCAGCCGGTCGAGTCTGGCCAGCGATTCGCCGGCCGTGGCGAGCAGTTCCTCGCGGTCCTGCGGGCTCCACCGCACCTCGCGGCTGAGCAGGCTTTCGACCGCCGCCTTGGCGGCCGACAGTGGCGTGCGCAGGTCGTGGCTGACCGCGGCCAGCAGCGCGGTGCGCATCCGGTCGGCCTCCGCCAGCGGCTCGGCCCGCGCCGCCTCCTGCCGTAGCCGCTCCTGGCGCAGCGCGACGGCGGCCTCGGCGGCGAACGCCTCCAGCACCCGCCGGTCGCTGGCGTCCAACAGCCGCCCGCGCGCCGCCAGCACGAGGTTCTCGTTGATCTGCACGTCGGTGTCGGCCTGGCCCGGGCAGGTGGACGGCGGCCCGCCGGAGGTGGCGATGATCCGCCAGGCGGACGGCACGGAGGCGTCGTCGGGGGTGGGGGCGCGGCGGCGTTCGAGCAGGGCGACCGAGTCCAGCGCGAACGTCTCGCGCAGCCGGCCGAGCAGCGACGGCAGGGCGGCCTCGCCGCGCAGCACGTGACCGGCCAGCGTGGAGAGCACCTCGGCGTCGGCGCGGGCGCGCACGGCCTCCCTGGTGTGGCGGGCGGCCAGGTCCACGATCGTGCTCACCGCGGCCGCCACGAGGACGAACACCACGAGCGCGAGCACGTTCTCCGGGGCCGCGACCGTCCAGGTGTGGGTGGGCGGGGTGAAGTACCAGTTGAGCAGCAGGAACCCGCCCACCGCCGCGGTGATCGCCGGCCAGGTGCCGCCGGTCAGCGCGACGACGACGACCAGGCTGAGGAAGAGCAGGATGTCGCTGGACAGCGACAGCGTGGCGCGGAACGGCAGCAGCGCCGCGGTCAGCAGCGGCAGGCCCGCCAGCGCGATGATCCACCCGGTGACCCGGCGTCTCCTGGTGAGCGCCGCCCGCGACCGCTCCCGTGCCCTGCGGCCCTTGCGGACCTCGGGGTGCGTGACCATGTGCACGTCGATGGAGCCGGAGCGGGCGGTGGTCTCCATGCCCACGCCCCGCGCCAGGATCTGCGCGAACCGGCCCCGCCGCGACGCGCCGAGCACCAGCTGGGTGGCGTTCACGCCCCGGGCGAAGTCGAGCAGCGCGCGCGGGACGTCGTCGCCGACGACCTGGTGGTAGGTGCCGCCCATGCTCTCGACCAGCGTGCGCTGGCGGGCCAGGTTCGCGGGGTCGGCGCCGGTCAGGCCGTCGGCGCTGGTCACGTGGACGGCCAGCAGGTCGGCGCCCTTGGACCGGGAGGCGATGCGCGCCGCCCTGCGTACCAGCGTGTCGCCCTCGGGGCCGCCGGTCAGCGCCACCACCACCCGCTCGCGGGCCTCCCACGTGGTGGCGATGCCGTGCTCGGCGCGGTAGCGGTCGAGCTGCTCGTCCACCTTGCCCGCCACCCACAGCAGCGCCAGCTCGCGCAGCGCGGTCAGGTTGCCGACGCGGAAGTAGTTGGCCAGGGCCGTGTCCACCTTCTCGGCGGGATAGACGTTGCCGTGCGCCATGCGCCGCCGCAGCGCCTCCGGGGACATGTCGACCAGCTCGATCTGGTCGGCCCGCCGCACCACCTCGTCGGGCACGGTCTCCCGCTGCGGCACGCCGGTGATCTGCCGGACGACGTCGTTGAGCGACTCCAGGTGCTGGATGTTGACGGTGGAGACCACGTCGATCCCGGCGTCGAGGATCTCGTCGATGTCCTGCCAGCGCTTGGCGTTCTTCGAGCCGGGCACGTTGGTGTGGGCCAGCTCGTCGATCAGCGCCACCCCCGGCCGCCGGGCGATGACCGCCTCGACGTCGAGCTCGGTGAAGGCGACCCCGCGGTGCACGAGCGTCCTGCGCGGGATGATCTCCAGGCCCTCCAGGAGGGCCTGCGTGCGGGCGCGGCCGTGCGTCTCGACGTAGCCCACGACCACGTCCCGGCCGCGTTCCAGGCCACGGCGGCCCTCGCCCAGCATGGCGTACGTCTTGCCCACGCCGGGCGCCGCCCCGAGGTAGACCCGCAGCCTGCCGCGCACCTCAGCCCCCGCCCCAGGGGGAGGGACGCTTCCGCACGTCGCTCACTCCCCTTCGTCTTCGGTTCGTCTCCGGCCGGCCGCCAAGGACAGTTTTATCCGTCTTAACGCCATCCATACGCACCGCACCGAATCTTGACGACATCCCGATGACGCCTTCATGGCGTCATCGCGTGGCGCTCCCAGCTTGTGATGACGCCATGATGATGTCATAGTGGCGTCATGGACCTGGCACCCTATGTCGACCAACTCCGCCGTGAGCTCGCGGTCGCCGCGGGCGCGGGCGGTGACGAGGCGCGCGCGCTGGCCGAGCGCCTCGCCGCCGCCCTCGACGCCGCCACCCGGCTCGCCCTGCTGGAGGCGCTGTCCGCCGCCGCCGACGAGATCACCCGCGACCTCGCGCCCGGCTCCGTCGAGGTGCGCCTGCGCGGCCGTGACCCCGACTTCGTCGTGACACAGCCGCCGCCCGCCCGGGCGTACGAGCAGGCCGAGCAGACCGCCGCCCCCGCGCGGGAGCCCGCCC
>NZ_POUD01000519.1 GCF_003236395.1 Nonomuraea aridisoli | reverse complement strand
GACTACGTCTGGGCGGTCGCGAGGATCGCGCTCGGGTGGGTCTTCCTGTGGGCGTTCCTGGACAAGACGTTCGGGTGGGGGTTCGCCACGCCGGCCGAGCGGGCGTGGGTCGCGGGTGGCAGCCCGACGACGGGTTTCCTGAAGGGTGCGGAGGAGAACGCGCTGGGTGGTCTGTTCGGGACGCTGGCCGGTCAGGTGTGGGTGGACTGGTTGTTCATGGCGGGTCTGCTGGGCGTCGGTGTGGCGCTGATGCTGGGGGTCGGTCTGCGGATGGCCGCCGTGGCGGGTCCGGTGATGATGGTGCTGATGTGGGCGGCGCAGTTGCCTTTGGACAGCAACCCGTTCATGGACGATCACCTGGTGTACGCGATCGTGATCGTCGGTCTGGCGCTGGCGGACGCGGGCGCCACGCTCGGGCTGGGCGGGCTGGCGATCGTGCGGCGCAACCCGATCCTGAAGTGACCCACGCGCCCGCTCCGCGCCTCCCGGCGGAGAGCGGGCGCCTCACAGGTTCGGGCTCCGGCTGAACGGGCAGGTCATCCGGGGCGAGGAAGGTCGATGATGGAAAGAGCAATCGTCGCGGGGGTCGACGGCTCACAAGCGGCCAAGGCCGCGCTCGACTGGGCCGCCGACGACGCCGTACGCACCGGGCTGCCGTTGCGCATCGTGCACGTGCACGAGCCCTGGAGCCGCGATACCGAGCCCACCGCCTCCCAGTTCAGGGAGACGATGGCCGAGTGGCACATGCTGCTGCTCGCCGAGTCGGCGGAGCGGGCCCGCGCGTTCGCGCCGGCGGCGCAGGTCTCCACCGCCCTGGCCACCGGCGCGGTGGTCCAGCGGCTCAAGACCGAGGCCGAGACCGCCGCCACCCTGGTGGTGGGCGGCAAGGGGCACGGCAGACTGCCCACGTTCGCCATCGGCTCGGTCACCGCCGAGCTGGCCGGCCACACCGCCAGCCCGCTGGTCGTCGTCCGGACCTACACCATGGAGCAGCACGGCGAGATCGTGATCGGCTACGACGGCTCCCCGGACGCCGACGCGGCGATGGCGTTCGCGCTGCAGCAGGCGAGCCTCCGCGCGGCCCGGGTCCGCGTGCTGCACGGCAGCCGATACCCCGCGCTCGCCCCGCATCCCGTCGGCTACGGCCCCCTGCCGATGGGCGAGACCAACGAGCTCGGCGGACGCCTGGCGTCCTGGCGGGAGAGGAGCCCCCACGTCGAGATGGTGGAGACGATCGTGCCGGGCAGCGCGGTCTCCGCCCTGGTGGAGGCGTCGAGGGCGGCCGACCTCGTGGTGGTGGGCTCGCGCGGCCGGGGCGGGTTGGCCTCGGCGGTGCTCGGCTCGGTCAGCCACGGCGTCGTGCGCCGGGCCCGCTGCGCGGTCGCCGTGGTGAGCGCCCCGCGACTCGACCCGGCCGGGGCGGACGAGCCGCGCAGATGACCCGCATCGTGCTCGGCTACGACGGCTCCGACTTCGCCGTGCAGGCCCTGGAGTGGGCGCTCGACGAGGCCGAGCTCAGGAAACTGCCCCTCACCGTCGCGCACGCCTGGCAGTGGCCGTACGGCGCGGCCGAGCCGGAGGCCAGGACCCAGCTGCGCAAGGCGGCCGAGCACGTCCTGTGGCACGGCGCCGACTGCGCCCGCTCCACCAGCCTCGACGTCCCCGTCGGCACCGACCTGTACGAGGGCTCCGCCGCCCACCGCCTGGTCGAGCTGTCCGCCGACGCCGCGCTCGTCGTCGTCGGCTCCCGCGGCCTGGGCGTGCGGCCCGGCGTCGGCTCGGTCGCCGGGCACGTCGCCGTCCACGCCGAGTGCCCCGTGATCGTCGTACGCGGGCCGCTGCCCGCCGCCGGGAACACCCGGCCGATCGTCGTGGCCGGCGAGGAGCCCGACGCGTCCGTCCTGGAGTTCGCCTTCGCCGAGGCCGCCCTGCGCCAGGTGCCGGTCACCGCCGCGGGCCGGGCCGTCCGCCACGACGGCGTGCCCGTCCGGACGGCCGAGCCGGGCGAAGGCGCGACCCTCGTGGTCACCGGCCGCTCCGGCTCGGCGTCCCTGCTGCGGCGCGCCACCTGTCCCGTAGCGGTGGTCACCGAACGCGCCCGGCGGGACTAGCCTGGATCATCATGAGCGACCCCCGCCAGACCTGTCTCTTATACACCTCTCCGAGCCCACGAGACTAGCGCTCACCTCGTA
>NZ_POUD01000518.1 GCF_003236395.1 Nonomuraea aridisoli | reverse complement strand
GCCGGGGGGTGGAGCGGGGGCGCCGCTGGGAAGAGCACGGCGTCTGCGCGATCGCTTGCTCACGGTGACCTCCTCGCGTCCCATTGTGCGCCCGGACCCGCCCGTCCGGCCGGGCGGTAGCACGCCTGTCACCCGGACGTCAGCCCCGCTGCCGACAAGGTCGGTCAGGATGCCTGAACAGCAGGGAAAGGTGGGAGAAAAGGGACAGCGGATGGTGTTTGGCGTACAAGATGGCGACGTTCTGCGATGATCTCGTCGCATAGAGCCGGAGTTCGAGCCTCACGGATAGTGACAGATGCCGACATTAGAGGAAATAACAGTCTTCGTCACCGAGAAGCCGCTCGCCACGGCCGTCATCGCGCTGCTGGGCCTGGCCGGGCTCGCCCTGGCGCTCCTGGCGCTGCGAGTCGTCTGGCGCGCCCTGTCGTGGCTGTTCACCAGGTACGTCGCCCCCCGTCCCATCGAGGACGTGCTCACCATCGTGGCCGCCTCCATCGCCACGGGCGTCTCCGCGCAGGGCATGTGGCGCTTCTCCGGCGACGTGCTCGGCCTCGACGGTCCGCTGCGGCTGCTGCTGTTCGCGTTCATCGAGGTCGCGATCATCACCTCCGCCGTACGCGCCCGCCGCAACATGCGCGAGAACTTCTCCGCCGGCATCGACGGCATCGCCGTGTGGGCGCTGACCTGCCTGACCGCCGTGCTGTCCAGCATGGACGCGCGCAGCCTGGCCGAGGCCGTCTTCCGCCTCGCCGCCCCGCTGGTCGCCGCCTGGCTGTGGGAGCGCGGCATGGCCATCGAACGCCACCGCATCCGCGGCACCGGCCGCATCAACTGGCGCCTGACCCCCGAGCGGCTGCTCGTCAGGCTGGGCCTGGCCGAGGTCAGCGACCGCACGGCCAGCGAGGTCGACGCCCACCGCAGGCTCACCAGGGTCGCGCTGGCCGCCAAGCGCGCCAAGGCGCTGCGCGAGAACGGCGCCTCCGAACGCAAGCTGCGCCACGCGCTGGCCAAGCTCGACAAGGCCATGGACCAGGCCGTCGAGCACACCGGCCTGGCCGTCGACCCGGCCCGCCAGGAGGCGCTGCTGGCCCAGATCGCCGCCCTGTACAACACCTCCGCCCTCATCGACGCCGACCCGCGCGTGCCGTGGGAGTCCGACCCCAACCCGGTGCCGGCCCGCCCGGCGCTGCCGCCCGCGCTCGCCGAGCTCGTCCGCGACGAGGACGAGGACGCCGTGGTGCTCGACACCACCCCGCAGGTCGTCAGCACGGCCGAGCGGGCGGCGCTGATGCGGGCCGCGCGGGAGTACTGGGACCGCCAGATCGCCAAGGGCATCGTGCCGCGCACGGTCGACATCGCCCAGGAGATCGGCATCTCGCTGGCCACGGCGCGCGAGTATCGTGCCCTGTGGAAGCTGGAGCCGCAGGCCCACGCCCTCATCGAGGCGCTGTACCACCAGCACGGCATCGTGGACACCGGCGCCTTCCCGGCCCTCGACGACGACGGGCGGGTGCTGAGCGGCAAGTCGTAGGGGGAGCACGGTTGCGGGAGCGCACGCTCGAACGCGTCAGGAAACTGCTGGCCAAGGCCGAACGCACCGACAACGAGCACGAGCGGGCGGCGTTCATGGCGGCGGCCTCCGCCCTGATGGCCAAGTACGGCATCGAGGCGCTGCCCCCCGAGGGCGCCCTTCAGACGCCCGGCGACCGCGTCGTCACCCTGCCCGGGCCGTGGGCCAGGGAGAAGGCCCGCCTGGTCAGCCTGGTCGCCCAGGCCGTGCGCTGCCGGCCGCTGCTGCTCGGCCGGGCCGACGGCGGGCAGCGGGTGCACGTCTTCGGCTTCGCCGCCGACCTGGAGCGGGCCGAGCTGCTGGCCACGTCGCTGCTGCTGCAGATGGCCTCGGGGCTGGCCAGGGCGGAGCCGCCCGAGGGCGTCACGGCCGTGCGGGCGTACCGCAGGTCGTGGCTGTTGGGGTTCGCCGACGAGGTCCACCGCCTGCTGTGCGCCGCAGAGTCACGCGCCGAGGCCGAGTCACGCGCCGAGACCGGGGCCACCGGCGTCGCGCTCGTCCTCGCCGACCGCCGCGCCGAGGTGGACCGCGCGGTCGCCGCCCGCTACCCGAAGATCCGCCTCAGCGTGCCACGGACGAGCGGCACCGGCTACCGCGACGGCGCCGCCGCAGGCCGCCGCGCCGACCTCGGCCGCACCGGCGTGCCCGCCACACCACCC
>NZ_POUD01000517.1 GCF_003236395.1 Nonomuraea aridisoli | reverse complement strand
GGTGGGGGGGATGTCGAAGGCGGCGAGGAGCCGTTCGCGGGGCGTGAGGTCGGTGCGGTCGAACACGCCGGACAGAACGGAGGGGTCGAACCGGCGCAGGTACTCGGTGACGAGTTCGTCCTTGCCGGTGAAGTGCTGGTAGGCCGTGCGCTTGGACACCTGGGCAGCCGCGCAGAGCTGGTCCATGCCGGTGCGGTTGATGCCCTGCTCGCGGAACAGCTGCTGGGACGCGCTGAGGATGCGCTCGCGGGCGCCCCGGCCGCGGCGGCGGCCCTGGGGGCCCTTCTCCAACTCCGTCACGGGTCCATGGTACCCGAGCTGGGTAACGATCGGTGTACATAGTTTGCGCCCCGGCCGCGCGCCCCGTACCGTAAGCACACAGAACGGTGTACATAACGCCGTCATCCCAGGTGCGCACGGCACCACCGACCTAAGGAGCAACATGGGAAAGCTTGACGGCAAGGTAGCGGTCATCACCGGCGGCACCACCGGCATGGCGCTTGCCGGCGCGAAGCTGTTCGTCGACGAGGGAGCGCACGTCTTCATCACCGGCCGCCGCCAGGACGCCCTGGACGAGGCCGTGAAGCAGATCGGCCGCAACGTCACCGGCGTCCAGGGCGACGCCGCCGACCTGGACGACCTGGACCGCCTGTACGACACCGTCAAGCGGGAGAAGGGCAGCCTCGACGTGCTGTGGGCCAGCGCCGGAGGGGGCGAGCCCGCCCTGCTCGGCGAGATCACCGAGGCCCAGTTCGACACCTGGTTCGGGCTCAACGCCCGCGGCACCCTGTTCACCGTCCAGAAGGCCCTCCCGCTCTTCAACGACGGCGGCTCCATCCTCATGACCGGCTCCAACGCCTCCCTCGGCGCCTTCCCCGGCTGGAGCGTCTACGCCGGCAGCAAGGCCGTCCAGCAGGCCTGGGCCCGCGTCTGGCTCAACGAGCTCAAGGACCGCCGCATCCGCGTCAACGTCCTGACCCCCGGCCAGGTCGCCACCGCCAAGCAGGAAGAACTCTTCGACGAGGCCACCAAGCGCCAGTTCGAGTCCCTCATCCCCCGCGGCCAGATGGGCCGCCCCGACGAAATCGCCACCGCCGCCCTCTTCCTCGCCTCCGACGACTCCAGCTATGTCAACGGCATGGAACTCGTCGTCGACGGCGGCACCACCGCCATCTGAGCCGGACAACGCACAACCAGGGCAGGACATCTCATGAGCAACATCAGCATCATCGGCACCGGGAACATGGCCCGCACCATCGGCGCGCGGGCGGTAGCGGGCGGCAACACCGTCGAGGTCATGGGCCGCGATCAGTCCAAGGCCGCTGACCTGGCCAAGGCTCTCGGCGGCGGCGCCACGACAGGAGAATGGGGCACCGCCCCGGCCGGGGACATCGTCATCGTGGCCCTGTTGTACGACGGCGTCGTGCCGGTCGTCGCCCAGTACGGAGACGCTCTCGCGGGCAAGGTCATCGTCGACATCAGCAATCCCTTCAACTCCACGTTCGACGGGCTTGCCCACCGCGAGGAGACCTCGATCGCGCAGGAAGTCGCCAAGGCGGCCCCGGCCAGCGCCAGCGTGGTGAAGGCGTTCAACACCATCTTCCGTCATGTCCTGGAGAAGGGTCGGCCCGACGTCTTCATCGCCGGCGATAATGCGCAGGCCAAGGCAAGTGTGGAGGCGTTCGTCGAGAGCCTCGGGCTACGCCCGCTGGACGTCGGCGGCCTGAAAATGGCGCACTGGCTGGAGGGAGCGGGCGTGGTCACGGTGGGCCTCGCCAACCACGGGGTGGGGAACTTGGACTTCGCCCTCAGCGTCACCGAACTTCCCGTCTGAGCAAACGGTTGACGGATCACCGGAAGGACTCGCCAATGACGCTTGGTCTCACATTCCCATAGCCGGGCCGCTATCAGCAGCTCCGCCTGCCGCAGCGCGTTCTGCCGCGGGATCGAGGACCTTGGCCACGACACGCTGTGGGTCGGCGATCGCCGTACCCGCCGCAGATGAAGCGTTACCTCGACCCGGTGCCGTCGCCGCGACGGCGACCAGCCGGGTGGGGCTGAATGCCAGCACTGTCACTTTCTGAAGTCGCGTGCACGGACGTCCTGGGCATTCGCGGCTCTGTGCAGAGGACTGTGAAGCACCGGATTGTCAGCAGTCCTCTGCACTACGGCGCGTTTGTTCCGTACGCGCGTGCGCGACGGTGAGGTCCGGCATGGACGGCGGCCAGGCGCAGATCATCGAACAGGCCGGTGGCGGCGGTGCCTCGGAGCGTGCGGCTGGGGGAGCGGTGGGAGGT
>NZ_POUD01000516.1 GCF_003236395.1 Nonomuraea aridisoli | reverse complement strand
ACCCTCCCGGGCACCCGGCTCGACGTCACCGGCACCTCGGCGGCGGCCTTCCGGGGCACCCGATCCGGTGGCACCGGGACCCGCGCGGCGCCTCCAGGCCGCCGCACCGGCGGCGCCGGCGCCCAGGCCGCACTCTTCGGCGCCTGCGCGGGCCGCGCGTTCCGGCCCGTCGTGCCTTGGAGCCGGTCGCCCCGCCGGTCATCGGGCCGGGGCGGGGTGTGGGCGGCGGCGGGGCCGGTGGCGATGAGAGCGAGCAGGACGGTGATCAGGAGGAGCGGCGCGCGTCTGGCCCCCACCGTCACATCCCCCCGGCGATCCGGGCGAAGTCCTCCAGCGCCCCTCGGAACGCCTCCGGCCCGACCGCCAGCGGGCCGGTGAAGACGTGCGAGATGTCCCATGACAGGTAGATGCCGAACCCGAGCAGCCCCGCCGTCGCCACCAGAGGCAGGATCGCGAGCCCGCGCGGCCTGGCCCCGGCGAGGAAGGGGAAGACGACGACCAGCAGGCCGGTCAGGACCGTCAGGTGGAGCAGCCCGGCGGGCGGGGTCGCGGCGGCGTCGGCGGTGCGCAGGGCACGGGCGGTGGAGAGGGCGCCGAGGTGGTGCAGGACGCCGGCCTTGGCGTCCTCCTCCTGGTTGTCGCCCGGCTCAAGCGCGTGGACCCGGGCGCGCAGGTCGTCGAGCCGTTCGGCGCCGACCGGGTGCATCTTGCCCTCGGCCATGAGCGGCCACTCGTCGCGCACCACGAACGTCAGGTAGTCCTGCAGCCCCTTGCGCACCTCCTGGGAGGCGGTGTCGGGCAGCTCCGAGGCGGCCCAGTAGGCGTCCACCGCCGCCTGGCTCTCAGCGTGGGTGTTGAGGCGCGCGGCGTCGGCGGTCGTCCACGGCACGATGACCGCGATGGCGAACACCAGCAGGAACATGGCCGACAACATCGCCCCCGCGTGCGAGGCGGAAGGGCCGCCGGGGTCGCGGTCGTCGCCCGCTTTCCTCACCCCCCTGAACGCCAGCGCGGTGAGCGCCACCACGCCCACCGCCGCCACGATCGAGAGCGTGTACGCCACCATGAAAATCTCCCGAAACTGTTGTCGATACGTAGCGTCACATTACTATCACGCAGCGCAATGATGGCGTCAGGTCGGGAACGGTAAAGTCCAGGGCAAGGATCACGCCCTCGGGCCGTTTGATGGACCGAGCCGCCGCCGGGCGGCCTCCACCCCCGGGCCGGGCTGGACGGATTGCGGGCGCTGACAAGCGCACCTCACAAAATGTCCAGTCGATCGCTGATATTTCGGAAATATCGGGACCATGGACGGCGTGAATCTCAACGGCCGTAAATTCGTGATGGTGAGCTCGACCTCGAGCACGGTGAACCCCGACAGTCCCACGGAGTTCGACTACTGGGAACGCGACGAGGTGGTGTGGGGCGCCTACACCGGTGACACCGTGACCCACGGCCGCTTCGTCGGCACCCGCGACGGCGACCAGGTGACCATCTCGTACGCACACGCCCTCGTTGCCGGCGGCAAGGCCGGAGGCCGCAGCACCAGCCGCATCGAGACCGGCGACGACGGCCTCCTGCGGCTGGTGGAGGAGTTCACGTTCGAGGGCGACGACACCCCTCACATCAGCATCTGCATCGAACGCCCCTGACTCCCCACCCCGCCCCTGACCAGGACTTCCACCCCTTCGGAAGGGATGGGGTCAGCTTCACCCGTCCCCCTTCCGTCCCTTCGGAAGGGGGACGGGGGTCCGCTGCACGCCCACCAGTACTCAGGAATTCCATCCCTGTGAAGAGGCGGGGGTCCACTGCACGTCTCTCCCCACTCACCCGTACTCAGGAGTTCCGCCCCTTCGGAAGGCGTGGGGGTCCACTTCGCGCCCATCCACACCCACCCGCGCTCAAGTCCTGTGGGAAGGGGTGGGGTCCGCTTTACGCCCATCTCCACCCCCTCGTACTCAGGGGTTCTGTCCCTTGAAAGGGGTAAGGGGGGTGGGCCGGGCCGACGGCGTTCGATGCGCTCCCGGGGCTGTTCCTTGGAGCTGGCGGGCCCTCCAGGTGACCGTGGTCCTGTGGCGAGTCGCCTGCGCGTCCGGGCGTCTCTCGCGGAATGTCACGCTTGCCGCCGGCCCCCGGGCGAGGGCACACCTGCGCCGCACCCCAGCCCAAGAGGATTCCAACCGAGCGGCGGGACGGCCGGCCCACCGGCGACCATCCCGCCCGTACCCCTGCGCACCTCGCCTCCGGGTGGGGGCGTGCCTGTGTCGCGCCCCTGATCGAGAGCGGTGTGGGGTGAGGGTGGGCCTTTGGG
>NZ_POUD01000515.1 GCF_003236395.1 Nonomuraea aridisoli | reverse complement strand
GTCCCCGCGTACGCGATCAACCCGCCCCACGCGAACACGTCGGCGGCCGGCGTGAGCGGCTCTCCGCGCACCTGCTCGGGCGCCATGAACGCGGGCGTCCCGACGATCCCCTGACCGGTCGCCTCGTCGTGCCCTGCGAGCCGCGCGATGCCGAAGTCGATCACCCGGGGTCCGAGCGGCGAGAGCAGCACGTTCGACGGCTTCAGATCGCGGTGGATCACCCCGGCCCCGTGGATGGCGCTCAGCGCGGTCGCGATGCCCACCGCCAGCGCCTCCAGGTTCCCCCCGGACAGCGGCCCCCGCTCGCGTACGGCCTGTGCCAGGTCGGGCCCTTTGACGTACTCGGTGACGAGGTAGGCGACGTCCCCGTCGATCCCGGCGTCGATGACCGGCGCGGTGCAGAACCGGGCGACCCGCCACGCCGCCGCCACCTCACGTTCGAAGCGCCGCCGGAACGCCGGATCCCGGGCCGCCGCCGGAGCGATGACCTTGACGGCGGCCAGGCCCCCGGTGGGCGTGGTCGCGAGGTGCACCTCGCCCATGCCGCCCCGGCCGAGCAGGCGCCGCAGCACGTACCCGCCTATGACCCGATCGCCGTCCATCGCGAGACACATTAGCCACGTTCGCCCCCTTTGACCGATCAGCCGACCGGCGACCATGGTGGGGACGGACGAAGTGCCCACGTTTTCGGACCTCCCGCCCGCCGCCCCTGGCCGGGACGGCCCTCCCCGGCCACAGTCGTAACCATGACGACGACCACGAGATCAGGCCGCCGCTGGGGCAGATTCGCCCTCCACTACGTCGAGATGATCATCGCGATGTTCGCCGGGATGTTCGGCCTCGGCATGTTGCAGTCCGCCGTCGGGCTCGGCGTCTCGCACGCGGAGCAGCCCGAGCTCTGGTACCTGGTGATGGCCTTCCACATGTCCGTCGGCATGGCCGCGTGGATGCGCTTCCGCGGGCACGGCTGGGCGCCGACGCTGGAGATGTGCGCGGTGATGTTCGCCCCGGTCGTGCCGCTCTTCCCGCTGCTGTGGTTCGGCGTCATCGACGCCGACGGGCTGATGCTGGTCTCGCACGTGGCGATGTTCCCGCTCATGCTGGCGGCGATGTTCCGCCGCCTCGACGAGTACGCCGGTCACCACCACTAGCCCGGTACCGGTCGAGGACGTCCTGCCGCAGCAGGTATCCGAACCCGGCCCGCTCCAGGCGCATCCCGAGCGCCGCCACGTCGATCCCCAGCGCGGCGGCCGCCCCGGGCAGGCTCCACCCGTGCGCGGACAGCACGCTCAGCAGGTGGCCGCGCCGGCTCTGCGCCTCCGACAACCGGAACGTCTTCAGGTACGCCAGGCGACCCTCCTCGTCGGTGATCGTCTCCCCGATGTGGTTGTCGCCCTTCCGCTCGAACGACGGCAGGAACCGGCTCAGCGTGAACCGGCCCATCCGGTAGACCTCCTCCACCCGTTCGGGGGCGCGGAGGAGCCCGGCGGCCATCACGGAGTCGTGGAAGCCGGCCCACTCCCGCTCGTGCCGCTCGGCCTCGGCCCGCAGGTCGGCGAGCGAGGAGACCGCCGCGTCGTCGATCACGGCGGGGAAGTCCCTGGCGGGGTGGAGCAGGGCGTACTCGTAGACCAGCTCGCCGTACAGGTCGCGGACGAGCGTCGGGTGCAGCGCCCGGTAGTCCTCCGGATGCGGCACCACGAACGCGCCGGCCAGTGCGTCGGCGGCGTACAGCAGCAGCCCGCACTGCCCCGGGTGGATCTCGAAGACCTTGAGCGCGTCGTCCAGCCCGCGCACCTGCGCCCCCGTGTACGCGTCCTCGGCCCTGGGGGACAGCCCGCGCGAGACCGCCCGGCGCGACCACTCCTCCCACGCGATCTCCGGCCCGCCGAAGTGCAGCGCGAGGAACCCCTCGACGGCCAGGTGCAGCGGCAGGAACCTGAGCCGGTTCCGGTCCGCCCGCCGGGCCATCCTGCGCCGCAGCCGGACGGGCACCCGCCGCAGCGGCCGGCCGAGCTGCGTCCCGTACGCCGCCGCCGGGCCGCCGTCGCCGGTCCAGGACGCGACGAAGGCGTGCGGCACGTACGCGGTGTAGACGGTACGGTCCGGCAGGAGCACCACGGAGGGCTCGTCGCCGTACACCTTGGCGTGCAGGCGCAGGTCGACGATGGGTTCGCGACGCACGAGCGGCACCAGCCGCAACGCGCCCCAGGTCTGCGCGGGCCGCGTCTCCAGCCCGTCGAGATCGATCACGAAACCCCCTCCCCCAGCGCCACCCGACCGTCCGTCGCCCGCGCGGCCGCCCGGTCGGCCAGGTAC
>NZ_POUD01000514.1 GCF_003236395.1 Nonomuraea aridisoli | reverse complement strand
GGGTCCGGGGAGGCGCCGCAGGCGGTGAGCAGGGCGGTGGCGGCGGGAAGCCCGAGCCCGAGCAGGCCCAGTCGCCGCAGGGCCTCGCGGCGGGAGATCAGGCCGTCCACGTGGTCGAGGGCGACTTCTTCGGCGAGATAGCGCTGGATGGGCGTCATGCCGGAGGAATATCCCCGTTCACCGAAAAACCGTGTAAAGGTGGCGGTTACGCGGGTTTTCGCGGTCTCTTGCTGAAATTCCTCGTAAGCCGATACGAGGGACGAGGAATCCATGCGTAGATCGCGTTTCGCTCTAGGTCTGCTGGCCGCCGGCGCCCTGCTCCTGACAGGCGGGGCCGCGTACGCCGATCCCCAGCCGACCGCCCTGGAGCTACGGGTGGTCGTGGACGACTGCCCCCAGAAGGACGTGCAGCCATGACCGACCCGGCACTGCTCGAACGTGCCCTGTTCGAGGTCAAGCGGGTGATCGTCGGACAGGACCACATGGTCGAACGGCTGCTTGTGGCGGTCATCGCCAAGGGTCACTGCCTGCTCGAGGGCGTGCCCGGCATCGCGAAGACCCTGGCCGCCGAGACCATGGCCACGGTGGTCGGCGGCACGTTCGCCCGCATCCAGTTCACGCCCGACCTGGTGCCCGCCGACATCGTCGGCACCAGGATCTACCGGCCCTCCACCGAGACGTTCGACGTCGAACTCGGGCCGGTCATGGTCAACCTGCTGCTCGCCGACGAGATCAACCGGGCGCCCGCGAAGGTGCAGTCCGCCCTGCTGGAGATCATGGCCGAGCGGCAGGTCAGCATCGGCGGCGTCACCCATGCCGTGCCACGGCCGTTCCTGGTGCTGGCCACGCAGAACCCGATCGAGTCGGAGGGCGTCTACCACCTGCCCGAGGCACAGCGGGACCGCTTCCTCATGAAGATCGACGTCGACTATCCCAGCGAATCGGAGGAGCTGGCGATCGTCTACCGCATGAGCGTCGACCCGCCGCAGCCCCAGAGCATCCTCGACCCGGCGCAGGTCGTCATGCTTCAGCGCCGGGCCGAGGAGGTCTTCGTGCACCACGCGGTCGCCGAGTACGCCGTCCGCCTGGTGTACGCCACCCGCGAGCCCGAGCGCCACGGCGTGCCCGACGTACGGCGGCTGCTGGCCTTCGGCGCCAGCCCGCGCGCCACGCTCGGCCTGCTCGCGGCCGGCCGGGCGCTGGCTCTCATGCGGGGCCGCGGCTACGTGCTGCCGGAGGACGTCCGGGACCTGGCCCACGACGTGATGGCCCACCGGCTGGTGTTGTCGTTCGACGCGCTGGCCGACGGGATCATGCCCCGGCAGGTCGTGGACCGGGTGCTGAACGCCGTGCCGCTGCCGGTCATCGCCCCGCAGCAGGAGACCGTGCGTCAGGAGATCGTGGCATGAGGTCGTACCTGATGGCCGAGCCCGCGCTGCGGCGGCTCGAGCTGACGATCACGAGGAGACTGGATGGACTGCTCCAGGGCGAGCATCTCGGCCTGGTGCCAGGTCCCGGGAGCGAACCGGCGGAGTCCCGGCCGTACCAGCCGGGGGACGACGTGCGGCGGATGGACTGGAACGTCACCGCGCGTACCAACGAGCCGCACGTGCGCGACATGGTCGCCGACCGGGAGCTGGAGATCTGGGCGCTGCTCGACGCCAGCGCCAGCATGGACTTCGGCACCGCGGCGATGGAGAAGCGGGAGCTGGCCCTCGCGGCGATGGCCGCGGTCGGCTTCCTCACCCAGCGCACCGGCAACCGGATCGGCGCCCACCTGCTGCACGGCGGCGGCGTCAGGACGTTGCCCGCCCGGACGGGCCGGCCGCACCTGATGGCGCTGCTGCAGGCGGCGTTCGCGCTGCCGCGCACCCCGCCGGGGGTGGCCGAGCCGCTGCTCGGCGTGGCGGCCGAGCAGCTGGGCCGGGTCGTCCGGCGGCGCGGCCTGGTGCTGGTCGTGTCGGACTTCCTCGACGAGCCGCAGACGTGGGAGCTGCCGCTGCGCAAGCTCACCGCACGCCACCAGGTGCTGGCGGTCGAGGTGGTCGACCCGCGCGAGCTGACCCTGCCGGACGTGGGCATCCTCACGCTGATCGACCCGGAGACGGGGCGGCGGCGCGAGGTCGCCACCGGCAACGCCCGGCTGCGCCGCCGCTACGCCGAGGCGGCGGCGGCGCAGCGCGAGACGATCGGCCAGGCGCTGCGCCGGGCCGGTGTCACCCACCTGCGCCTGCGTACGGACCGGGACTGGGTGCGCGATCTGGTCAGGCACGTGATGCGCCAACGCCGGCTCGCCACCCTGGCCGCCGGCCCGGCCTCGACCGCACCCCGCCCCGGCCCCCAGGGCACCCTGCCCCACGC
>NZ_POUD01000513.1 GCF_003236395.1 Nonomuraea aridisoli | reverse complement strand
GAGCTGGGGCGGGCGTTCGGCCTCCTTGCGGCTCATGGAGGCGAACTCGTTGATGAGCTTCGCCGCCATCGCCGGGTTGATTAACGACTGGCCTTCGTGCACGCCGCGGACCGCGGCCGGGACGTCGTTGATCTGGACGTCCTTCAGCAGGTAGCCGGTCGCTCCCGCCTTGATGGCCTCGAAGAGGTCTTCCTCCTCGTCGCTCACCGTCAGCATGATGATGCGGGTGCTGGGGACGGAGGCTTTGATGCCCTTCGTCGCCTCGATGCCGTCCCGCCGGGGCATGCGCACATCCATGAGGGCGACGTCCGGCATGAGGCGGTCGGCCAGTTCGACCGCCTCATGCCCGTCGCTCGCCTCACCGACCACCTCGATGTCGGGCTCGGCGGCCAGCGCCAACGCCAGGCTCCGCCGGATCAGCTCATGATCGTCAACGATCATGACGCGGATCGGCTCGTCGGCCGGCGTGCGGGACTCGCCAGACTCGCTCACGAGGCCTCCTTGATCCGCCTCGCGACAGTCGTTCCCTCGCTTCGCTCGCTCACCTGAACCTGACTGAGCTCGCTCACGTCTCCTCCTCGTCGGGGGCCAGAGCCGTTGAACCGCCATGATGGCACGTGCCCGCGGTTCTCGGGTGGTCGAGAAGATCTTTCAGCGCGCGATCAGGGCTCTACGAGCCTCAGCACGCCGTAGTTGTACCCGCGTCTGTTGTAGACGACGCAGGGCTGGCCGCTCTCCTTGTCACGGAAGAGATAGAAGTCGTGGCCGACCAGCTCCATCTCGAGGAGGGCTTGGTCGATCGTCATGGGTTCGGCTCGGTGGAACTTCTCCCTGACGATGAGCGGCCCCTCGCCGTCCATCTCGATCGGGACGATGTCGTCGTAGAGCTGGTCGTTCTTCTGCTGGTACTCGTCCTCGTCAGGCTCCGCCTGCTGGGGGACGGCGGGCTCGGTGCGGGGCGTCGGGCCGGCGGCGGCCGGAAGCGTCGCGGTGATCTCCGCCAGCGAGGGCGGGCAGTGGTTGCCGTGGTGGACCTTGCGCCGGTCGGCCAGCCTGCGCAGGCGGCCTTCGAGCTTGTCGAGGGCGAGGTCGAGGGCTGCGAACCGGTCGTCGGCAGAGGCTTCGGCGCGGATCGCCGGCCCCTTGCAATGGATGGTGAGCTCTACGCGCTCGCGCTGGTCGGCGAGTCGCGGGTTGCGTTCCTTCGAAACCTCCACGTCGACTCGGATGATTTTGTTGTCCAGACGTTCGATCCTGGCCAGCTTGGTCGTCACGTGGTCTCGGAACCGATCACTCACACCTGTGTGCCGGCCCTTGACGATGATGTCCATGCAACAGCCCCCCTTCGTCTAACGACTGAGCAAGAGCGCCCGACCACCTGCGCGCCGGGCGGGGTGTTCTGTCTGCCTATCTCTCACCGTTCCCCTCTTCCGACTCGGGGTCACCGGGATCTCTGATGGCACCCGTCCGGCCGACCTGGTCTTCGACCCCACATCCGCCTGCTGAGGATTTCGCAGCTCTGATGCCACTACTGCCCTTCTCTTCTGACGGGGGACATCTGGACCCCCGGGAAGGCAGGACTTACCCCTAAGCCGCACCGTGATCGGTCGACAAAGAGTCGCCTTACGTGGACCGTTTCGCCTGCGGCTGGCATCGGCTAGCAGAGCCGGGGACCCCGACCCTGCGCAACCACGGACCCGAACGGGTGCCATGTCAGAACGCTATCCGCATCCAGGGCGAATGTCAGCCGGGGGATCGGTGGAAGGATCACTTTCCGTGATTTCCCCGGAGGCGGTAAGCGCCTTCCCATGCGTGGTTCAACCGGGGGGCGCCCCTTGTGGGGGCCTGTTTCCCGGGCGCTCACCAGCGGCGGTGCGCGTACGGGGGTAGAGACATGTGACCTGTGGGCCAGAGTCGTGACAGGGGCCCGATTTAACGCACGGTCACCGTAATGTCTTCGCAGATCTTCGGCGTGTCGCTCCGACGGTGACCGCGAGCGGGACGGCGACGCCCGTCGCCCGCAGCGCCCCGGCGGCCTCGGCCAGGGTGGCGCCGGTCGTCACAATGTCATCCACGAGCAGTGAAACCGGCGCTGGAGGCACTTTCGCGCCCTGGCGTACCCGGAGTGACCCCGCGAGATTGGCGGCCCTCTCGGCGGAGCTCAGCCCCGCCTGGTCGGCCACCCCGCGCACCTGCCGCAGCGCCGGCCACTCCACGGCGTCCAGCCCGAGCCCCCGCAGCCGCCGCGCGACCATTCCCGCGAGCCGCCCCACCGGATCGTGCCCGCGGGCCCGCACCCGCCGCCCGCCGCTCGGCACCGGCACCACGGCGAAGCGCCCGCCACCGTACGCGGCGGCATGCGCGTCGTCACCGAAC
>NZ_POUD01000512.1 GCF_003236395.1 Nonomuraea aridisoli | reverse complement strand
CCCCCGCGGTCACCCTCAAGCCGAGCCCTCCCTCGGCCCCCGAACGCGTGGGCTGCCGGACCTGGTCGCCGCCCAAGGACGGCCTGACGATGAGCCCCTGCCTGAAGGTCGTCGGCGAACGCGCCTACATCCAGGCCCGCGCCAAGGGCAAGGTCGGCACGTCCGTCGACCTGTCGATCGAGCTGTACGACTCCCAGGCGAACCGCACGGTCACCACCCCGCTGCGCTGCCACGACATGCGTTTCGCCTACGAGGGCGAAATGGAGGTCTGCGGCTGGTACGAGGTCACCGCGCCGCGCGGCATCCCGTACGTCGCCCGGCAACGCTGGAAGCTCCGCACCGCGACCGCGTTCGGCGGCGGCTTCGAGAGCCCCGAACTCACCTGGTGACTACCGGGCGAACTCGGTCGCCCGCGACTCCCGCACCACCGTGATCCGGATCTGCCCCGGATAGGTGAGCTCCTCCTCCACCTGCTTGGCCACGTCACGGGCGATCACCTGGGCCTGGATGTCGTCGATCGCGTCAGGCTTGACCATGACGCGGATCTCCCGCCCGGCCTGCATGGCGAACACCTTCTCCACGCCCTCGTACGACTGCGCGATCTGCTCCAGCCGCTCCAGGCGCTTGACGTAGGCCTCCAGGGACTCCCGCCGCGCCCCCGGACGGCTGCCGCTGATCGCGTCGGCCGCCTGCGTGAGCACCGCCTCGACCGTGCGGACCTCGACCTCGTTGTGGTGCGCCTCGATGGCGTGCACGACGTCTTCTTCCTCGCCGTAGCGGCGGGCGATCTCCGCGCCGATCAGCGCGTGGCTGCCCTCCACCTCGTGGGTGAGCGCCTTGCCGATGTCGTGGAGCAGGGCGCAACGCTTGAGCAGCGTCGGGTTCAACTTCAGCTCCGCGGCCATGATGCCGGCGATGTGGGCGGACTCGATGAGGTGCTTGAGCACGTTCTGCCCGTACGAGGTGCGGTAGCGCAGCTGACCGAGCAGCAGCGTCAGCTCCGGGTGCATGTCGGTGATGCCCAGCTCGACGAGGGCGTCCTCACCGGCCCGCGCGCACAGGTCCTGCACCTCCTGGCGGCTGCGGACGTGGGCCTCCTCGATGCGCTGCGGGTGGATGCGGCCGTCGAGCACCAGCTTCTCCAGCGTGAGCCGCGCCGTCTCCCTCCGCACCGGGTCGAAACAGGACAACAGCACCGCTTCCGGGGTGTCGTCGATGATGAGGTTCACCCCGGTCGTGGACTCGAACGCGCGGATGTTACGCCCCTCACGCCCGATGATTCGGCCCTTCATCTCGTCGCCCGGCAGGTGGAGCACGCTGACCACGGACTCGGCCGTCTGCTCGGCCGCGAGCCGCTGCACGGCCAGCGTCACGATCTTCGTGGCCCGCTTCTCGCCCTCCTTGCGGGCGTCGCCTTCGATCTCCCTGACGATCAGCGCGGCCTCGCGCTTGGCCTGGTTCTCGATCTCCTTGACCAGCTCGGCCTTGGCCTGCTCGGCGGTGAGACCGGCGACCCGTTCCAGGACGGCCCGGCGCTCGTCCTCGGCCTGCAGCAGCTCCTCGCGGCGGCCCGCCAGCTCGATCTCGGTCTCGGCGAGCTTCCTGTCGCGCTCGGCCTGCCGCCTGGCCTCCTCATCGAGCCGCTGCTCGCGCTCGGCCAGGCGGGCCTCGCGGCGTTCGAGGTCGGTGCGCAGCTCCTTGAGCTCGGACTTGAGGATGCGCGCCTCCTCCTCGACCTCCCGCCGCATCTGCGCGGCGCTCTCGGCCGCCGCCTCCGACCTGCGCAGGATCTCCTCGGCGTCGGTCTCCGCCTTGGTGCGGATCTCGCGCGCCTCCTCACGCGCCTGCTCGAGCTCGTCCTGTACGGCCTGCAGCTGCTCAGGGCTCGGCTTGGCGGCGCGGGGCAGGCCGCCCGAAGTGCGTCGTACGACGACGAGGAGCGCGGCGACCATCCCGAACGCGAGCACGAGCACCGCCACCATCAGCACCACGACCAGCGGCCCCATGTGCGCCCCGCCCTCCTCGCGTCGTCAACACCTCATAACGCGGCCACAAAACAGGAGGGGTCACAGACGCGCCGCGGACAACCCGGTCGGCGTCATCGCCGGGATCGTGTCAAGCCAAGGCCGACCGGGTGTCGGCCTCGAAATCCGACACCTCGCCTGCCTCGATCACCCAAGCTTGTTCGTCCGTCGTTCACCGGTATGGCAATCCGCACTGCGCGGAGTAACTCCTCACTGCCGTCGAGGTTATGCGTCGAACAGGTCACGAGCAAGCAAACGCGTCATCAAGCGTGTCTTACGGGCTTGACTCTCACCATTCCGCCCGATATCCCCCAAACGCCGTCAACATGCAACCCCTCCACCGCCCCACCCAAAAAC
>NZ_POUD01000511.1 GCF_003236395.1 Nonomuraea aridisoli | reverse complement strand
CAAGCGGTGCTTGTGTGTTTCGGAGGGTTACGGCGGTTATGGCGGGAAGGAAACACCCGGTTACATTCCGAACCCGGAAGTTAAGCTTCTCTGCGCCGATGGTACTGCACTCGGGAGGGTGTGGGAGAGTAGGTCACCGCCGGACAATCTTTTGTGGGAGGGGTTTCGACGCCTGTGGGTGTCGGGCCCCTCCCTTTTTGCGTTTCCTGGGTGACTGTTTTGTGGTTGCGGGTGACCGGGTCTGGTGTTGGTTCGCTTCACGTTGGTGGGGCCCGTTCTGTGTTTCTGGGGTTGAGCGGTTCGGAGCCCATCGCAATTGAGGGTGCAGCTGGGGGCCGAATCCGCCGGTCTCCAGCAGCGAACAGCCCGCCGCCGGGGCGGTTGTGCCGGCGTCTCAGCCTTCGTCGTCGCGTTCCTCATCGTCCCCGCGCCGACGGAGCACCCGCCCTGTAATCCCGTTGGAGAGCTTGCCTGACACCGTTCTGGCTCGGTCGAAGGTCTCGTTACCGAGGCGTCTGGCGGTATTGATGCTCTCTGCTCCCGTCTCGAACACCTTGTCCCTCGCCTCCGCGGCCGCGTCCATCCATCGTCTCGCGTCCAATGATTGCTGACTGCTTTCGATCCCGAGCCTCCCGTGGAAGTCAACGACGGCGATCGCGACATGGTTGCTGGAATGCACCACAGCTGGGGACGCGGTCGGGTGCAGCAGCACCTTCGTGTTGGCCGTGCCGACAGCCGCGATGACGCGGGCCATCAGACGCTCGGTGCTCCGTGAGATGAGTTCCATCCGGTTCTGCCGGGCAGCCCGCAGTGCGAGGCGATGTCGGTCCAGCTCATCCGGAGACGTATCCAGCACGCGGTCGAGTTCGAGCACCGCGATCGCGTCGTGCAGTTGGAAGCAACGAGCCAGAACGGCGAGCCACTCCCGAACTGTGAACTCTGCGTCCTTGGACGCCTTGGCGAGATCACCGATCCTGGTCTTGTACATCTTTTCGGCGAGCGAGTCGAGTTGGCGTAACGCGTAGGCCTGGGTTCGCGCGATCGTCATCGAGGTGGTCTGCACCTTTGACCACGTGACCTCGGAGACCCGACCCACCTGCTCTCGGATCGCCATGGCCTCCTCGATGACGAAGCCCGCTCCGATCATGTCCGCCAACACCGCGTCCTTCTGGGCACGGAGCACGTCGTCGACTTTCTTGTCGATCGCGGCGAGGTAGTCGGTGATCTCGTTCATGGTGTGCTGCATCGCGAGCTGTGCCATGAGTCCCGCGACGCCAGCCAGAAGTGCCGGGTTGGTCAGAAGCGAGCCGCGCGTCCCCGCCAATTCGAGGAGTCCTTTGATCTTGCCGTTGTCTGTCAACACGGCGCGGCTGACACCCGGACTCGAACCCTTCATCAGCTCGGACTTCTTGAGAGCTTGAGCGGACTGCTCAGTCAACTTCACCCAGCGACCCGAATTGGCTGCGATCACGGAACCTGCCTGCGTGGCTCCGGCCACGGCACTGAGGATGGATCCGAGCCTTGGTAGTCCGAGGTCCTTCGACGGCAGTCCTTCGGAGAGGAGGAAGCGTTCGACCTCCGTCGGACTTCCGATGACTACCAGGCCATCGCCGTCGCTGATCAGCTGGATGTCGTCTTCCATAGTCGGCTCCTGGAGTAGCTCTTCGCAGTTGAGGGCGTGGGCGGTGTGCGTGGCGGCGGCCGGGTAGGGGCTGAAGTCCGAGGGCCGAAGTTCTCACACTGGCCGCCTGGAAGACCTCGACGTGGGTGACGCTACCTGCGCCTGCCGTGACCTGACTGCCTTTCTGCCGCCTCGATGAGCTCGGCCGGAAGTAACCGGGGAGCGTGTGGAGCCGGATTGGACGGTTCTTGCCTGCCGCGTCGTAGGCGTCGAGACTGGCGCCGGTGCCGCCGTTGCGGCGTGAAGGAGTGCCACGGGACGCGGTCATGTGGCGTTTTGCGCATGGGCCGCTGGATTGGTGCCCGATGACGTCGGTGATTACGGTGCGCCGCTGCCGGTTCGGGGGCGGGCGCTTTGGCGGCAGGACACGTCCAGGGCGGTGAGCCGCGGGCCAAGCGTCGCGCTGGGGGTCTGTGCTGGGCGCTGGAAGGGAATGTGGTCCAGCACCTGACCGTCGCTAGGGTCGTCGAGGGCCTGGCGGTGTTCTGGTCGGTGGTCGACGAACGCGGTCCTGGCCGAGGGGAAGCGCGTTCTGATCGACCCGACTCGGTTCGACGGCGTGCGCGCGATCGGGGTCGACGAGTAGTTGTCCCCCCGCATCGGCCCGGGGACGAGTACGTCACCCTGATCATCGATCTGACCCGGCGCGATGGCATCTTCGTCTGGGTGAGGTGGTGTGTTGGTCGAAGGGGGTGAATCGGTGGG
>NZ_POUD01000510.1 GCF_003236395.1 Nonomuraea aridisoli | reverse complement strand
CCGTACGGGGGCGGACGAGCAGGGTGGCGGGCGCGCCGTACGCGCGGACGCGGCGGGCGAGCCCGAACGGGTCGGCGCGCACGAGCACGAGCGGCCCCACGGGGATCTCCCCGCGCGCCTCCGTCGGCAGCGGGTACGACACCGTGCGCACCGCTCCCCTGGGCAGCCGGGGCAGCTCGATCGTGTGCTCGGCGTCGCCGATCCGGTCCCGGGCGCGCAGCCCGGACAGCCCGCGGCGGCCCTGGTTGGCCACGGTGAGCACGGCCACGGCGGCGTCCCCGCGCGCCACCTTGACCGGCGTGACCTCGCGCCGCACCTCCAGGTGGGGCCTCGGCGCGGTCCAGGCCAGCGCCAGGGCGACCGCGAGCAGGCCGCCCGTGGCGAGCACGACGGGTTCGGGATAGCCGAGGACGTACCCCGCGGCGTACAGCAGGACGGAACCGGCGAGCGTCCCCCAGCCCAGCGGCGTCAGCATCAGGCCGCCTGGGGCACCGGCGTCCCGGCGAGGATCTCGCCGAGCACGACGGCGGCGGTGACCTCGCGCAGCTCCGCCTCGGGGGTGAGGATCAGGCGGTGCGCCAGCACCGGCACGGCCAGCGCCTTGACGTCCTCCGGCACCACGAAGTGGCGGCCGGCGGCGGCGGCCTTGACGCGCGCGGCGCGCAGCAGGGCCAGGCTGGCCCGGGGGCTGGCGCCGAGCCGCAGGTGCGGGCTCGTCCGGGTGGCGCCGCACAGCGCCACGATGTAGTCGTAGACCGGGTCGGCCACGTGGATGCGCGCGGCGAAGTCGATCATCCCGGCCACGTCCGAGGCGCGCGCGACCACCGGCAGCCGTTCGACCTGCGGGCCCGTCGGCATGCCCTTGAGCACCTCGACCTCCGCCGCGTGGTGCGGGTAGCCGACGGAGATCTTCATGAGGAACCGGTCGAGCTGCGCCTCGGGCAGCGGGTACGTGCCGTCCATGTCGACCGGGTTCTGCGTGGCCACCACCAGGAACGGCCGCGGCACCGGGTGCGGCTCGGCGTCGACGGTGACGCGGCGCTCCTCCATGACCTCCAGCAGCGCCGCCTGGGTCTTCGGCGAGGCGCGGTTGATCTCGTCGGCGAGCACGATGTTGGCGAAGACGGGCCCGTGGTGGAACTCGAACTTCTGGTGCGCCTGGTTGAAGATCGACACGCCGGTGATGTCGCTGGGCAGCAGGTCGGGGGTGAACTGCACGCGCCGCCACTCGGCGTCCACGCTGGCCGCCAGGCAGCGGGCGAGCGTGGTCTTGCCGGTGCCCGGCACGTCCTCCACGAGCAGGTGCCCCTCGGTGAACAGGCAGATCAGCGCCAGCTCGACGGCCTCGCGCTTGCCGCGGATGATCCGCTCGATGTTGCCGGCCAGCAGCTGGAAGCGCTGCGCGAACTGCCCCGCCAGCTGCGCGGGCTGCCCGGCGGCCGGCTGCCCGTACGGCGCCTCCGCCGGGTGGTGGTACTGGGTCACCTGAGTCCCCTTCTCAGTCGGTGCACTCGAACAGCGGCGGAGCGGGGAACCCGCCTCGCGGGGTGGTCATCAGGGTGTCGCTGATGTACGCCACGCCGCCGTTCCACTCGATCCGGTCCCAGACGACGCTGGTCTCCCCCGACTGCGTCTCGGTCACGGACATGCCCTTGACCTGGCAGATCACGGTGAGGTCGCGGTACTCGCCCTTCGGGATGGTGCCGATCTGGCAGTTGCCGGTCGGGCAGGAGTTGATTCTCGTGTTGGTCTGGTCGTTGTGGGCGTTCTTGTACACCTTCCGGGGATAGGCCAGGTCCACCGTGGTGGTGGCGACGTCGGGGCTCTCGCCGGCCGCGTTCTTCGCCTTCAGGGTGAACGTGTGCTTCTGGTCGTTCTTCAGCCCGTCCACGGTGAGCGAGGTGCCCTGGACGCCGCTCCTGGTGACGGCGCCGGTCAGCTCGTACGTGGTGCCGTCGGCGGCGTTCTCGGGAGCGCTCCAGCTCAGGTCGGCGCCCCGGTTCCTGGCCTTGGCGGTGAAGCCGGTCGGCGAGCCGGGCGCCACGCACGGCTTGGCCCCGGCGCTCGGCTCGGACTCCACCTCGCCGCCCGCCCAGTGCGCGACCACCACGAACGTGTACTCGCGCGCGCAGTCCCCGCCGCCGAACTCGAACTGGAACGGCCCGTCGGCGGCCACCGACTCGGGCACGGACTTCCCCGGGCCGGACGTCCGCAGCGTGTAACGCTCCACCTGCCCGCCGGTGGACGGGCTGAAGGTCACGGTCACCTTCCCCGGGCCCGACCGGGCGGTCACCGCGCCGGGCGGGGACGGCGCGCCGGGCGACGGCGTGGGGCGCCGGCTGGGCGTGCGGGCCGGCGTGCGGGTGGGCGTGTGGCTGGGCTCCGCCTGCCTGGTCTGGGCAGGACGGGTCGTGGTGACGGTCTCGACCGGGCC
>NZ_POUD01000050.1 GCF_003236395.1 Nonomuraea aridisoli | reverse complement strand
CCCCGGACGATCGACGGCGTGGCGGGGGCGAGATCGACGGGGGTGCCGCTGAGGGTCGGCGGCTGGACCACCTGGGTGCCGGTGGTGGGCTCGGCCGGCCGCAGCCAGACGGACCCGGCCACGCCCGCGGTCACCGCGACCGCCGCCGCCATGGTCAGCGCCACCCGCAGCGTGCGCCGGCGGCGCGAGGCGTCGATCCCGACCGGCGCCGTCGGGTGCGCGGCCGGGGCCGGGATCGGAGGCACGGTCGCCGGTGGGGTCGCCGGTGGGGTCGTCGGTGAGGCCGTCGTTGGGGCGAGGGGCATGTCCGGCGCGCGGCGCGCGGCCTCGGCCATCGCCGGCGCGCTCGGCCAGCGCGCCTCGGGCGCCTTCTCCAGCGCCCGCTCCACCACGTGGCGCACACCCGGCGGCACGTCGTCGGGCAGCGGCGGGACCGGGGAGTTGAGGTGCTTGAAGATGATCTGTACGGGGGTGTCGCCCTGGAACGGCAGCCGCCCGGTCAGGCACTCGTAGGCGACCACGCCCAGCGCGTAGACGTCGACCGCCGGGGTCACGTCGCTGGAGCTGGCCATCTCGGGCGCGCAGTAGCCGGCCGAGCAGAGCATCGTGCCGGTGGCCGTCAGGTGCCCGGCCGAGACGGAGTGGGCGATGCCGAAGTCGGTGAGCGCCACGCGGCCGTCGGGCCTGACCATGAGGTTGGCCGGCTTGACGTCGCGGTGCACGATGCCCTGCGCGTGGGCGGCCGCCAGCGCGCCGGCCACCTCGGCGACCAGTCGCATGGTGGCCTCCGGGCCGAGCGGGCCGCGCCGCAGGACACGGTCGAGCGACTCGCCGCTGACGTACTCCATGACGAGGAAGCTGACGCGGCGGCCCGCCACCTCGGTGGTGCCGTAGTCGTAGACGTCGACCACGCCCGGGTGGCGGAGCGTGGCCATGGCCCTGGCCTCGTTCTGGAAGCGCCGGGCGGAGGCGGCGTTCTCGGTGAGCGCGGGGATGAGCACCTTGACCGCGACCGTGCGCCCGAGGACGAGGTCGTCGGCACGCCAGACCTCGCCCATGCCGCCGCCGCCGAGGCGGTCTCCGAGCACGTAGCGGTCGATGAGGGTGGTCCCCGCGCCAAGCACGTTTCGAGGCTAACACCGCGGCTCAGCCCCCACCGGCAAGTCCGCTCAGTCCGCGAACACCGAGGCCAGGCGGTGCCAGTGGGCGGCGGCGCAGAGCACGGTGGGACGGTCCAGCTCGGCGGGCAGGCTCACCTCCCGGCCGCCGTCCAGGGAGCGTCCCGTCCAAACATCGATCCACTCACCGTCCGGGAGGTAAACCGTCACTTCGGAAACATCAGGTTCTGTCACCGGAGCCACCAGCAGCGCGTCGCCGAGCTTGTACTGCAGGGGCCGCCGCCAGACGCCCGGGTCGCGCGGGTGGTCGAAGAACAACCCCCGCATGAGCGGCGCGCCCCCGTCGATGGCCGCGCGGGCCTGCTCGGCGAGGTACGGCACCAGCCGCTCGCGCAGCTCGGCCAGCCGCCGGAACACCGGGATCACCCGCTCGTCGCCGGTCCGCTCGGCGACGTTCCACGGGGTGCGGTCCCGCAGGGGCCTGCGGTGGTGGTTGAACTCGGAGTGGTACTGCATGATCGGCATGAACGCCGCCGCCCCGGCCGCCCGCAGGTACAGCTCGGCGTCCGGCACCTCGCCGGAGAAGCCGGCCAGGTCCCAGCCCCAGTAGACGATCCCGCAGGCCGAGGCGGTGATCCCGGCCCTGATCGAGGACCGGAACGCCTCCCACGTGGAGTCCTCGTCGCCCGCCCAGAACGCGCCGTGCGGCTGCGAGCCGGCGAACCCCGCGCGGCTGAACGTCACCGGCGCCTTGCCGCACGACCTGAGCAGGTCGCCGAACGCGCGGGCGTAGTGGACGGGGAACAGGCCGTTGCCCTCGGCGCCGTCGCGCCCGTCGGCGTAGCGCAGGTCGTGGCCCCAGGCGTGCTCGCCGCCGTCGGTCTTGAAGCCGTCCACGCCGACCTCCTCCACCAGGTACCGGCGCTTGGCCGTCCACCAGTCGCGCACCTCCTGCGACGACAGGTCGGGCATGAGCGCGAGCGGGAACCACCAGCCCCGGTTGCGGTACGGCCGCCCGTCGGCCTCGCGCACGCCGTACCCGCGCTCGACGAGCTGCCCGGCGTCCACGGCGGCCTGGTGGCGAGGGTGAGGACGCATCTTCTGCAGCGGGATCTGCCACAGCAGCACCTTGATGTCACGGCGGTGCAGCTCGTCCACCATGCCCTTTTGGTCGGGCCACGGACCGTCCGCGGGGAAGACGTAGTCGGACAGACGGTGCGGCTCCTGCGAGGGTTCGTACGCGGCCCCCCGGAAGGCGGTGAACGTCGACTCGTCGCTCCAGGCCTCGATGACCAGCGCGCCCACGGGGATGCCGTGCGCGCGGTGGCGGTCCATCTCGGCCATCACGCGTTCCTGGGTGTTCCACTCGTTGCCGCTGGCCCACAGGCGGAACACCCACGACGGCAGTTCCTCGGGGCGTCCGACGTCTTCCAGGAAGGCGTGCAGCACGTCCGCCGGGCGGTCGCCGTCGTAGAGGCGCACGCCCAGGGCGCCGTCGCGGCCGACCTCGGCCTCGACGCGTACCCGCCCGGGCTCGGACGCCGCGACGTCGTACCAGGTGCGCCGGGTGGTCCCCACGTGCCAGCCCCAGCTCGACGGCCCGCCCACCACGAGCGCGAACGGCATCGGCAGGTACGTCCTGCCGTGCCGTCCCTGGCCCTTGTACTGCTCGAACACGACCGCGTCGAGCCGCCTGCCGCGCTGGTCGACCGCGTCGAACCGCTCGCCGAAGCCCACGACGTGCTCGTCCGGCCCGAGCTCCAGGTCGAAGCGCACGCGCAGCGGCCCGTCGGCGTCCGCCAGCCACCGCACGCTCCCGGGCACCACCCGGTCGCCGCCCTTGACGTCGAGCGTGCCGCCCCCGTCCGACCAGGTCGCCGCCGACACCTCGAACCACCGGCTGGTACGCGCCGAGCCGTCGGCCAGCGAGGCCCGGAAGCGGTAGGCGTACCGGCGCCCGGCGCGCAGGACGGGCGTGCGCACGGCCCAGGAGCCCGCGGCGGCGCGCGCGGCCCTGGCCTGGGCGGCGGCGAGATGCCCGCCGTCGGGGTCCGTTCCTGGCGCTGCTTTCGATCCGGTGTCGCGCCGCGTAAGGGGCAGCTCGACGGGCGCCGCGCCGTCGGCCGCCCACTCGGCGACGACCGCCACGACGCCCGCCGACGCGCGGACCCGCAGTTCCACCTCCTCACCGTCCAGCGGCCTGGCGGGTACGCGCTGGTCCTCGGTGGTGGCGTACGGGTGCCCGGACCCGTGCGGTCGATGGCGGATCATGTGCGCACTCCCAGCTCGTCGGCGAGGATCAGGTACATCCCGTGGGACCACAGCAGCGGCGTGGCCACCGGGCCCCAGCGGTCGAGCCACTCCTGGCGCCGCTCCGGCGCCAGCAGCAGGTCCGGCACCTGCTCGGGCAGGTCGCCCTCGGGGGTGGCCTGCGCGGCCATCCACTCCAGACAGCGCCGGGCCTCGGCGGTCCGCCCGGCCCTGGCGTGGTTCCAGCCGAGGAACCCGGACAGCAGCGGCCAGCGCCCGCCGCCGTAGAAGGTGTCGGCGAGGAAGCGGTACACGCCGCCTTCCATGGCCAGCCGCCGCTCCACCTCGGCGACCGTGGCCTCGCCCACCGGATGGCCGGCCGGGTAGAGCCCGAACGGCTCCACGCAGGCCAGCAGGCTGCCGTCCACGGCGTCGCTGCCGAGCCACTTGCGCAGGTGGCCGCCGTCCGCGACGCCCTCCCGGGCGACCAGCGCCTCGATGCCCGCGACGGCCTGCGCCGCCGCGGCCTCCTCTGCCGCGCTCAGCACGCCGAGCCCGGCGGCCGCGCGCAGGCCCGCGTGGACCGCGCCGAGCGTGGCCACATGGCGGTGCTCGACGTGCTCCTCCCACCAGTCGTAGCAGGGCAGGTGCCAGAACGCCGCCAGATACCGTACGGTCGCCCGCACCCCCTTCTCCACCGCCGGCACCATCCGGCCGTGGCGGGCGACGTGCTCACGCAGCGCCCACAGCCACGTGCCGTAGCCGTCGAGCTGGAAGTCCCACCAGTCGTCGTCGCCGTCCACGCCGTCCAGCGTGAACCGGGTCGGCAGCATCTCGGAGACGGGGACGGCCTCGCCGCGCGCGGCCCGCGCGACGAGGGCGTCCACCTGCCCGGCCCGGTCGCCGACGACGCGGGCGCACCAGGCATGGAAGGCGTCGGCCCCGGCCACGTCGCCGTGCCTGCTCACCCCCTCGGCGATGAAGGACCCGTCGCGCAGCCACGAGTAGCCGCGGTAGGCGGAGAAGGTGGGCGAGGCCGGATAGGCCCCGGTGGGGGACTGCAATCTGGTGATCACGTCGAGGCTGTGCGCGACGAGGGACAACGATTCTCCTGAAATGCCTAGAAAAGAGGGCGACGGTGGCTAGCTCAGCAGGGCGTCGACGTCGGCCGCCGCGGTCTTGAGCGCCTCCTCGACGGCGACGCGTCCGGCGACGGCCTCGCCGAGCTGCTCGGTCACGACGTCCTGCATCTCCTGCTGCCGCTTGACGACCGGCGGCAGCGCGATCGACTCCAGCGAGTCGAACACGGCCTGCCGGTTGGCCGGCTTCGGGTCCTTGAGGTAGCCGGAGAGCACCTGCTGGTCGGAGACCGGCGGCAGCTCCCACGACGACGCGATGCGCGTGGTCGCGGCGACGTCGGAGGCGGACAGGAAGCGGGCCCACGCGTACGCCTCCTTGCCGTGCCTCGTCGTGGCGGAGGCCGCGACCGCGTTGTAGAAGACCGCGCTGGCCTTGCTCGCGTCGCCGGGCTCGACGACCACGTCCCACTCGAACGGCACGTCCTTCAGGCCCGCGAACTGCCAGATGCCGTTGTGCCACATGGCGAGCTTGCCGGACTTGAAGAGGTTCGTGTCGTAGTCGGCGGTGCCGCCGATCTCCGCCTCCGTCGGCATGGTCGTGCCCACCTTGTCGACCAGCCACCGGGCGGCCTTGAGGCCCTGCGGGCTGTCGAAGGCCGCCTTCTTGCCGTCGGCCGACAGGAACTCGCCGCCCGCCTGCTTGAGCGTCTTGTAGAACTCGAAGAACGTGACCGGCTGGAAGTCGCCGTACACGCCGTTCTTCTTGTCGGTCAGCTTCCGCGCGGCCTCCTGCTCCTCGGCCCACGTCCAGTCGGCCGTGGGCGGGGCCACGCCCGCCTTGTCGAACAGGTCCTTGTTGTAGAAGAGCACGACCGTGGAGAAGGACGCGGGCAGGGCGTACTGCTTGCCGCCGTGCTTGAAGGCGTCGAGCGAGGCGGGGGAGTACACCGAGGTGTCGTCGCCCGCGCCCGCCGCGCCCAGGTCGAGCAGGGTGCCGGAGTCGGCGTAGGTGACGAAGTTCTCGTAGTTCAGCTCGAACGTGTCCGGCGCGGTGCCGCCCGCGATGCTGGTCTGGAGCTTGGTGAAGTACTCGTCGAAGGGCGAGGTCTCGACGACCACGTCCACCTTCGGGTTCTCCTTCTCGAACGCCTTCTCGATCGTCTCCAGGTCCTTGAGGTGGTCGGGAGCCGCCGAGAACGTGAAGTACCGCAGCGTGACCTTGCCGTCCTCGCCGGTCGCGGACCTGGTGGCGGAGCCCTGGGAGCAGGCGGAGGCGAGCAGCGCTACCGCGACGGCGGCCGTGGCGATGGTGCGATGTCTGGTCATGGGTGATTCCTTTACTTCAGCCCGCTCTGCGCGACGCTGGCGATGACGTGTTTCTCGGCGAAGACGTAGAGGACGAGAATCGGCACGACGCTGACCACGGAGCCGGCCATGACGACGTCCCACTCGGTGGTGAACTGGCCGTGCAGCGTGGCCAGGCCCAGCGGAAGCGTCATGAACTCGGGCGACTTGATGATGATCAGCGGCCAGAGATAGCTGTTCCAGCTGGCCATGAACCCGAAGATGGCGAACGTGGCCAGGGCGGGGCGGATGAGTGGCAGCACGACGTACGCAAAAATCCTGAAATGTCCGGCGCCGTCGAGCACGGCCGCCTCGTCGAACTCCCGCGGCACCTGCTGGACGGCCTGCCGCAGCAGGAACACCCCGAACGCCGAGGCGATGGTCGGCGCCAGGAGCGCGAAGTACGTGTCGACCAGCCCGAGCATGCGCATCTCGATGAACAGCGGCACCACCAGCACCGGCAGCGGCATCATCAGCGTCGCCAGGTAGACCGCGAACAACGCGCCCCTGCCGGGGAACGGCAGCCGGGCGAACGCGTAGGCGGCCATCGCGCTCGTGACCAGCTGCAACGCCGTGGACGCGACGCCGATCCAGAGGCTGTTGAGCACGATCCGCCAGAACGGCAGCGTCTCCAGCAGCTTGGCGTACGCGGCCAGGCTCGCCCCTTCCGGCGTGAAGTCGGGCGGCACGGCCAGCACCGCCTCGCCGGGCGTGATCGACGTGATCACCGCCCAGGCGAACGGGAACAGCATGACCAGCGCGCCCAGGCCGACCACCGCGTACTTGACGGCCTTACCCATAGGTCACCCACCTCCTCTGGCCCCGGATCTGCACGATCGTCACCAGCAGGACGAGGGCGAAGAGCAGCCAGGACAGCGCCGAGGCCGCGCCCGCCCTGCCGTAGCGGAAGGTGAGGTCGTAGATCTGCGACACCACGACCTGCGTGGCGCCGCCGGGACCGCCGCCGGTCATGATCTGGACCTGGTCGAAGACCTGGAAGCCGTTGATCAGGGAGATCACGATCACGAAGAACGTCGAGGGCGACAGCAGCGGCAGTGTGATGTGCCGGAAACGGCGCCAGGCGGTCGCGCCGTCGACCATGGCGGCCTCCTGGTACTCCCGCGGGATGGCCTGCAGGCCCGCCAGCAGGATGATCATCACGAAGCCGAGGTCCTTCCAGGCCGTGGCGATGATGATCGACGGCATCGCCCAGGCGGGGTCGGTCCACCAGCCGGGCCCGCTCACCCCGATGAGGCCGAGCGCCCAGTTGACGATGCCGCCGGCCGGGTTGAGCAGCCATTTCCACATCAGCGCGACGACCACCCAGCTCGTGATCACCGGCAGGAAGTAGACGCCGCGCAGCAGGCTCCGCCCCCGCATCGGCCGGTTGAGCAGGACGGCGAGGCCGAGGCCGCCCACGTAGACGAGGGGCAGGTAGCCGGCGATGAAGGACAGGGTGTGCAGGAAGGCGGCCCGCGTGCCGGGGTCGCCGATCAGCTCGGCGTAGTTGTCCAGGCCCACCCAGCGCATCTCGGAGATCAGGTCCCACTCGTGCAGGCTCGTCCAGAGCGAGCCGGCCATCGGGATCAGCGTGTACAGGGTCAGCGGGACGAGACTCGGCAGCAGGAACACCGCCACGGTCAGGGCGTAGCGCCAGCCCCGGCGGTTCACGGCCGGCCTCCGATGAGCCGGGCGCGCACCAGGCGGCCCTGCTCGCCGGCCGCGCCGACGGCGTCGAACGGGGTGGCGAGCACCAGCGCCGCCGCGCCCTGGGCCCAGCTGGTGTCGTCCCAGCCCTCGACCTCGACGGGGATGTCGCGCCGGCCCGGATACAGCTGCGACCGCAGCCCCGACTCGAAGCCGTCGTGCCACAGCGGCCAGTCGGCCGTGCCCTCGCCGAGCACGACCACGACCTCGGGGTCGACGATGTTGACCAGCCCGGCCGTGGCCCGGCCGAGGATGGTCGCCGCCCCGGCGAAGACGCCGGCGGCCGCCCGGTCGCCGGCCGCCCCGGCACGGCCGAGGGCCGACACCGCGCCGAGAGGGTCGGAGGCGTCGGCGACCGGCAGTCCTGCGGCGCCGGCGGCCGCCAGCAGGCCGGCCGAGCCGGCGAACGTCTCCAGGCAGCCCCGGGCGCCGCAGACGCACTCCGGGCCGTCCGGATCCACCGGCAGGTGGCCGAACTCGCCGGCTCCGCCCCTGGCCCCCCGGTACACCCGCCCGTCGGTGACGATCGCCGCGCCGACGCCGCGCCCGATCGTCACCACGAGGAAGTCCCGGTGCGTACGGCCCCGCCCGTACAGCCGCTCGGCCACCGCCAGCGCGTTCACGTCGTTCTCGACCAGCACCGGCAGCTCCAGGCGGCGGCGCAGCCGTTCGCCGACCGGCATGGCCTGCCAGCCGAGCGTCGGCGCGTTCACCGTGCCCACCGCCTGGTCCTCGACGCTGCCCGGCACCCCGACGCCGACGCCCAGCAGCGGCGCCCGGTCGGCCGCCGCGTCCGGCACCACCGAGGCGACCGCGTCAGCCAGGTCGTCGAGCGCGTCGCGTGCGGACGGCGCGAACGGGCGTTCCCACGATCCCAGGACCTCGCCGTCGAGCCTGACGTCGACGATCACCAGGCGGTCGGCCGTCACCTTCACGCCCAGCGCCCGCCCGGCGCCGCCCACCAGCCCGAGCCGCTGGGCCGGCCGGCCGCCGCGTGACGGCTTGAGGTCGAGCTGCTCCAGCATCCCGTGACCGATGAGCTCGCGGGTGAGCTGCGTGACGGTGGCGGGGCTGAGGTCGAGCCGGCGCGCTATCTCGGTGCGGCTGAGCGGGCCGACGGTGCCCAGGAGGGCGAGGATCGCCGTCCTGGTGAGGTCGCCGCGGTCAGTGCCTGCCATGGAGTGCTTACTTTCTTCAGGAGTAAAGTTAGTTCCGAAGAATCCTCCTTATGCCACATCTCTGTCAATCCGCCGTAACCGAACCGAAACCGGGCATGCGAAAGGCCCCCGCCCGGTGGGCGAGGGCCTTGTCGTGCGGCGCTGAGGCGTCAGGCGGAGGCGGCGTCCTTCGCGCGGTTGCGCAGCGCGCGGCTCACGCCGTCGGCGCCCTCCAGGACGAGGCGGCGCAGCGCCTGCGGCACCTCGCCGTCCTCCAGGAACCGGTTCGCGGCCTCGACCGTCGCCGGCTCGACGAGCAGCGCGGGGAAGCACCCGATCGCGAACGACGACGCCTGGTCGAACGTCCACTCGCGGTAGATCCGCCCCACCTCGGCGAAGTACTTCTCGCGGTACGGCGCCAGCAGCTCGGGGTGGTGCGGGTCCTGGAAGCCGTTGATCGTCGTGCGGGCGATGTGGTTGGCCAGCTTGCCGCCCACGATGCGCTCCCACGCCGCCGCCTTGGCCTCGGGCGTCGGGATCGCGGCCCGGCACAGCGCGGCCGAGCGCTCACCCGTCGCCGTGGGGTCGCGCTCCAGCTCGGCCGCGATGTCGGCCTCGCCGAGCTTGCCGCCGGAGACCAGCGCGTGCACGAGCGTCCAGCGCAGGTCGGCGTCCACGGTCAGGCCCTCGGGCACCGCCGTGCCGTCGAGGATGCCCCGCAGCGAGGCGAGGTCGTCGTCCGAGGTGGCCGCCGCCGCGAACGCCTGCAGGAAGGCGAGCTGGTGGTCCGAGCCCGGCTTCGCCGCGGTGAACATCGAGCGCAGCTCCTTGGCCAGCAGCGCCATGCCCTCGGCCCGCCAGGCCGGGTCGGCGTACTGCTGCACGGCCTGGACGGCCTGGCGCAGCACCGCCTGCAGGACCGTGATGTCGCTGACCGTGCCGGCGCCGGAGACGACCAGCCTGACGTAGTCGCGCGCGGACATCTCGCCGTCGCGCGTCATGTCCCAGGCCGCCGACCAGCACAGGGCGCGCGGCAGCGACTCGGTGAACGCGGCGATGCCGCCGTCGACCAGCGTGCGCAGCGAGCCGTCGTCGAGCCGGATCTTGGCGTACGTCAGGTCGTCGTCGTTGAGCAGCACCAGGTCGGGCTGCTCCTCGCCGACCAGCTCCGCCACCTTCGTACGCGCCCCGACCACGTCCAGCTCGACCCTCTTCGTCCGGGTCAGCCGGCCGTCCTGGAGCGAGTAGAGGCCGATCGCCACGCGGTGGGAGCGCAGCGTCGGGTAGTCGGCCGGGGCCTCCTGCAGCACCTCGAACGAGGTGAAGCGGCCCTCGGACACCTCGAACGAGGGGCGCAGCGTGTTGACCCAGGCGGTCTCCAGCCACTCCTTCGACCAGGCCGACAGGTCGCGGCCGGAGGTGCGCTCCAGGGCGTTGAGCAGGTCCTTCAGCTCGGTGTTGCCCCAGGCGTGCTCGGCGAAGTAGTCGCGCACGCCGGCCAGGAAGTTGTCCAGGCCCACGTAGGCGACGAGCTGCTTGAGCACCGAGGCGCCCTTGGCGTACGTGATGCCGTCGAAGTTGACCTCGACCGCCTGCATGTCGGGGATGTCGGCGGCGATGGGGTGGGTGGAGGGCAGCTGGTCCTGGCGGTAGGCCCAGGCCTTCTCCACGTTCGCGAACGTCGTCCACGAGCCCTTGCCCCACCGTGTGGCCTCGGCCTGGGCGAGCACGGACATGTAGGTGGCGAACGACTCGTTCAGCCACAGGTCGTCCCACCAGCGCATGGTGACGAGGTCGCCGAACCACATGTGGGCCATCTCGTGCAGGATCGTCTCGGCGCGCCGCTCGTACCTCGCGTCGGTGACCCGGGAGCGGAAGACGTAGTCCTCCAGGAAGGTCACGCAGCCGGCGTTCTCCATCGCGCCGGCGTTGAACTCGGGCACGAAGAGCTGGTCGTACTTCCCGAACGGGTAGCGCACGCCGAACACCCGGTGGAAGAAGTCGAAGCCCTGCCGGGTGACCTCGAGGATGTTGTCGGCGTCGAGGTGCTCGGACAGCGAGGCCCGGCAGTAGATCCCCAGGGGGATGCCGTCGTGCTCGGAGGTCACCTTGTGGTACGGCCCGGCCACCAGCGCGGTGATGTAGGTGGACATGACCGGCGTCGGGGGGAACGTCCACCGCTTGGCACCCGCGCCGGCGTCCTCGGTGCCGGAGGCGGCGGCGTTGGAGACGACCTCCCAGTCGCCCGGCGCCACCACGGTCAGCTGGAACGTGGCCTTGAGGTCGGGCTGGTCGAAGCAGGCGTACATGCGGTGGGCGTCGGCCGTCTCGAACTGGCTGTGCAGGTAGACCTTCTGGTCGACCGGGTCGACGAAACGGTGCAGCCCCTCGCCGGTGCGCATGTACGCGCAGTCGGCCTCGACGCGCAGCTCGTTGGACGCCGCCGTCGAGGGCAGCGGGAAACGGCCCTTCTCCGCGTCGTACGCCGCCACGTCGAGGTCCTCGCCGTTGAGCGTGACCTTGCGGACGACGGCGCCGTGCAGGTCGATGAAGGTCGAGGCGCCCGGTGTGGCGCTGGTGAAGCGGACCGTCGTGACGCTGTCGAAGCGCTCGTCCCCCTTCGTCAGGTCGAGGGCGACGTCGTACGACTCGACCTTCAGCGACCGGGCGCGCTCGCGCGCTTCCTCCCGGGTCAGGTTGCCTGCCAAGATGCGCTCCTTTTCACCACTTCGTCGGGGTTGTCCGTATCCTGTCATGGCCAGGGAATAGGACTAGAACCACCTCAGGTTATGGCCACACATGACTGAGAAGATGCCCGTGGACCTCTGGTTCGATCCCTCCTGTCCCTTCGCGTGGATCACGTCCCGCTGGTTGCTCGAGGTCGAGAAGGTACGCCCCATCGAGCCGCGCTGGCGGCAGATGTCGCTGTACTTCCTCAACGAGGAGAAGGACGTCCCCGCCGACTACCTCGAAAGGGCCGCCAAGGCCATGGGCTCGGTCAGGGTGATCGCCGCGGCCGCCGCCAAGCACGGCGAGCAGGTCATCGGCCAGCTCTACACCGGCATCGGCACCCGCCTGCACAACCAGGGCCTGAGCAAGGAGCCCGAGCGGCTGCGGGAGGTCATCGAGGGCGCGCTCGCCGACGCCGGCCTCGACACCGGCCTCGCCGACGCCATGCGCTCCGAGGAGTACGACGCCACGATCCGCGCCTCCCACGACGAGGGCATCGGCCTGGTGGGCCAGGAGGTCGGCACGCCGATCATCCGCGTCGGGTCCAACGCCTTCTTCGGGCCGGTCATCACGAAGGTCATCCGCGGCGAGGAGGCGGGCCGGCTCTGGGACGGCGTGCTCGCGGTCACGTCGTTCGACGACTTCTTCGAGCTGAAGCGCACGCGCACCAAGCGGCCGACGTTCGAGTGATATATCCCTTTTAAAGTGAAATAGGGACGTTTTCGGCAGGGGATAAGCCGGCACCGGTGGAAAAGGCTTATCCCCGGGTCGCGACGAGCTCTCGCATTGTCTCCCGTACGACTGTCAGGATGGGACCATGCGTCAGCTGTACATCGGCGGCTCCTGGACCGCTTCGGCATCGGACGAGCCCATCGAGGTCGTCAACCCGGCCACGGAAGAGATCATCGACCGGGTGCCGGCGGGCTCACCCGACGATGTCGAAGCGGCGGTCGAAGCCGCCCGGCGAGCGTTCCCGGCCTGGTCGCAGAGCGCCGCCGCCGAGCGTGGCAAGCTGCTCGGCGAAGCGGCCGAGCTGCTGAAACAGCGCTCGCAGGAGATGGCCGAGACGATCGCGACCGACATGGGCTCCCCGCTGGCCTTCGCGCTCAGGGTGCAGACCCTCATGCCGGCCACCGTCCTGAGCTCCTACGCCCAGCTGGCCGAGAGCCATCCCCGCGAGACCCGGGTCGGCAACTCACTGGTGGTGAAGGAGCCGGTCGGGGTCGTCGCCGCGATCACCCCGTGGAACTACCCGCTGCACCAGATCGTCTGCAAGGTGGCCCCCGCGCTGGCCGCCGGCTGCACCGTGGTGCTCAAGCCGAGCGAGGTGGCGCCGCTGGCCGCGTACGCGCTGGCGGAGATCTTCGACGAGGTGGGCCTGCCGCCGGGCGTGTTCAACCTGGTCAGCGGGCGCGGCCCGGTCGTCGGCGAGGCCATGGCCGCCCACCCCGACGTCGACATGGTCTCCTTCACCGGCTCCACCGCCGCCGGCCGCCGGGTCGCGGCGCTGGCCGCCGAGACGGTCAAGAAGGTCGCGCTGGAGCTCGGCGGCAAGTCGGCCAACATCATCCTGCCCGACGCCGACCTCGACCTCGCCGTCAAGGTGGGCGTCGCCAACTGCTTCGTCAACGCCGGCCAGACGTGCTCGGCCTGGTCGCGCATGCTCGTCCACCGCGACCGCTACGACGAGGCCGTGCGCCTGGCCGTCGAGCTGGCGCATGGCTACCGCGTCGGCGACCCGTTCGACGAGTCCACCAAGATCGGCCCGCTGGTGTCGGCGGTCCAGCGCGACCGCGTCGTCCGCTACATCAACCGGGGCCAGGAAGAGGGCGCCAGGCTGGTGACCGGCGGCACCGAACGGCCGCACGAGCGCGGCTTCTACGTCGAGCCGACCGTCTTCGCCGGTGTGGAGCCCGGCATGACGATCGAGCAGGAGGAGATCTTCGGGCCGGTCCTGTCGCTGATCCCGTACACCACGGAGGAGCAGGCCGTGCAGATCGCCAACGGCACGAAGTACGGCCTGGCCGGCGCCGTCTGGGCGGCCACCGAGGACCGCGCGCTCGCGGTCGCCCGCCGGTTGCGCACCGGCCAGGTCGCCGTCAACGGCGGCCGGTTCAACCCCCTCGCCCCCTTCGGCGGCTACAAGCAGTCGGGCGTCGGGCGCGAGCTCGGCGAACACGGACTCGAGGAGTACCTGGAGGTCAAGGCGCTGCAGCTGTAGCGCTCGCGGGCGCGGCGGGTGTGGGGCTCGCCGCACCGCGGCAGCCGTCACGCCGTCACACGTACAGGCCGCCGGTCGCCAGGAGGTTCTGCCCGGTGACCCAGCGCCCGTCGGGGCCGGCCAGGAACGCCACCACCGAGGCGATGTCGTCGGGACGGCCCAGCCGCCCCAGCGCGGTGAACGCCGGCGTGCGCTCCAGCGCCTCCGGCGGGTTGGCGCCCCGCAGCAGGTCGGTGTCGGTGGCGCCGGAGGAGACGGTGTTGACCGTGATGCCGCGCCCGCCCAGCTCGCGCGAGACCACCTTGGTGAACTGCTCGACGGCCCCCTTGCTGCCGCAGTAGAGCGACAGGCCGGGCGCGGGCACCTTGGTGTTGAGCGTGGACACGGTGATGATGCGCCCGCCGTCGCGCATCACCCGCGCCGCCCACCGCAGGGCCAGGAAGACCGAGCTGGTGTTGACCGCGAACACCCGGTCGTAGTCGTCGTCGGTGAGGTCGGCGACGGGTTTGTGCCCCTCGCCGGTGGCGGCGTTGTTGACCAGGATGTCGAGGCCCGGCAGCCGCGCCTCCGCCTCGGCGAACAACCGCTCCAGATCGGCCCTGCTCCCCAGATCGGCGCGTACGGCGTGCGCGCCCGTCGACTCGGCGACCTTCCGCGCCGCCTCCTCGGAGCTGCGGTAGCAGAAGACGACCTGCGCGCCGTCACGGGTGAGCCGCTCCACGACGGCCCTGCCGATGCCCCGGGATCCGCCGGTGACCACCGCGCCCTTGCCGGAAAGTACGCTCATGCCGCCAACCTACGCGCGCAACATGATCGAGCGGGCCTCGTTTCGCGGCAGGCGATCGATGTACAGCTTGCCGTCGAGGTGCTCGGTCTCGTGCTGGAAGCAGCGGGCGAGCGAGCCGCGCGCCTTGACGCGCACCGGCCGCTGCAGCCGGTCGATGCCCTCGACGGTCACGCCCGCGGCGCGACCGACGGTCGCGTAGATCGGCCGGCGCGTCCGGCGGTCGGGCACCGACAGGCAGCCCTCCTCGTCGAGCACCTCCTCCGGGTCGTCCACGGTCAGGACCGGGTTGATCACATGGCCCTTGCGCCCGCTGATGTCGTAGACGAACAGCCGGCGGGAGACCCCGATCTGGGGGCCGGCCAGGCCCACGCCCTGGACCGCGTACATGGCCTCGAACATCTCGTCGATCAGCCGGCGCAGCTCGCGGTCGAAGTCCGTCACCGGCTCGGCGGGCGTGCGCAGGACCGGGTCGCCGATGATGCGGATCTCTCGCATGGCTCTCTGCTTCCGTAAGGACTGGATTGGCGTACAGGCCCTTACTCTAGTCGGCGAGCCGCATCGCCGGGGCTGTGGAAGACTGGAGACGTGCGTGTCTACATCGGAGCCGACCATGCCGGCTATGAGCTGAAGAACCACCTGGTGTCCTGGTTGAAGGACCACGGCCACGAGGTGATCGACTGCGGTCCCTTCGTCTACGACGCCGAGGACGACTATCCCGCGTTCGTGCTGCGGGCGGCCGAGGGCGTGGCGGGCGACCCCGGCAGCCTCGGCGTGGTCATCGGAGGATCGGGCAACGGCGAGCAGATCGCCGCCAACAAGGTGCGCGGCATCCGCGCCGCGCTGGCCTGGAGCGACGACACCGCCCGCCTGGGCCGCGAGCACAACAACGCCAACGTCGTCAGCGTCGGCGCCCGCATGCACTCCACCGACGAGGCCACCCGCTTCGTGGAGATCTTCCTCAACACCGCCTTCTCCGGCGGTGAGCGCCACAGCCGGCGGATCGCCCAGCTCACCAGCTACGAGACGATCGGCCAGCTGCCCTCGCTGCCCTAACCCTTGCGCCGGGAATCGCGCCTCGGCATCTCGTCGCGCAGGGGCCGCCGATCGGCGGCCTCCTGCTGCTCCTTCGACGGCCGCGAAACGTCGCGGGCGCGCATGGCGACGACCGCGGTGATCTGAAGACTCTGCAGCGCCATGACCCGACACTACGCCGGAATCAGGCCCCGCGCTCTCAGAAGGTCAGCCCGCACCACGGCTTCGGGCTCCACGACAGGGCGGCGGCCAGTGCCCGCACCGCGCCGGGGGAGTGCTCGCGCAGCAGCCCCGCCTGCAGCCCCTCACCGAGCCGGCCGTCGCCCAGGTACGCCGACCCCAGCGCGGCCACCGGCAGCGTCACGTCCGGCGCGTCGTCCACCGGACGGCACACCGCTCCCGACGGGCCGGCGGTGAGCCGCCTGCGCCCCGCGTTCCACGGGCACACGTCGTCCTCGATCTCGAGCACCACGTCCACGGGCACCGCGTACGCGCGGGAGGCGAGCGCCTGGTCCACGTCGACCAGGCGTACCCACAGCTCGTCCGTCACCTCGGCGCGCAGCCGGCGCTGGTCGGCCAGCAGCGCGATGAGCGGGTCGTCCACCGGGCGGCCGCCCACCTCCACGCGGGAGACCAGGTCGCGTTCGAGCACGCTGCGCCACAGCAGGGCGTAGGCCGCGGGGTCGGCCGCCTCCAGCTCCTGGAGCTTCAGCTCGCCGTCGGGCAGGCCGTGGGCGTCCCAGGACATCTTCACGCGGAAGAGGGCGTAACCGCGCACACCGCCGTCGTCCTCGGCCAGCACCGAGCGCAGCGGGCCCGCCCCGCGCTGGTCGTACTCCTCGTCGGCCAGCACGGAGTCCCAGACCGTCTCGGGGCGCTCGTAGCGGCCGGGGCGGCGGGTCACGACGGAGGCGAACAACTTCTCCAGGTCGGCGCGGACGTCGGCGGGCCTGACGACCCTGAGCCTGAGCGAGGGGTCCTGCGGCCAGTCGCGCACGAACGCCGCATCGGGCTTGCGCAGGTGGAACGAGAGCTCGCTGCTGGCCCGGCCGTAGCCGTAGCGGCCGTAGATGGAGGCTTCGGAGGCGTAGAGGGCGGCGACGTGCTCGCCGCGCTCACGCACGTCGGCGAGCTGCCTGCGCATCAGGGACGACAGCACGCCCCGGCGCCGGTGGGACGGCAGCACGCTGACCGAGGTGACTCCCGCGACCGGCAGCGGCCCGCCCGGGACGGTCATCGTGAGGCTGAAGGCGGAGGCCGCTCCGACCAGCTGGTCGCCGTCGAAGGAGCCGATCGTGCGGTCGAACTCGGTCTGCGCCTTGAAGCGCGCGGACTGCTCGGGATGCGGCGTCCAGCCGAACGCCTCTTCGAGGACGCGGGTGAGGTCCGGCCACTCGGACTCGGCGATCGGACGGATGGGAAACGTCATCTGTCCACGGTAGGAGCGGGCAAAGCGGGTGGGCCACCGAATATCCGTGCTTAGCGATCAAGGCGTTGGTCAAGTGGGCTGCCCAAACATGGGTGAGACCGATACAGTCAGGCGCATCATGAGTTCCCGTACGGCGCCGCTGATCCCGCCCCGGGTCCGCGCCGTACTGGTGCGGGTTCCTTTTCTGGTGCCTGTAGTCCGGGTTGTCCGACGGGTGCTGCTGGCCCGCGACCGCAACCTGCTCATCACCCTCATCACGCTGGCCCTGGTCATCGGCGTGCTCGCGGCCGAGGTCTCGACCGCGTGGTTCTCGCCGTCGCTGCTCATCCTCGTCACCCTGGTCGGCGGGCTCCAGCTCCGGCTGCGCAGCCTCGTCAAGCTCCTGGTGGGCGTGGGCGCCTCGCTCGGCTACATCGCCCTCACCCTGGGGGCCGACCGGATCGGCCTGGGCCTGACCGTCACCATCGTCTTCACCACCGTGCTCGCCGTGCTCATGGCCCGCACCAGAGGCAAGCTCGGCGTGCAGGGGCTGCGCGGCGACGCGATGCTGCTGGAGCTGCGCGACCGGCTCAAGAGCCAGGGTGAGCTGCCGCCGCTGCCGAAGGACTGGGGCGGCAAGGTGGTGCTCAAGCAGGCGGGCGGGTCGTCGTTCGGCGGCGACTTCCTCGTCTCCATGCGCGACGGCGACTCCGTGGAGATCGCGCTGGTCGACGTCTCCGGCAAGGGCGTCGACGCCGGCACCAGGGCGCTGCTGCTGTCGGGCACGTTCGGCGGGCTGCTCGGCTCCGTCGACGACTTCCTGCCCGCGTGCAACGCCTACCTGCACCGCCAGCGCGCCGACGAGGGCTTCGTGACCGCGGTTCACGTACGCCTCGACCTGGCGACCGGCGACTACACGATCACCTCGGCCGGGCATCCGCCGGTGGTGAAGTTCGACGCCGGCACGGGCAACTGGCAGACCGCCTCGGCCAAGGGCGTCGTGCTCGGCGTCGTGCCCGACCTGCACTGCGAGCCCGACAGCGGCACCCTGCGCAAGGGCGACGCGCTGCTGCTCTACACCGACGGGCTGATCGAGCAGCCGGGGCGCGACATCGACGCCGGGCTCGACCGGCTGCTCGGCGAGGCCGAGCGGCTGCTGCCGTCGGGCTTCCGCGACGGCGCCCGTGCGCTGGTCAACGCCATGGCCTCGGGCCACAACGACGACTGCGCGCTGGTGCTCATCTGGCGCCCATGACGTTTCACACGGGTCAGGTCGTGATGACGGTCACTGGCCGCGGGCTCGGCCTGCCTGAAATCCTCTAGGACGTCGGGCTCCGGTGGAGCGGCGCGGCTCCACCGGAGCCCTTCACAACCACCCGTAGTCACTGGCGATGCGCACGGCGTCGAGCCGGTTGCGCGCGCCGGTCTTGCACATGATCCGCGACAGGTGGTTGCGGACGGTGCCGACCGACAGGAAGAGCTCGTCGGCGATCTCCGCGGAACGCGCGCCGCCCGCGGCGATGCGCAGCACGTCGAGCTCCCGCCTGGTCAGCGGGTTCGTCGCGCACTTGAGCGCGGCCAGGGCGACCTCCGCCTCGATGGCCCGGTGTCCGGCGGCGACCTGGCGTACGCCCTCCGTGAGGCGCTCCGGCGCCACGCACAGGCTCATGAACCCCAGCGCCGGCCCGGCCAGCGCCTCGCGCACCTGAGCGGGGTTGGGGTGGGCCGACAGGATGAGCACGCGGCACCGGGGCACCTGCTCGGCGAGCAGGCCGGCCGCGGGAGGGCCGGGCAGTCCGAGGTCGACGACGGCCACGTGGGCCCGCCCGGCCAGCGCCGCGCCGACCACCTCGTCCGCGTGCCCGACCTCGGCGACGACACTCAGGTCGGGCTCGGCCTCGAGGGTGGCGAGCAGGCCACGGCGTACCAAGAGCAGGTGTTCGGCGATGAGTATCCGGATCAAGACGTCCCCCTCAGTCGTCTCCCAGGGTGATCGTTTGATTGCGTACTGTCAATGCTTCCTCAAGTCGGGCAGCCGTGGGGTGTGCGGGTTTCGACTACTCTGGGGACACCGGACTCCTCGTCCTCCCTGTCGTCTGCCTGGAGCGCGCCTAGATGAACTGGCTCTACGTCGTGGGGATCGTCCTCTTCCTCCTCGGCCTGATGTTCTCCATCGCGCTGCACGAGCTCGGCCACCTCGTGCCGGCCAAGCTCTTCGGGGTGCGGGTGACCCAGTACATGGTGGGCTTCGGCTCCACGGCCTGGTCACGGCGGAAGGGCGAGACCGAGTACGGCATCAAGTGGATCCCGTTCGGCGGCTACATCCGCATGATCGGCATGCTGCCGCCGCGGCCGGGCGACGACCCGACCAAGGTCCGGAGCACCGCGACGGGGCCGTTCCAGGGCCTCATCGAGTCGGCTCGCGAGGCCGCGCAGGAAGAGGTGCGGCCGGGCGACGAGGACCGGGTCTTCTACCGCAAGAAGTGGTGGCAGAAGGTCATCATCATGTCCGGCGGGCCGCTGATGAACTTCGTGCTCGCGTTCGTGTTCTTCAGCATCCTGCTCGTCGGCATCGGCCTGCACACCTGGGTGCCGATCGTCTCGCCCGAGACCGGCACGTGCGTCATCCCGGTCAGCGAGCAGCGCACCGAGTGCCGGCCCAGCGACCCGCCCACACCCGCCGCGCAGGCCGGCCTGAAGCCCGGCGACCGCCTGGTCTCCTTCGACGGCCAGAAGATCGGCTCCTGGGACGACGCGACCCGCCTGATCCGCTCCCACGGCGCCGGCGCCGTGCAGCTCGGCATCGTCCGCGACGGCAAGCCCATGACGCTGGGCGTCACGCTCATCGCCCAGGACCGCCCCAACCCCGACGACCCCGGGAGGATCGACAAGAACGTCGGCTTCCTCGGCGTGCTGCCCACCCAGGTCATGGAGAAGCAGAGCATGGGCCAGGTCGTCGGCTACATGGGCGAGCTGACGGCCAGGGTGGCGGGTTCGCTGCTCAACCTGCCGGAGAAGATGGTCGGCGTCTGGCACGCGGCCTTCTCCGGTGAGGAGCGCGACCCCGAGGGCCCGGTGGGCGTGGTCGGCGCGGGCCGCATGGGCGGTGAGATCCTCGCCTCCGACCTGTCGGCCGAGAACAAGATCGCCATCTTCGTCAACCTGCTGGCAGGCTTCAACCTCGCGATCGGCATGTTCAACCTCATCCCGCTGCTCCCGCTCGACGGCGGCCACATCGCGGGCGGCCTGTGGGAGGGCGTCAAGCGGGCGTACGCCAAGATCATGCGGCGGCCGGAGCCCAGCTACGTGGACATCGCGAAGGTGCTACCGCTGACGTACGCGATCGCGGTCCTCATGATGATCATGGCGGGCCTGCTCGTCTACGCCGACCTGGTCAACCCGCTCACCCTGACGAACTGACGCCGCCGTGGACGCGCTCGACCGGTTGCGCGCCCTCTGCCTGGCGCTGCCCGAGACCACCGAACGCCTCTCCCACGGGGAGCCGGTGTGGTTCGTCCGCGGCAAGAAGGCGTTCGTGATGTTCGCCGACCACCACCACGACGACCGCCGGGCCTTCTGGTGCGCGGCGCCCGCGGGCGCGCAGGAGGCGCTGGTGGGCGGCGACCCCGAGCGCTTCTTCCGCCCGCCGTACGTCGGGCACCGGGGCTGGCTCGGCGTCTACCTCGATGTGCCGGAGGTCGACTGGGACGAGGTGGCGGAGCTGGTCGCCGACGCCTACCGCCAGATCGCCCCCAAGTCACTGATCGCCCGGTTGCCCTGACGCGTACCGACCGGCAGGAGGGTCGTCATCCCGCGCACGGAGAAGGAGGCCCATGGACTGCGTGTTTTGTGACATTTTGGACGGCAAAGAGCGCGACGTGCGCAGGGTCGGCACCGTCGCGTGCTTCCCCTCCGCCTATGCCGTCACCGAAGGGCATCACCTGGTCATCCCCGTTCGCCACGTGGAGACCTTCTTCGACATGTCACCTCCCGAGACGGAGGACACGCGGGCCGCGCTGCACCTCCTCCGCGAGGAGCTTTCGCGACAGGACGCGAGCATCGACGGCTTCAACATCGGCATGAACTGCGGGACCTCGGCGGGTCAGTCGATATTCCACGCGCACACGCATCTGATCCCGCGCCGGACCGGCGACGTCGAGAACCCACGCGGCGGCGTACGCGCGGTCATCCCGTCACGCCGCGAGTACTGAGCCCTTCTCATCCTCCCTCGAAGCGCCCTGAGCCACTGCGGACTCAGTTCATCGAGATGTGATGAAGCCACGATCATGACCTGGCGGAGTGTCTGAACCACCGTGCTGACCTGACGATGGTTGTCTCGGTGGTTCTCAACGTTTTGTGACTGATCGCGGCGTCATGTGCCCTGACTGTGCCCTCAGGTCCTGCCAGCCGCGTTACGCGGAGGGGATCGACACGGCCGTGGGCGCGACGAGGTCGTGAGCGGAACGGGCCAGCCAGACCACGGCCAGGACACCGGCGACCGCCACAACGTCGTCGTAAACCTCCAGCGGCACCCCGCTCAGCCCGCCCGCCATCGTGAGCACGAGGGGCAGGACCATAGCGAGGATGCCGTACTTGACGGTGGCCCGCTGGAAGCGGTCGTTGTCCCACTGCGCCCGCAGGACCAACACGTTCCAGATCAACGACCCGAGGCCGGCGACCAACGCGAGAGCTCCGATTGGGTGCCCGAACAACGCCAACCCCAAGCCGACGGCGGCGCACCCATATCCCAGGATGCCGCTGACATGCAGGATGAGGATATGTCTTCGGGTGCGTCCCACGACCGGAGAGAGCAGGAGTACGACCCCAAACATCGGCAGGAGCGTCACCAGCATCCCCCACAAGGACCAGGTCGTCAGGAACGGATTGACCAGAGATGACGCCGCCGCGACGTACAGCGCCACGCGCAACCGCCGCGTGTCCCGGTCCTGCTCCGCCGGCGGCCCGGTCAGCGGCCCGCGCAGGCACTCCCACAACGCCCAGGCCACCACCAGTCCCGCCAGGGTCAGCAGGACCACGTTCGGCCACGTCACCTGGACGCTCGCGTCCGGTGCCACGAACAACGTCAACCACCACAACGCGCCGAGGTCGCCAGCACCCAGTGCGACCACCACGGCGACGGCCACCGCGAAAAGGTAGACGCCTGTGACTATGAGGGCGGGAACGCCTAAACGGTGACGACGGAGCACGTGACACTTCCCGGAGGAGAGCAAGGGGGGCGGGACGCCTCACCCTAGCGAGCCGGGCACCCGCAGTCACGTGCGGGCCTCCCCGGAGGTCGGCATGACGAGCGGCCCCTTGCCTTGATCCAGGAAGGGAACCTGAGTGGTGTGTGCCTCAGCCTCAACCGAACTCCCGCGATAGGACTCGAACCAGCTGCCCGCTGTTTGGATCAGTTCACGGCGGTCCGGACATGATGTCGACCCAGCCACCCGGGTCCAGATCCGTTCAGGACCGTTCACCTGGCGTGGCACCCGCATTGGCTCCCCTTTGGGCGCTCAGCCAATCACGCTCTTGACGCGGGACCAACCCCTACATGACGGGCCAGCCTGTCGGCCGGGTTTTGTTCTACGCGCCGATCCACAGGTCTCGACATGCCTCGGGTGAGTGGCCACTCACGTCACTCCATCCAACGGGCAGCGGCCTCATAGGTAGTTTCCGGGGTGCTGTTGAACGCGATGGCCGCATTGGGTGCGTGCCGCCGGATCAAGTTGATCACCTGCTCAAGTAGTTCAACTCGATCGTCCGAGTGCCGCAGACCACCACCGACAGTCACGCATTCCCACGGATGGGCTTGCAACGCATTCCCGACGACGGCTTCCACGTCGTCACTTCCATCCAGGCCAATCAGGCAGGCCTCAACGCCCACGCCATGTTCTGCGAACTTGGCCAACCCCGCCTCGATCGCCTCGGCCACCGGCTCGGGGTCCCACGGCCCGGGCACCCGGTGCGGATCGAGCCCGATGACGAGCACGCGGGGTGAAGCAGCGGCGTCCACGCCTGCATGATACTTGTCGAACGACTCGACAAATCATGAGGCGACGCTCAAGCCGCGTGCGCCGATCCACAGGTTTACTATTGCTCGACCAGATCACCGCCGACGTGCTACTGGTACTCTCTGCCGCTGCTGACTCCTTGACCCCCAGTCACAGATCATCAGCGCCTGAACTGGTCTTTGCCCTGGTAGACGGACGTCTCAGTGTGCAGGGCTGTGCACCGGTGAGCGGGGCGATGCGCCCCGGATGTCACCCAGTTCGTCACTCGGTCTTTCGGACGTGATCTGCCTGCCTTGTGAGCTGACTCGAATAGGCGTTCATGCAGATACCTGGCCAGTCTGACTCAGAGGCTTGGTCCAAGATGCCGGCGGGCGGCTCAAGTGCCCTCGATGTGCCCTGAGCCACCCTGCCTGGACTGAACAAGCAGGTAGAGGCCCTGTCGCCTTAGTTCATCGAGATGTGGACGTGGTCGTAGTGGTTCTCGGTGACGCTGCCGCGGTCCGCCATCGCGCGCCAGCCGGAGCCCTGGTTGATGCGCTGCTTCCAGATCACGTACTTGACGCCGAGCTTGTCCTTGTTCTCGATGGCCCAGGCGGCGATCCGGTCGCCGAGGGCGTTGTTGGCGGCGGTGGGCATCGCGCCGCCGGCGCTCATCATGAAGTCGCACGCCCGCCCCAGCGGATGCTCGCCGCTCGATCCCGAGCGGAAGCAGCCCACCGCGAACGGCAGCGCGAAGTTCTTCTCCACCTGCTGCTTCATCAGCCGCGTGCGGGCGGTGATGTTGTCGGAGCCGGTGGGCAGCTCGGGCGCCCAGGAGCCGTCGGAGTTGCGTCCGGTCCCGTACGGGACGAGGTCCTCGAGCTTCTCCTCGATGTCGTCGATGACGTCCTCGGCCTCGTCACGCCGGTCGGCCACCTCGGCGGCGTCGGCGCCGATCTGCCGCGCCAGCGCGGCGGCCTCCTCGCTGGCCTTCTTCTTCTCGTCGCGCGCCCTGGCGATGCCCTGCACGACGGCCTGCTGCTCGGCCGTGAGCTGTTCGAGCAGGGCGATGTCGGAGGTGCTGGTCGGCAGCAGCATGCCGGCCAGGGACGGGTCGGCGTTCTGGTAGCGCAGCCGGGCGATCTCGGCCACCCGCTGCTCGGCGGTCGCGAGCGTCTGCTCGGCGGTGGCCAGCCGTTCCTTGGCCGTCTGGGCGGCCTCACGGGCCTTGGCCAGCTCGACCCGCTTGAGGTTGTAGGTCTCGATGAGCTTGTCGACCTTGGTGTTGAGCCGTTTGAGCTGGGCGCGCAGCTGCGCCTCCGTCGGTTTGGGGGCGGCCGAGGCCGGTGCCGCCGGCAGGACGGCGACGGCTGCCGCGGTGACGAGGCCAAGGGCGAAAATCGCGGGGGACGAAGCCGCCACGTGGTGTTCCTCTCCCTCTTGCCGGCCGGGTTAGCTGACGGGTTCGGGCATGGGAGGCGCGTCCCTACCACCGAAGTGGATTCACCCCAGTGCGGATTGGGTCCCCGGCTCCCGGGCGACGCGCCCGGGATTAGGCGATGCACCGGCTGTTACGGCCGGTGCATAAGGGGATATTAGTGGTAGATCACGAGTCATGCGACCTTAAGTAGAAATCTATTAGTGATCTACTTGTGATCGAAGCATGCGTGCGGCCTCCTCCGGCCGTACGTCGTTGACGAACGCGCCCATCGCCGACTCCGAGCCCGCCAGGAACTTGAGCTTGCCCGGCGCCCGCCGGATGCTGAACAGCTCCAGGTGCAGGTAGGCCAGCTCGCGCCCGTGCCGCACCGGCGCCTGGTGCCAGGCCGAGATGTACGGCATCACGACCCCGAACAGCCCGTCGAACGCCCGCAGCACCGAGGTGTACAGGGGAGCGAACCCCGCCCGCTCCTCCTCGGTGAGCGCGGGCAGGTCGGGCACCTGCCGGTGGGGGTAGATGTGCACCTCGAACGGCCAGCGCGCGGCGGCCGGCACGAACGCCGTCCACAACTCGTTGGCGGCCACCACCCGCGTGCCCGCCTTCCGCTCGGCCGCCAGCACGTCGGCGAACAGGTTGCCGTCGTAGCGGCTCGCGGCGCCGAGCTGCTGCCTGGTCCTCGGGGTGACGTACGGGTAGGCGTAGATCTGGCCGTGCGGGTGGGAGATCGTGATGCCGATCTCCTCGCCCCGGTTCTCGAAGCAGAAGACCTGCTCCACGCCCTCGATCCCGGACAGCTCGGCCGTCCGGTCGGCCCACGCCTCCATGACGAGCTCCACCTGCTCGTTCGAGAGCTTGGAGAACGAGGAGGAGTGGTCAGAGGTGAAGCACACCACCTCACACCGCCCCACCCCCGGACGGACCTCACTCAGCCCGCCCACATCCTCATAAGTGCCGAGATTTCCGGAAAAGGAGGGGAAGCGGTTCTCGAACACCACCACGTCGTAGTCGTGCGCCGGGATCTCGGTCGAGTGGCTGTCGGTCGACGGGCACAGCGGGCACTCCGCGACGCCCCCGGTCGGCAGGAACGTCCGCGTCTGCCGGTGCCCGGCGATCGCGATCCACTCCTCGGTCAGCGGGTCGTAGCGCAACTCCGAGGCCACCGGCCGGGGGTCGAGCGTCCGGCGGTCGATCGCACTGCGGTCGGCGTCGTCGCGCCGGTCGAAGTAGATCAGCTCTCGGCCGTCGGCCAGGTGGGTGATGGTGCGCTTCAAGACGAGCCCTCCGCGATGATCAGTTCTCCGGCCCGTTCGGCCAGCTCGGTGCGTGCGTCCTCGGGCAGGCCCGCGTCGGTGACGACGACGTCGGCCTCGCTCAGCTCGGCGATGGTGCTGATGCCGACGGTGTTCCACTTGGTGTGGTCGGCGGGGACGACCAGCCGGTGCGCGGCCGCCACCAGCTCCCGGTCGGTCTCCGACTCCAGCAGGTTGGGCGTGGTGAACCCGGCGCGTACGCTCATCCCGTGCACGCCCAGGAAGAGCGTGTCGACGTGCAGGCGGCGGATCGCGGCCACGGCCACCGGCCCCACCAGCGCGTCCGACGGAGTGCGTACGCCGCCCGTCAGCACCACCGTGCGGTCGGGACGCGGATTGCGGTGGAAGACCTCGGCGACCGGGATCGAGTTGGTGATCACTGTCAGCTCGGGCACGCCGATCAGGTGGTTGGCCAACGCCCAGGTGGTGGTGCCGGCCGACAGCGCCACGGCCGTGCCCGGCCGCACGAGCTTGGCGGCCTCGCGGGCGATGGCCTCCTTCTCCTGCTGCTGGCGGGCGGACTTGGCGGTGAACCCGGGCTCCTCGGTGGAGCCGGGCCCGACGGCGGTCGCGCCGCCGTGCACCTTCTCCAGCAGCCCGCGCTCGGCCAGCACCTCGAGGTCGCGGCGAATGGTCATGTCGGAGACGCCGAGCTCGCGTACGAGGTCGGCCACGCGGACGCCACCGTGGGTGCGTACGCGCTCGAGGATCGCCTGCTGCCGCTGCTGTGCGAGCACGCCCGCTCCTTCCAACAGATTCCACCAAATTATGACACGTAATTGTTGAGGAATGTTAGTTCAGGTTGAGGCGCTTGCGCAGGTCGATCGAGGAGATAGACGGTGGTGACACCGTGTACCCGATCACCGGAGGCGAGCTCATGGCGAGACGCGCACGCAAGGGCAGGGCACGCAAGAAGAAGAAGGCCAACCACGGCAAGCGTCCCACGGCCAGGTGACGTCGGCGGGGGCGGGCCCGGGCCCGCCCCCGCCGCCGGTCAGCCGGGAAGCTCGGTCAGCGCCTGCTCGATGCGCTCCTGGGGCAGCGTGTAGTCCTCCAGTCGTCCGGCCAGATGACGGTCGTACGCGCCCATGTCGAAGTGACCGTGGCCGCACAACGCGGTCAGGATGACCTTCTCCTCGCCGCTCTCCTTGCAGCGCAGCGCCTCGGCGATGGTCTCGGCCAGCGCGTGCGTGGGCTCGGGCGCGGGCACGATGCCCTCGGTCCTGGCGAAGCGGATGCCGGCCTCGAAACACTCGCTCTGCGAACGGGTGACCGCCTCGAACAGGCCCAGCTCGTACATGTGCGACAGCAGCGGCGCCATCCCGTGGTAGCGCAGGCCGCCCGCGTGGATCGGGTCCGGCACGAACGAGTGGCCGAGGGTGTGCATCTTGAGCAGCGGCGTCAGGCCGGCGGTGTCGCCGAAGTCGTAGGCGTACACGCCGCGGGTGAACGACGGGCAGGCCGCCGGCTCGACCGCGCGGAACACCGTCTGGATCTTCCCGGCCAGCTTGTCGCGCAGGAACGGGAAGGCGAGGCCGGCGAAGTTCGAGCCGCCGCCGGTGCAGCCGATGACCAGGTCGGGCATCTCCGGGAGCTGGGCGAGCGCCTCCTCGCCGATGACCGTCTGGTGCATGAGCACGTGGTTGAGCACCGAGCCGAGCGCGTACCGGGCGTCGGGCGTGGCGGCGGCCACCTCGACGGCCTCGCTGATGGCGATGCCCAGGCTGCCGGGCGAGTCGGGGTCGTCGGCCAGGGCCTTGCTGCCCGCTCCGGTGATGGGGGAGGGGCTCGCGTGCACCGTGGCGCCGTACACCTGCATGAGCGAGCGCCGGTACGGCTTCTGGTCGTACGACGCCCGTACCATCCAGATCTGGCATTCCATCCCGAACTGCGCGCACGCGAACGCCAGGGCCGACCCCCACTGACCGGCGCCCGTCTCGGTGGTGAGCAGCCGCACACCCTCCTTGGCGTTGTAGTACGCCTGCGGCACGGCCGTGTTCGGCTTGTGGGACCCGGCGGGGGAGACGCCCTCGTACTTGTAGTAGATCCTGGCGGGCGTGCCCAGGGCCTTCTCCAGCCGGTGGGCCCGGATGAGCGGCGTCGGCCGCCACAGGCGGTAGACGTCCAGCACCTCCTGCGGGATCGGGACGTACCGCTCGGCGCTCACCTCCTGCCCGATCAGCTCCATCGGGAAGAGCGGCGCGAGGTCGTCCGGGCCTATGGGCTGCCGGGTGGCGGGGTGCAGCGGCGGAGGCGGCGGCGCCGGCAGATCGGGAACGATGTTGTACCAGTTGCTGGGCATCATCGCTTCAGTCTGCGCCGGTTGCCCGCCGCGTTCCAGACAGACGTGCCGAACCCGTCAGCGGACCAGTACCGCGGGCCGGTCGGGATGGTCGGCCCGCACCACCACGTCGGCCGTCTCCTGGGGCCGCACCTCGCGCTCGTAGCGCTCGTACGCCGGCAACCGCCACCGCTCGTCCTCGGGCGTCCCCCGTTCCAGCGCCCCCCGGGACAACCACACGTGCACGCTCAGGTCGAACGCCAGCCACCTCCCCAGCAGCAGCGTCCCGTCGACCAGCACCACCCCGCCCGGCGGCACCTCCTCGTACGGCACCCGGTACGCCCGGTCCACCCGGCTGTCCCACAACGCCGGCAACACCCGCCCCGATCCGCCGGGATCGAGCGGATCCAGCACCTCCCGCGCCAGCGCCTTGACGTCGAGCCAGTCGTCGTAGAAGACGTCGGGGTCGGTCCGGCCGTACTCCAGCCGCAACGACGCCGGCCGCAGGTAGTCACCCGCGGACACCCGCACCGCCGCCCGCCCGCGCAACCGCAGGGGCGCCACGAGCGCGTCGGCCAGCTCTCCCGGCCGGGCGGCGGGCGCGCCGTCGACGGCCACCCGCGTCCACGCTCGGGACGGCCGCGCGGCGATCAGCTCGGCCAGCTCCTCGACGAGAGCCTCACGGGAGATCGGTCGCGCACGCATCACCCCTCAGCTTACGGCCGATCTTCGCGCCCGCCTTCCGCCTTCCGCCTTCGCCGGAGAGCGCTCATGCCACCCGGCGCACATCACCAGGAACGGCTCCTGCGATCCGGCGCCCCCGCCTGACCAGCCCACGCACGCCGCGGACCGCGTGCCGAACCAGGGCGACCACGAAAGCGATCCCGAACAACGCCTCACACAACGTCAGGCTCGCGCCCAGGAGTGCATGGTCGCCGACCAACGGAGCGACCGCCGGCGTAACCAGCATCCCGACCACATAGCCGAGCATCGCCAGTGGCTCGCTGTATCCCGCCCGCATGCGCTCCTCCTCAGCTCGCGGACAAGCCCAATGGGGCGCGAGTGGCACGACCCCTACGGACAAGATCGGATAACAGTAAGGCCCAGGCTCGGGATCACTCCCCGACCTGGGCCTTCGCACGTGGAGCGGACGACGGGAATCGAACCCGCGTAGCTAGTTTGGAAGACTAGGGCTCTACCATTGAGCTACGTCCGCGCGAACCGGTCGAACTCTGGTCTAGACTTCATCCGGTCGTCAGAGCGTAAGCGTACCGGAGTCGCGGAGCGCTTGCGTACACGACGATACGGGGCGTGGCGCAGCTTGGCAGCGCGCTTGCTTTGGGAGCAAGAAGTCGCAGGTTCAAATCCTGTCGCCCCGACCAGCTCAGCCACCCCTCCCGATCTGGGAGGGGCTTTCTGCTTGACTCCGAGCGAGTCAGAAGTGTGCATCGGCTGTTTCAGCAGCGGGTCGTGGAATCCGTGGGAGAAGACAGGCCAAGCGGTAGAAGGCAGCCAGCGCCTCCGGCACGTCCGCGAGCGTGCACTCCTCGTCTTCCCGTTCTGTCTCTTCGGCAGGGAACCAGCCGAGGACGAACTCTTCCAGGGCTCGGATCGCATCCGTATCCACAATCGGCGGGCGAGCTCCGGACAACAGTCACCCGCCCGCTTGACGGTCGCGTACGAAGGCCACTTGCCCATGGGGAGCGGCCCTGATGCCCGACCGGCGGCGACCCTACGGTAGGTCGGGGATGGCTCCGGACAGGTAGGCGGGCCCCTCCAGGAGCTGGGGGGTGAGTGTGATGCCGGTGAGGCGCTCGATCAGGACAAGCCCCGGCCCGCGGTAGAGGTCGTACTCGCGCTCCCCATAACCGCGGTCGATCTCCCGCATGGTCTCCGCGAGTTCCTCGGGAACGTCCTCGGAGTAGCCGTCCTGGGCCCAGAAGCCGAACCGGGTCTCGCCGTCCTCCATCCAGCGGAAGTCCTCCAGGCCCTTGATGCCGAGGCGATAGAGGGAGACGAGGCGGGTGCCCGCCGACAGCGGCGCGAGGAATCGGTCGTAGGCGCCGAGCCAGCTGTTGTGCTGCGCGACGAACGCCCAGTCGCCGACGGTCGTGACCGCGACGAACTCGGGCCGGTGGTCGCCGGTCCGGATCGACTCGTCGAGCGTCATCCAGGAGAAGTCCTCCGCTCGGTCGCCCATCCGCGTGACGAGCCGCTCGGGCGTGACCCCGCGCACGAAGATGAAGCTGTAGGCCTCCGCGAGGGCGGAGGCGGCGAACCAGGCATGGTCACCGGGGGGCGTGATCATGCGGTGATCATGGCAGGGCCTACCGACACGATCGCTCCCGAATACGACGTCAGGGTCCGGTGTCGATGGCCCGTGGTCCCAGGTCCGATCAAGACGATCCTGCGCGGCTTCGTCGCGGGGGGCGGCTCGATCGTGTTGTCCAGCCATGTGATGGCGCTGGTGGAGCAGCTGTGCGACCACGTGGCCGTGATCGACCGGGGCCGGGTGGCCGCCGCCGGCACGCTGGACGAGGTCCGGCGAGGCCGGAGCCTGGAAGAGCGGTTCGTACGGCTGGTGAACGCCGAGGGCGCCGGCGTGAAGGAGCTGGCGTGGCTGTCGAGCTGACCCCGCGAACAACAGCCCCAGCGAGACGCCCGTGGAAGTCATCGACCCCTGCGCGCCCTGGCGCGCGTGCCGCAGCACCGCGATCTTCATCCGGGCCAGGGCGGGACGCTCTACCTGGCCGCGACGGCCGACGCCGAGCTGCTCGCCGGGGCGTACGCGGTCTGGATGCTGGGCTGGATCCTGGGCCCGGTGGTCATGGGCGGCGGTGACGAGACTCTCAAGCCCGAGCATTTCGCCCTGCTCGGCCTCAAACCGCATCGACTGGCGAGCGGCCTGCTGGTGGCGGCGTTCGTCGGCCTGGCCCCGCTGATCAGCCTGACCGCTCTGCTCGGGCTGGCGGTGGCCGGAGCGCGGCATGCCGGGCCTGCCGGCGTGCTGTCGGCCGTGCCCGCGATCGTGCTGCAGCTGGCCCTGTTCGTGTTGTTGTCGAAGGTCGCCGTGGGCCTGCTCGGCCTGGCGTTGCGCTCCCGCCTGGGGGCGGTCGGCGCGGGCGTGGTCAACGGGGTCGTCCTGGCGGCGGGCAGCCAGATCTGGGTGTTCCTCGCGCTGTTCGGCCAGAGCGGGGGTGCCGGAGGCGGTCTGGTACCTGCCGTCCGGCTGGGGTCTGCTTGCGGCCCAGGGCGACCCCGCCGCACTGGGCGGGCTCGCCGTACTCGATCTGCTGTTGCTGATGGTCTGGGCCGCGCTCCTGGCCAGGCGATCCGGCGCACCGCGCACGTCGGGCCGTCCGCGCCGGCCGATCAGGGCGGCGAGCGCGAACGGCGCGGTCGTCGCCAAGGAGCTGCGCACCTGGTCGCGCGATCTGGCGCGCAACCACCAGCTGGTCTTCGCCCTGTCCTTCGCCGTCTGCTTCGGCGCCAGCCCGCTGCTCATCGGCTGGGACGGCATGCTGCCGTACGCGGGACCGATCTTCGTCGTGATGGCCGCCGGGATGACCTCCAACCTGTACGGCACCGACGGCACCGCCCTGTGGCTCACCATGCTGACGCCGGGCGCGAGCGACGTGCGCGCCCGGCAACGAGCCTGGCTGGCCGTGATCGCCCCGGTGGCGGGCGTGGTCACCCTGGTGAGCACCGCCGTCACCGGCGGGCCGTGGCCGCTCGTGCTCGCGCTGCTTCCCGCCCTGCTGGGCGGCGCCGCGGGGCTGGTGCCGTTGTTGTCGATGTACGGGCTGGTGCCGGGCACCGACCCGCACAAGCGCAGCGGCAACCCGCTGCGCGTCAGCGAAGACAACGGCGGTCTGACCGGGCTCGCCTATCTCATGCTGGCGCTCGTCGTGGTGACCGGCGTGCCCGCCGGCCTGACCGCCCTCTGGTACGGCTGGGCCGGCGTCCCGGTCGGCCTGGCGACGGGCGCCCTGTGCTCTTGGGGCCTCGGCCTCATGGCCGCACGACGGCTGCGCGCCCGGGCCCCCGAACTCCTGCACACCATGCGCACCGGCCGACGTACGGAGAAGGCGGCGGCCTCGAGACTGGCCACCCTGCCCAAGCCGCAGCAGACCATCGCCTGGATGGGCTTCGGTTTCGGCTCGATCCCGCTGTTCCCGCAGGGGATCGTGGCCGGGATCTTCGTCGCCAACGGCATGGAGCGCCACACCTGGTTCCTGGCCACGTACATGAGCCCCGGCCTGCGCTGGCCCGTGGTGACCGGCATGGTCCTGCTCGGCCTGACCATGTACGGCATGGCTCTCTACCAGGTCCAGACGGGCGGCTCCCCGCCGGGCGTGAAGCGGAGGTGTACCTGGGTGCACCCCATCCGGGCAGCCAGGTCGATTCTCCCCGGCCGCGTCCCCTTCCTAGCGTCGGAGGCAACGGAAGGGGGAGAAGAATGAGCACACGCGCGGGGAACGTCGCCCTGTGGATCCTCCAGGTGGTCGTGGCGGGATTTTTCGTGATGTCCGCCTTGGCCAAGTTCACGAACGCCGAGCCGGCCGCCTCCACGTTCGAGGCGATCGGGCTGGGCGACTGGTTCCGCCACCTGGTGGGCGTGCTGGAGGTGGCCGGGGCCGCGGGGCTGCTGGTGCCGCCGCTGGCCGGGCCGGCCGGGCTGGCGCTCGCGGCGCTGATGGTCTGCGCGACGCTGACGGAGCTCTTCGTCCTCGGCGGGGGAGCGGTGCTCATGCCGCTGTCCCTGCTCGTGCTCTGCGCGGTCATCGCCCACGGCCGCCGCGCGGCCACTGCGCGCCTTCGGACGCGGATCGTCGGATAGGCGGCGTTTCGTCCGGGATAGGGTCTGGCGTCGTGACCGACACCCGAGTACCCCCGCCCTACCTCGGCGACGAGGCGACCATGCTGAACAACTGGCTCGAATGGCACCGCGAGACCCTCGCCGTCAAATGCGCGGGCCTGTCGGACGAGCAGCTGCGCGAGCGTTCCGCGCCGCCCTCCGGCCTGTCCCTCCTGGGCCTGGTCAGGCACATGGCCCACGTCGAGCGCATGTGGTTCCGCCGTGTGCTCGACGGCCAGGACGTCCCCAAGCTGTGGGACAAGGACAAGGACAACGACAACGACTTCAAGGAGGTCGGCACCGCCTCGGTGCGGGAGGCCTTCGACACCTGGCGGCGGGAGATCGAGCACGCCCGCCGCATTTCGGCCGCCAAGCCCCTGGACGCCGTCGGCGACCGCAACGGCAGCGACTGCTCGCACCGCTGGATTCTCGTGCACATGATCGAGGAGTACGCCCGCCACAACGGTCACGCCGACCTGCTACGCGAGCGTATCGACGGCGTCACGGGCGAATGACGCCCTGAGATGCCTGCTGAAAGGTCAGGGCTCAGGAGTCGGCGTGGAACAGCGCCCAGACGGCCTTGCCGCCGCGGGCCAGCGGGTCCCAGCCCCAGCACTGGCTGTAGGTTTCGACGATGTAAAGGCCGCGGCCGTTCTCGGAGATGAAGTCGGGCTCCTTGCGCCGCGGCACCTCGTCGCTCGGGTCGGCCACGGCCAGCAGCACGTGCGGCGCGACCCGCATCAGCAGCAGCTGGATCTCGCGGCGGCCGCCGGCGTACATCGCGTACCTGACCGCGTTCGTCACCAGCTCCGACACCACGAGCGCGGCGTCGTCGCTGAGGTCGTTCAGGCCCCAGCCGCGCAACGTCGAACGGGTGACGTCCCTGGCTGTCTTCACCGAGTCGGCCTGGAAGGGCAGCGGACACGAGGTCGTGTACGGCTTGCCGCCCTGGAGGAGGTGGTCGAATCCCACCTCGCGGGTGATCTGCAGGCAATCGGCAGTGGCCAGAGGGTCCTCCACCATGCCGCCGATACCTCCCGATTCAACCTTGGTTAGTGCATGTTTGGCCCAATATGCACTAAGCCATCATGGGTCACGACCGCCGTCGCTGCAAGACCCAAATGCACGTGCATGTGCAGTGTGCAGGAGCAAGAAGCGTTTTTGGTCATTAGCCCTGAATCGGACACCAGGTTGAGACCTTGTCATACCCGGCAATCTGGTGTCACTGTGTGTGCGGACCTTGATAGGAGGCAAAGTGACGCAGAACCAGCCGGGTTCCGGGCCGACGGCGCTGCGCATCCTCCTGGGCTCCCAGCTGCGCAAGCTCAGGGAAGCGAAGAACGTCACTCGCGAGGAGGCGGGCCACCTCATCCGGGGGTCCGAATCCAAGATCAGCCGTATGGAGCTGGGCCGGGTGGGGTTCAAGGAACGCGACGTCGAAGACCTGCTGACCCTGTACGGGGTGATGGATCAGCAGGCTCGCGCCGCGGTGCTGGACCTGGTCGCCACCGCCAACGAACCGGGCTGGTGGCACCGGTTCAACGACGTCCTGCCCACGTGGTTCCAGGCGTACGTCGGCCTTGAGGAGGCCGCCGCCAGGATCAGGACCTACGAGGTCCAGTTCGTGCCGGGACTGTTGCAGACCAAGGAGTACGCACGTGCTGTGGTGACCGCCGGCGCGGCGGGCATCGGAGCGGAGGAGATCGCCAGGAGGGTCGATCTCCGCCTGGAGCGCCAGAGGATCTTCGACCGGCCGGACGGGCCGGTGTTCTGGGCGGTGATCGACGAGGCCGCGCTGCGGCGGCCCATCGGCGGCGTCGAGGTGATGCGGGCCCAGCTCGAGCACCTCAGCGACCTCATGCGCCAGCCCAACATCACGATCCAGATCATGCCCTTCAGCTACGGCGGGCACAGCGCCGAGGGCGGGGCGTTCAGCATCCTGAGATTTCCTGACACCGACCTGCCCGACGTCGTGTACGTCGAGCAGCTGGCCAGCGCTCTCTACCTGGACAAGCGCGAGGACGTGGACCGATACAGCGAGGTGATGGAGCGGCTGTGCGCCGTGAGCACCACTCCTGACGAGACGATCGAGTTGCTGCGGACGATCGCCGAGGAGTTCTGAGAGCGGCGAGCGTCGTGGTTGGGTGTGCATCTGCCCTAGACTGGCCAACGGCGTTGGATCCCGCCGTGGCGGAGCATGCCCAACACCGCTCATGTGGGCGCGGCGCGTGGGCCGTACCGATGGACGCGCCCGCGATCACTCGTAGCTTGATCAAGGAGACCATTCCGTGAAGACCGCTGTCGAGGAGCTCAGCCCGACCCGGGTCAAGCTCACTGTCGAGGTGCCGTTCGAAGAGCTGCGCCCCAGCATGGATGCGGCGTACAAGAAGGTCGCGCAGCAGGTGCGCGTCCCCGGGTTCCGGCCTGGCAAGGTTCCGGCCCGCATCATCGAGCAGCGCTTCGGCCGGGCGGTGGTGCTGGAGGAGACCCTCAACGACGCGGTGCCCAAGCTGTACGGCCAGGCCGTCGACGAGGTCGACGTGTTCCCGGTCAGCCAGCCTGACATCGAGGTGACGAAGATCGACGACGGTGAGCAGATCGAGTTCACCGCCGAGGTCGACATCCGTCCCAACTTCGAGCTGCCCGACTACCAGGGCATCGAGATCACCGTCGACGCCGCCGAGGTCTCCGACGAGGACATCGACACCCAGCTCGACGCGCTGCGCCAGCGCTTCGCCACGCTGACCGGAGTCGAGCGGCCCGCCGCCAACGGCGACTTCGTCGTGATGGACCTGCGCGCCGAGATCGACGGCCAGAACATCGAGGAGCAGCAGGCCAGCGAGGTCTCCTACGAGGTCGGCGCCGGCTCCGTGCTGCAGGGCCTCGACGCCGCCCTCGAGGGCATGTCCGCGGGCGAGGAGAAGAGCTTCAAGACCGAGCTCGTCGGCGGCGAGAACGCCGGCGAGGAGGCCGACGTGATCATCAACGTCAAGTCGGTCAAGGAGAAGGTCCTGCCGGAGCTCGACGACGAGTTCGCCCAGCTCGCCAGCGAGTTCGACACGCTCGACGAGCTCAAGGCCAGCATCCGCGAGCAGGTCCGCCGCAACAAGCTCATCGACCAGGTTGTGCAGGCCCGCGAGAAGGCGCTCGACGCGGTGCTCGAGCAGATCGACATCCCGCTGCCCGACAGCGCGCTCAAGGCCGAGATCGACGCCCGCAAGCACAACCTCGACCACCAGGTCGCCGAGAGCGGCCTGAGCCGTGACGCCTTCTTCCGTCTCTACCAGACGACGGAGGAGGAGCGCTTCACCGAGTTCGAGACCAACTCCGCGCGGGCGATCAAGGTCGGCTTCGTGCTCGACAAGGTCGTCAAGGCCGAGGAGCTCGGCGTCTCGGAGCAGGAGCTGACCAACTTCGTGGTCCGCCGCGCCATGGAGATGGGCGTCCAGCCCAATGAGCTGGCCCAGCACCTCGCCGACAACGACCAGCTCACGCTGGCCATGGTCGAGATCGTCCGTGACAAGGCCAAGGCCGTGCTCGGCGACGCCGCCAAGGTCGTCGACACCGACGGCAACGAGGTCGACCTCAAGGCCATCTACACCGAGCTCAACGGTGGCGAGGCCCCTGAGGAAGAGCCCGCCGACGAGGACAAGCCCGAGGCGTAACGCTCATCCGAGCCGCTCGTCAAGCCCCCGGACCGACCGGTCCGGGGGCTTACCCGTTCCCGGGGGCGCCGTACGCGGCTCTCAGCGGCCCCCTGGTGGCCTGTGAGCCAACGGAGGGTTACGGGGGAGGGATGCGCGCGTTCCCCCTTCTCGGGCCGCCCAGAGCGCCCGTTCCGCCCAGGCCGGGTACGAAAGCGACGCGATGTGGCAAGCCCTCGGGCCCTTGCGACATGCGCCGTCAGCGAACAGTCCCGGGGACCGGGCATGAGCTATGGGTAGCGCGCGTTAAGGTCACAAGCAAAGCCAATCGATTACGACGCATCGGAAGGTGACGCTGTGACCAGCCCGCCGACCTTCTATCAGCCTGAGTCTCGAGGCCGTGAGAACGGCTCCGCCTTCCGGCTTGAAGACCAGCTCTACCAGCGCCTGCTCCGGGAGCGGATCATCGTGCTCGGGCAGGAGGTCAACGACGAGATCGCCAACCGGATCTGCGCCGAGCTGCTGCTGCTCGCGGCCGACGACCCTGAGCGCGACATCACGCTCTACATCAACTCACCGGGGGGTTCGGTGAGTGCCGGTATGGCGATTTACGACATGATGGAATACGTGCCGAATGACGTATCCACCGTGGTGATGGGCATGGCGGCCTCGATGGGGCAGTTCCTCCTCACCGCGGGGGCCCAGGGCAAGCGTTACGCGCTGCCGCACGCCCGCGTCATGATGCACCAGCCGTCCGGCGGCATCGGCGGCACCGCCGCCGACATCGCCATCCAGGCTGAGCAGATGCTCTACGTGAAGAAGACGCTCGCCGAGCGGATCGCCTTCCACACGGGCCAGCCGCTGGACCAGATCGAGGCCGACTCCGACCGCGACCGGTGGTTCACGGCCGAGGAGGCCAAGGACTACGGCTTCATCGACCACGTCGTCCGCAGCGCGCGTCAAGTGCCCTCGCGGGGCCCGGTTTCCTAAGGGGGAGCTCCTGTGAACATCGAAAACCGCTACGTGCTCCCGCAGTTCACCGAGCGCACGTCGACCGGGTCCAAGACGATGGACCCGTACACCAAGCTGTTCGAGGACCGCATCATCTTCCTCGGCGTGCAGATCGACGACGCCTCGGCCAACGACGTCATGTCGCAGCTGCTCACGCTCGAGTCGCTCGACCCCGACCGTGACATCAGCATCTACATCAACTCGCCCGGCGGCTCCTTCACCGCCATGACGGCGATCTACGACACGATGCAGTTCGTCCGGCCGGAGATCCAGACCGTCTGCCTCGGCCAGGCCGCCTCCGCGGCGGCCGTGCTGCTGGCCGGCGGCACTCCGGGCAAGCGCTTCGCGCTGCCCAACGCCCGGGTGCTGATCCACCAGCCGTCCACCGAGGGCGGCGGTCAGGGAAGCGACATCGAGATTCAGGCCCGCGAGATCCTCCGCATGCGCACGCTGCTGGAGGACATCGTGGCCCGGCACACCGGTAAGTCCTCCGCCGAAGTCCGCAAGGACATCGAACGCGACAAAATTCTCAACGCGGACGAGGCGAAGGCGTATGGTCTGATCGATGACATCATCCCGTCCAGGAAGAAACGCGCTCAGGCCGTGGCTTCCTAGACGAGACGTGACGCACCGGGGCGCTGCCCTATAGGGCACGTTCCGGTGCGACTCGCCGCTAGGGGGCTCACTGAGGGCCCAGAAGACGGTAACGTCGAAACCTGAGCGGTTCGGCCTAGTCCGGAGAATGTCCGGAGACACTGCTCGCGTGAGCAGGGCGGTCCCACGCAAAGGAGTATCTGGGGTGGCACGCATCGGCGACGGGGGAGACCTGCTGAAGTGCTCGTTCTGCGGAAAGAGCCAGAAGCAAGTCAAGAAGCTCATTGCCGGTCCAGGCGTCTACATCTGCGATGAGTGCATTGATCTCTGCAACGAGATCATCGAGGAGGAGCTGTCGGAGTCCTCCGAGCTCAAGTGGGACAACCTGCCCAAGCCCAGGGAGATCTACGAGTTCCTCGACGCCTACGTCATCGGTCAGGACAAGGCGAAGAAGGCTCTCTCGGTGGCGGTGTACAACCACTACAAGCGGGTGCAGTCGGGAGACCGGGGCAGAGACGACGGCCTTGAGCTGGCCAAGAGCAACATCCTGCTGCTCGGGCCCACCGGCTCGGGCAAGACACTGCTGGCGCAGACCCTGGCGAAGATGCTCAACGTGCCCTTCGCCATCGCCGACGCCACCGCGCTCACCGAGGCGGGATACGTCGGCGAGGATGTCGAGAACATCCTGCTCAAGCTCATCCAGGCCGCCGACTACGACGTCAAGAAGGCCGAGACTGGCATCATCTACATCGACGAGGTCGACAAGATCGCCCGTAAGAGCGAAAACCCGTCGATCACCCGCGACGTCTCCGGCGAGGGTGTGCAGCAGGCCCTGCTGAAGATCCTGGAGGGCACGACCGCGTCGGTGCCTCCGCAGGGCGGCCGCAAACACCCGCACCAGGAGTTCATCCAGATCGACACCACCAACGTGCTGTTCATCTGCGGCGGCGCGTTCGCCGGCCTCGAGCAGATCATCGAGTCGCGCATCGGCAAGAAGGGCATCGGCTTCAACGCCATCATCCGGTCGAAGGAAGAGGTCGACTCGGCCGACATCTTCGCCGACGTGATGCCCGAAGACCTGCTGAAGTTCGGGATGATCCCCGAGTTCGTCGGCCGCCTGCCGGTCATCACCTCGGTGCACAACCTCGACCGCGAGGCGCTCATCCAGATCCTCACCGAGCCGCGCAACGCCCTGGTCAAGCAGTACCGCAAGCTGCTCGAGCTCGACGGCGTGGAGCTGGAGTTCACCGACGGAGCCCTGGAGGCCATCGCCGACCAGGCGATCCTGCGCGGCACCGGCGCCCGTGGTCTGCGCGCCATCCTGGAGGAGGTGCTCCAGTCCGTCATGTACGAAGTGCCCTCCCGGCAGGACGTCGCCCGCGTGGTCATCACCCGCGAGTCGGTCATCGAGCACGCCATCCCGACGCTCGTCCCGCGCGACCAGCTCGCCGCCAAGCAGCAGCGCACCCCGCGCGAGAAGTCGGCCTGACCTGCCACACCTGAGCGCCCCGCGGCATCCCGCCGTGCGGGCGCTTCCGGTTTTCCAGGACACATGCGGAGGCCGTACGGTGTCGGGGTTTGCCACTCCGATACGGGATGCCGCGTGCGGCGGTTCCCCGCTCAGGGCGTTTTCCGCTTGCCCGCGTCCTTAGAATTGGTCACTGTGACAACGCCAGAGCTGCCTACTCAATACACACCGGCCGACGTCGAGACCCGTAGCTACGAGCGCTGGGTATCCGAAGGCTACTTCCGCGCCGACCCGGGCAGCTCGCGCGAGCCGTACAGCATCGTCCTCCCGCCGCCCAACGTGACGGGTGTCCTGCACATCGGGCACGCGCTCGACCACTCCATCCAGGACGCGCTGACGCGCCGCGCCCGCATGCAGGGGCGCGAGACGCTCTGGCTGCCCGGCATGGACCACGCCGGCATCGCCACCCAGAACGTCGTCGAACGCGAGCTGGCCAAGGAGGGCAAGTCCCGCCACGACCTGGGGCGCGAGGCGTTCGTCGAGCGCGTCTGGGAGTGGAAGGAAGAGTCCGGCGGACGCATCCTCGGCCAGATGCGCAAGCTCGGCGACGGCGTCGACTGGTCGCGCGAGCGCTTCACGATGGACCCGGGGCTCTCACGGGCCGTGCAGACCATCTTCAAGAAGCTGTTCGACGACGGGCTGATCTACCGCGCCGAGCGCATCATCAACTGGTGCCCCCGCTGCCTGACCGCGCTGTCCGACATCGAGGTCGAGCACAGCGAGGACGAGGGCGAGCTCGTCTCGATCCGCTACTCCGACGAGATCGTGGTGGCCACCACGCGAGCCGAGACCATGCTCGGCGACACCGCCGTGGCCGTCCACCCGTCCGACGAGCGCTACGCCCACCTGATCGGCACGATGGTCGAGCTGCCGCTCACCGGCCGCATGATCCCGGTGGTCGCCGACGAGCACGTCGACCCGGAGTTCGGTACCGGCGCGGTCAAGGTCACCCCGGCCCACGACCCCAACGACTTCGAGATCGGCCGCCGTCATTCGCTGCCGTCGCTCACCGTCATGGACGAACGCGGCGTCATCACCGCGCACGGCCCGTTCCAGGGGCTCGACCGGTTCGAGGCCCGGCCCGCCGTGGTGGCCGCGCTGCGCGCCGAGGGCCGCATCGTCGACGAGAAGCGTCCTTACGTCCACTCGGTCGGTCACTGCTCGCGTTGCAAGACGGTGGTCGAGCCCCGGCTGTCGCTGCAGTGGTTCGTCAACGTCGGGCCGCTGGCCAAGGCCGCGGGCGACGCCGTCCGCGACGGCCGCACCCGCATCCACCCGCCGGAGCTGGCCAAGCGCTACTTCGACTGGGTCGACGACATGCACGACTGGTGCATCTCCCGCCAGCTGTGGTGGGGCCACCGCATCCCGGTCTGGTACGGCCCCGGCGGAGAGGTCGTGTGCGTCGGCCCCGACGAGGAGCCGCCCGCCGGCTACACGCAGGACCCGGACGTCCTCGACACGTGGTTCTCCTCGGCGTTGTGGCCGTTCTCGACCATGGGCTGGCCCGACTCGACCCCCGAGCTCGCGCGCTTCTACCCGACCTCCGTGCTGGTCACCGGCTACGACATCCTGTTCTTCTGGGTCGCCCGGATGATGATGTTCGGCCTGTACGCCATGGACGGCGAGCCGCCGTTCCGCGTCGTCGCCCTGCACGGCATGGTCCGCGACCAGTACGGCAAGAAGATGTCGAAGTCGTTCGGCAACGTGGTCGACCCGCTCGACTGGGTCGAACGCTTCGGCGCCGACGCCACCCGCTTCACCCTGCTGCGCGGCGCCAACCCGGGCGCCGACGTCGCGGTGAGCGAGGAATGGGCGGCCGGCTCCCGCAACTTCTGCAACAAGATCTGGAATGCCACCAGGTTCGCCCTGATGAATGGCGCCGCCGTCGGCTCGCTCGACGGCGCCGACCTGACGCCGGCCGACCGGTGGATCCTGTCGCGGCTGCAGACCGTCATCACGGCGGCCGACGCGGCCCTCGAGGAGTTCGAGTTCGCCAAGGCCTCCGATCTGCTCTACCACTTCGCGTGGGACGAGGTCTGCGACTGGTATCTCGAGCTGGCCAAGATCCAGCTGGGTGAGGGGCTGGAGCACACACGGCTGGTGCTCGGCCACGTGCTCGACGCGCTGCTGCGGCTGCTGCATCCGCTGGTGCCGTTCGTCACCGAGGAGTTGTGGCGGGCCGTCACCGGCAAGGAGTCGATCGTCGTGGCGTCCTGGCCGACGGCCGACGCCCGTTACGCCGACCCGACCGCGGAGGCGGAGATCGAGGCGCTGCAGGAGCTGGTGACGGAGGTCCGCCGGTTCCGATCCGACCAGGGGCTGAAGCCGGGCCAGAAGGTCGCCGCACGGCTCGCCCTGGCCGGCACGCCGCTGTCCGGTCAGGAGACGGCGATCCGTTCGCTGTCGCGGCTGACGGAGCCGTCCGAGTCGTTCAACGCCACGGCGCGCCTCACGGTGGGCGGAGTGACGGTGGAGATCGACACCGCCGGCGCCATCGACGTCGCCGCCGAGCGCAAGCGGCTGGAGAAGGACCTGGCGGCCGCGCGCAAGGAGGCCGCCCAGGTGGCGGCCAAGCTGGAAAACGAGCAGTTCATGGCCAAGGCGCCGCAGGAGGTCGTGGACAAGGTCCGCGGCCGTGCCGAGCAGGCGTCCGCCGACATCGCACGGCTGGAGGCCCAGCTCGCCGGGCTGGGTGTTTGAACCGTACGCGAACGGGGGAGGTCTATTCGTTACCGAAGATGGACCTTCCCCGTCGCGGAGGCTGCTAGAGTTTTGTCCGCAGGGCCGGTGAGCTCTGACAAACCCCTTCTGATGAGCCACGGCTCTCGGACGGCTCCGGCCACGCGGTTGGACAAGCGCCGAAAGTTAGAGTAAGTTAGCAGGGTTGCCTCCGAGCGGGGCAAGTCCGGAAGCTCCCAGATCGGGCGGTTTGACAAGGATCGTCCCGATAGGGTAGATTGAAGGAAAAGAAGTGTGAGCGCCTCGCGCACGGGGGTCTAAGGATCCTGGTGCGGATGTACGCGTCCGTTTCTTGAGAACTCAACAGTGTGTTAAAAGCCAGTGCATGATTTTCATGCAACACCTCGTCAAGAATGATTGACGGTTTTGCTTGGACGAAGTTTCCAACAGCATTGTTTGGAGAGTTTGATCCTGGCTCAGGACGAACGCTGGCGGCGTGCTTAACACATGCAAGTCGAGCGGAAAGGCCCTTCGGGGTACT
>NZ_POUD01000509.1 GCF_003236395.1 Nonomuraea aridisoli | reverse complement strand
GCGTCAGGGGTTGCGGACGCGGTAACGCAGGTGGGCACTCCACCGGAACCCCCCTCAAACAGCGAAGATGCGTAGTTACCGACCAATATCCCGGCCGTGCTCGACTGTGCTGCGATCGCGTTGCGGTGGCTGCCTGCGGGGGTGTGCGAGGGCGCGCTGGGCACCGTCGGCAGAATCTAGCGGGTCCCGCTCCGAGGCTGTCTGGTGCTGCTATCAGGCGTGCTCAACGAGGGCGGCGCGTTCGATATCGCGCTGGTCGGGTGGGAGATCGGCGCGCCGGGCAGCCTCGTCCCTGGCCGCGGCCAGTTTCTGCTGGAGGCCGGCCCAGGCCGCCCGGGCCTCTTCGGCACGCCGGGCGGCCTCGGTGACATCGCTACTGCGGGCGCCGCGGTGGGCGGCGTCGAAGTCGCGCCCCAGGTCGGCGTGGTGACGCCGTACCAGCGGCCAGGTGACCGGTGCTGGGGCTTGCTCGGCGGCCCGGCGGGCGATCTGCTCCACGCCTGTGCTCTGATCGAGGACCTGGAGCAGGTGTTCGTGCCGACGAGTCTGGTTGCGCCGTACCTCGGGCAGTTCCGCTGCCAGTTCGCGGCGGCGGGCCCGAGACCAGGGCCGTAGGGCGTCGAGCTCGCTGATGATCACCTGCTCGCGCTGACGCAGCTCCTCCAGCTGCTGCCGGGTCTCGCTGATGCTCTGACGGAGGTGCCGGAGGCGGTCGGCCGCCTGGGCTGCCTGCTCCACCCGGCGCACCTGCTCACTTCCCGCTTGCGGCACACCACCCAGCGCGCCCAAGACCTTTCCGACCAGGGCGCTGCCCTCAGTGCCCGTATGCAGGACATCCAGGATGAGGTGTCGACCCTTAGGCGGTTTCGTCCCCGCGGCCCAAGCGCGCCGGGCCGCTCTTGAGCATGAACTCGCGGACCTCAGATGCTGGAACCGAACAGGACACAGTCCGCAGGCCAGCAGTGACTCACGGCGTGGAAAGCTCCCGGCGTGTCCGTGATCTGGACTCGTGGTAAGCCAATCCGCGTCCATGAGGTGCTTACCAGAACGAATTCCTTGTCAGTCAAGCCGGCCCTCCACGGCCGGAATCATTCCGCGGACGAAACTGCCCTGACCGGCCATGCGACGTCGTCAATCGCGAGCCACGGCGCGACGGCCACGGCCGTGGGCGTGAGCCCGGCGAACGCCTTGACCTCACGGTGGAGGTGGGACTGGTCGACGTAGCCGCTCTCGGCGGCAACGCCGGCGGCGGTGTGACCCGCCGCGAGAAGGTGGACGGCATGGTCGAACCGCGCCAGTCGGGCGGCGCGTTTGGGTGTGATGCCCAGCTGGGACCGGAAGCGGGACCACAGGCGCTTGCGGCTCCAGCCGACCTCGTCCGCCAGGCCGTCGACCCGCACCCGCCCCCGGCTGTTGAGCGTCCGCCGCCAGGTATGGACGACTTCCGGATCGACGGGTGGGCGGGCGCCCAACCGCCGGCCGAGGATTTCCGCCGCGACCGTGAACCGTTCGTCCCACGACGTGGCGGCGCGCAGCCTGTCCTCGGCTCGCCCGGCGTCGCGGCCCCATACATCCTCGAGAGATACCACCGTCCCTTTGAGCTCGGTCGCTGCGCCGAACACCGCAGCCGCCGCAGCCGGCTCCAGCCGGATCTGGAGGCACTCGCCGACCCCCCGGCCGGTTGCTCGAAGATCGCCGGGGAGGAGCCCGATGACGACACTGCCGCGTTCGTGTCGGCCTTGGGCGTCGTAGACGAGGCCTTCTCCCTCGGTCAGGTCGATGATCAGGGTGACGGACGGGTGCGCGACCATGGCGATGTCCACGAGTGCGGAGGCACGTTGACGGAACCCGGCCATGCTGATCCCCGGCGGACCTGACCGGCGCGGGACTGCAATGTCCACCCACGCCCAGTCGGGTGGCGTCCCAGTCGACAGCACGTGACGATTCTAGCCAGCACTCCAGTGACATCGCGGATTTAGATGTCGGTAACGACAGTTAGCGGCTACACCGACCAATGGATGAGCGTTCGGGCCGAGCTCCGCGCCTACTCCAGAGGTGATATTGTGCCCAAATCTTACGATGTGTGCCATTTTGTATATATGGGCCCATGGGGGATATCGGCGTGCTTCGGGCTGATCTTCAGCGCCATGCACAGCAGATGCTCAAGCCTTTTCGATCCCGGGCTGGACCGAGGCCCGGCCGAATCCCCCTGCCGCGCGTTATATAAGCCTCTTTTCCGACACAAAGCAGATGTGTATCACCACGTGAGCGGCAGGTCGCAGACCTCGCCTCCCACCGTGCCCGAATGAGGCTCTGACGGACCAGCTAGTGAGCCGGTATTGAGTTCCGGTGTCACCACATGAGGTGAGTTCCGTTTCACACCGAGGTGTAACCGTGACAGCGCATGAGTGTCGCGGTCAGTTGAAAGCATGGCTGACACCAGGCTGGAAC
>NZ_POUD01000508.1 GCF_003236395.1 Nonomuraea aridisoli | reverse complement strand
AGATGTGTATAGGAGACAGGCGCGACCAGACTGACGAGCGGCGCCACCCCCACGAAGGCCGAGGCCAGCAGCCCGGCCGCGAGCCGGTGCTGCCGCAGCCCCAGCGGCGCGAAGAACTCCGGGCGCAGGGTCTCGTCGCCGCCGCCCGAGAAGACCGGGCCGATGATCCAGCCGAGCATCCACACGGCGTACGCGGCGACCAGCAGGTCGCCGTCCAGGAAGGCCAGATAGATCGTGCCGGCCGCGACCAGGGCGCCGAGCACGCCCGCCGAGCTCATCATGGCGCCCTGCTGGCCCTTCATCGCGTGGCGCAGGATCGCCAGCTTCATCTGGACCAGCGTCATCGCTACAGCCACGACAACCCCTTCGTGGCCGTGGTGGCCGCGCCCACCAGCTCCACGAACCGGTCCTCCAGCGTCGCCGCGCCGCGTACCTCGTCCAGCGTGCCCGCCGCCGCCACCCGGCCCCTGTCGATCACGCCTACGTGGTCGCACAACTGCTCCACCAGCGCCATCACGTGGCTGGACAACACGATCGAGCCGCCGCCCGCGACGAACTCCCGCAGGATCGTCTTGATCGTCGCCGCCGACACCGGGTCGACCGCCTCGAACGGCTCGTCCAGCACCAGCAGCCGGGGCGCGTGCAACAACGCCGTGGCCAGGCCGATCTTCTTGCGCATGCCGGTCGAGTACTCGATCACCAGCGTCTTCTCCGCGCTGTCGAGCTCCAGCACCGACAGCAGCTCCTCGGTCCGCCCGGCCACCACCTCCTTGCTCAGCCCGCGCAGCAGCCCGAGGTAGGTGAGGACCTCACGGCCGGTCAGCCGCTCCGGCATCGCCATCCCGTCGGGCAGCACGCCGACCAGCTGCTTCGCCCGCGCCGGCTCGGCCCACACGTCGGCGCCGAAGATGCTCGCCGTGCCCGCGTCCGGCCTGAGCAGGCCCACCGCCATGGACAGCGTGGTCGTCTTGCCCGCGCCGTTCTGCCCGACCAGGCCGTAGAACGAGCCCTGCGGCACTGTGAGGTGGACGTGGTCGACGGCGACATTGTCCCCGTAGGTCTTCGTTAAGCCCTTGATCTCCAGCGCCGCTGTCATGGCTCATCTCCTGGTCGCGAGGGTCAAAGTGGTGACCAGCTCGCGGGCGAGCAGGTCGAGGTCCCAGCCGGGGTGGGGGATCAGGTGCTCGGCCACGGCGTCGATCATCCCGCGGAGCGCGACGGCCATGGTGTGCCTGTCGAAGTCGCGGAACTCGCCCGTTCGCTGGCCCCACTCCAGCACCTTCTCCAGGTCGGTGATCGCGATCTCGGCCTGCTTGTCGTACGGCCCCGGCCCGCCGCTCTCGCGGGGGGCATGGGTGATGATCTCCATGAGCGCCAGCAGGGGCTTGCGGTGCTGCCGCATGAAGTCCAGATTGCTCTCGACGTACGCCCTGAGCCCCTCGGTCGCGGTGGGCTGGGCGAGGATGCGCGGCACCATCATGTCGGTGGCCATCCTGGCCACCTCACTGACGACCGCCTTGATCAGCTGCGCCTTTCCCCCGAAGTGGTACGAGATCACCCCGGCGCTGATCTTCGCCTGCTTGGCGATCCTGGCCATGGTGGCCTGGGCGTACCCCTCGTCGGCGAGGACGTCGATGGCACACCCGATGATCTGCGCGCGTCGCGCTTCTTCGACGAACGTCCGGGACCCTGACGTCACGTTCAGAACTTTAAACGCTCATTCAACTCCGAGGTAACCCCTTACTTTCCCGTCCTCGCAGAGCCTTCGCGGGGGTGCCCACGGCCGAGTGCCGCACCCGATTGATGACGGCAATCGACCGCTTCGTGAGGCTTGTTTCGGGGGCAGTTTGTGCCCTTGAGGCTGGCAGCCTGGCCCGAGCGCAGCTTGTAAGCCTGGGGCCGGCGGTCTGGCCCGAGGGCAGCCTGTGCGCCTGGAGTCGGCAACCTGGCCCGAGGCGAGCTTGTGCGCCCGGGGCCGGCCTGCCCATGGCAGCCCGGCGCTCGTTTCGCCTGGGGATCAGGCGCGCAGGCGGAGGCCGCGCGGGGTGGGGTGGAAGCCGGCCGCCTCCAGGGCCGCCGCGAGCGGGGAGTCGACGATCGGGGCCCCGTCGGCCCGCTCCACGGTCAGCTTGCCCAGAGCCCCGTCGCGTACGGCCAGGGCCAGGGCGTCCACCGCGGGCTGCAGCCGGTCGCCGTCGGTGAACGACAGCAGCGTCTTGCCGCCCCGCTCCACGTAGAGCACCAGGTGACCGTCCACGAGCACGACCAGCGAACCTGCCTTCCGCCCGGGTTTGTGCCCGACGTCGCCAGGATGCTGCGGCCACGGCAGCGCCGCCCCGTACGGACTGGCCGGATCAGCCGCCGCCAACACCACAGCCCTCCGCCCCCCATCACTCAGCCTGCCCTTGGCC
>NZ_POUD01000507.1 GCF_003236395.1 Nonomuraea aridisoli | reverse complement strand
GGTGACGGGTGGTGAGGGGGTGGCTCGGATTGGCGGTCAGATCGGTCCGGGGCGTCATCGGAGACGGCGGTGTCGTCGGTGGAGCGCCGCTCGTCACCCTCCATGACAGGCGGAATGGCACGGGCGGCGCCGTGGTCAGGGGAGGGTCGTTCGTCGTCCGGCCGATCCGGGGCAGGCGGGACGTGGTCGTCCTCGGCGGGTTCGGCCGGGTCGCCGTGGGAGTCCGTCATGTCGCGTCATCCCTGAGCTCTTCGGCTCGGTGGGCCAGTTGCTCGGCGAGGCGGGCGGCCACCTGGAAGTCGAGGCCCTTGATCGTGGAGGAGCCGGCGTGGGAGGCCGTCCGGATCTCCAGGGTGGCCAGTCCGAGCATCCGCTCGAACCATCCTTGCCCCTTGTCGACCGTCTGGATGCGGCTCACGGGCACGAACACCCACTCCCTGGTCAGGTAGCCCGACCTGGCATAGACGACGTCCCCTGAGAGCTCCCAGCGGTGCACGGCGTACCGGACGAACGGCTCGGCCACCAGGAACGGCAGCGTCACCACCACGACGGCGGCCGTCAGCAGCCACAGCCGGATGGCCTTGGGCGAGACGCGGTTCGCCGGATCGCGCAGCGGCCCTGTTGTCGTCACAAACCCCAGCTTAGGGGGCGAACCCTCCGGACGATCTGACAGCGCGACGGAAAGATCCACCAGTCGCCCCGTACGCGGGGTTCGCGCCGCCGGGACGCGTCCACAACGTGTGCCACTTTCGCCGCGCCCGGGAGCCGGCCCATCCGCCGTGGGCGAAACGACGGTGAGCTCAACCCCGCACGGTACGCCGCAATCCGGACACGGAGCGCACCGAGGACCGGAGCGCTGTGTCCAACGTCACTACGCGGATGACCACATTCTGGCTGTTTTCGGATCCTTTACCGAGCACGGACCATCGGGAAACGGTCTGCGCACCGCCGAGACGCGCGTAGCATCGTCCGGCATGGGGCTGTGTAACACGGCATCACGCGTGCGACGCATCGCCGTCAGTGTGACGGCGGTGGCCGTGGCGTTGGCGTCGTCCGGTTGTGGCAGCTTCAACTTCGTCGGCCGATCCCAGGCCAAGGACATCGCGCGGGTCAACGTCACCAGCCCTGAGCTGCACGACGGCAAGCCGCTCCCGCGCGAATACTCCTGCCACGGCGACCAGGGCAGCCCGCCGCTGCGCTGGTCGAGCCGGCCGTTGCCCGACGCCGAGTCGATCGCCATCGTGGTCGACAGTCACACGGCGTCGGAGTCGGCCGTGCACTGGGTGATGTACGACATCCCGGCCACCACGACCGAGCTGGGCCCCAACGCCGCCGCCGAGCCCCCCGAGGGCTCGCGTCAGGCGAAGGTGACCAGCGGGAAGACGGGCTACGAGCCCCCCTGCCAGGACCGGGCGAGCTACCGCTTCTCGGTCTACACGTTGAGCGGGAAGGTCGATCTGGCTCCGGACGCCGGGCTTCCGGCGATCCTGAAGGAGATCGCGGATCTGACCATCGCCCGTGGCCGGCTCACGGCGGTGAACATCCAGTGAGAGGCCGAACACGACATGTAGTGCAGGTGTACCAATTCTTCACTTAGGGTGTGACAACTCTCTTAGTGGTCCGACACAATCAGATCCAATTGTTAGGCACTGGTGATCAAAGGGGGCAGATCGCGTCGATGGCCGCGCGATCTCATCGGTGCCAGAGGGAGGCCATGGCTTTGAGGGTGGTGCAATGATCGCGGTCGTAGTGAGCTTGGTCGCTGTCGTGCTCCTCGTGCTCGTCGTCGTGGCACTGGGCATGCGTTCGATGAGTCGCAGGGAGAGCTCGCTTCCTCCGGAACGGCTGAAAGAGATGGCCGAGAAGGAGGAGATGACCCATGCGCGTTCCACGGACGAGTTCGCGGCCCACGAACCCCGTATGACCAATTTCAGCCCCGACTTCAGCCCCATTGACGCGCCGAAGCAGAAGCCGGTGCGCACCGGCCAGCGCGGCCGCCGTGGTGTCGACGAGTGGGGCAACCCGAGTAATGACGAGGACGACGAGGAGTTCTGGGCCAGCATTCGCAGCGATGCCGAAGAGGGCGGTTTCGGCGCCGACGGCACCGTGGCGGCCAGGAAGGCCTCTTCCCGTCCGGTGGAGCGGGAACGGTCCGCCGACCCGTTGCCCGAGCGTCCGGCCAGGCGTTCCGAGCGCAGGCGCGCGCCGCAGCCGGCGTCGGCCGCTGCCGATCCCGACGCGACCACCGTCCAGGCTCCCCTGCCGCAGCGCCAGCCCGCCGCGGCGGCCGGCCTCGCCGACCTGGTCGAGCCGTCCCCGCGCCCCGCTCCCTCGCAGACGGAGCTCGCCGACCAGCGCACCGTGACGTTCGCGGCGCCGACGCCCGACGTGCTGAGCATCCTCGGCGCGGGCGCGCAGCCGGTGCCCGCCCCCACTCCTCCCGAGCCGGCCCCCGCGCCGCGGCCCGCCCCGGTCTCCTCCAACAGCCTCTCCTCCAACAG
>NZ_POUD01000506.1 GCF_003236395.1 Nonomuraea aridisoli | reverse complement strand
TGATCTCGTTACGCCTTTTCGTCCCGTCGCTGCTGATCGCGGCGGCCGCGCTCACCGGCTGCACGGCCGACGGGTCCTCCGCGACCGTCGTCCAGCCCGGACGGCCGGGGGAGACCGGCAGGGTCGGCGCCGGTGGATTCGGGGAAGCCGGGCGGTCCGGTCTCTGGGGGAACGGCCGCTTGCGGTGAGCCCGCAGGCTGGTCCCCAGCGTCCGAGGGTGTCTCGGGTGGAGCGGAGAGCTGCCCGCTCGGCGGGACGGCCGCCGCCGCGCCGATCGGCTGTTCGGGCGCCGGCCGGCTGGAGACCAGGACGATCACCGCCGTCACGGCCGCCGCCGTGGCCAGCGCACCCCCCATCGCCACGCGCCGCACGTTCGGCCCGGCCGCCCTGCGCACGGGCGACCCGTCCACAGTCCACCCGTCCGGCCCCGCAGCCGCAGGCGCGTCAGCGCCGGCTCCGGTGGCCGCCTTCGACCGCCCCACCCGTCGCACTGTCGAGCGCAGATCTTGGAACACCGTCCGGGCCAGTGACGTGGACGTCTCCGGCGTGGGCGGGGGCGGCCCCTCCGGCAGCAGGAGCGCGAGCAGGGCCACGAGCCCGGACAGCCGCCGCCGTCCCCGCTCCTCCCAGTCCTCCCCGTACGCCGCCCGCGCCGCCCGCTCCAGCTCGCCGACGAACGCCAGAGCGCTCCCCGGCCGCTCGGCGGGGTCCTTGGCCAGCCCGCGCCGCACCAGCTCCCGCACGGGTGACGGCGCCTCGTGGAGGGGCACGGGGGCGTGCACGTGCTGGTACCCGAGCACGCTCGGCTCGGTGGACCGGTAGGGCCGCTGCCCGGTCAGGCACTCGAAGAACACGACGGTGGCCGCGTACACGTCCGTCGCGGGCGTCGCGGGCCGCCCCGCCCACAGCTCGGGCGCCATGTACGGCGGCGTCCCCTCCGGCCGGGCCGCCGTGCCGTCCCGCACCGCGATGCCGAAGTCGACCAGCTTGCTGACCCCGTCGTCGCGGACGAGCACGTTCTCCGGCTTGTAGTCGCGGTGCACCAGCTCGAGGTCGTGCGCCTTGGCCAGCCCCAGCAGCGAGCCCTTCAGCACGGCCAGCGCCGCCTCCGGCCCGGCGGGGCCGTTCTCCCGCAGGAGCGCGCGTAACGAGACGCCGTTCACCAGCTCCATCACGATGCAGGCGCCGAAGGCGTCCTGGATGTACTCCCACATCGTGGCGATGTTCGGATCGCGCAGCGTGACGAGCAGCCGCGCCTCGGACTGGAACCTGGCCAGCGCCGCGGCGTCGTGCCGCCACTCCTCGGACAGGTACTTGATCGCCACCCTGATCCCGGTCGCGTCGTGCACGGCCAGCACGACACGCCCGCTCCCGCCGCGCCCGAGCTGCCTGATCTCCGTGTATCCGGGGGCACTCCACTGCATACGCCTCTCCCATCAGGAGGACGGCCCACCTGATGAGACGTGTGATCAAGGAGCAGGGTTTTCCAGGTGGCCCGGTTTCATGGAACTACTCCCGATGGAGGATGTGAACCGGGGTTTCGATACCTTCTGGGAGCACCGAATCTGGTTCGGGCTCCCCCCATGACGTGACCAGCGGCAACACGCCGGCCCAGATCGGCAGCGCGTAGTCCTCCTCGTCGTCCTTCGGCCCGCCGCGCCGCATCTTGACCGACGCCTCCTCCAGCGACAGCGCCAGCACGGCCGTGGCGGCCAGCTCCTTGCGGTTAGGCGGGCGGACGTAGTCCCACTGGCCGGGGGCCAGCTGCTCCGACAGGGCGCGCAGCCCGGCCAGCCGCTCGTCCGGGTCAGTGACGAGCCGGGCCCGGCCGTAGACGATCGCCGAACGGTAGTTGACCGAGTGGTGGAAGACCGAGCGGGCCAGCACGACGCCGTCGAGGTGCGTGACCGTGACGCAGACCTCGGCGCCGTCGGCCGCCCGCAGCGAGGAGGCTCCGGTCGAGCCGTGCAGGTAGAGGGTGTCGCCGATGCGGCCGTATCCGGTGGGCACGACCATCGGGCAGCCGTTCACGACCACGCCGAGGTGGCAGACCAGCCCGGTGTCGAGCACGTCGTAGAGGTCGTTCCTGTCGGTGCTGCCGCGCTGCTTCTCGCGGCCCAGCGTGGTGCGGGGAGTGGTGGACAGCATGATTCGACCGTAACGGCGAAGTGGACCTATCCTGTAGGGCCACTATCCACCCGTTCATAGAGACCACTTCCGTGCGTACCGCTGTCGACCTGCCCATATCCCTGTCCCGCGACTCCGCCGAGCCGCTCATCGCGCAGCTGTCCGACCGGCTGCGCGGCGCCATGCTCGACGGCACGCTGGCGCCCGGCGAGCGGCTGCCGTCCACGCGGGCGCTCGCCGCCCAGCTCGAGGTCAGCCGTACGGTCGTGACGGAGGCGTACCAGCAGCTCTACGCCGAGGGGTGGCTCGACGGGCGCCACGGCTCGGGCACGTTCGTGGCCGAGATGGAGCAGCCGCCCCGCCCACCGGGTCGGGCCGCGTC
>NZ_POUD01000505.1 GCF_003236395.1 Nonomuraea aridisoli | reverse complement strand
ATACCGTACGGGTCCGGCCCCCGGCGACGAGCTCCGCCCCGTCCACCTCCGCCACCCCGTCGCCGCGCGTGTCGCGGGCCGCCCTGACCGTCGAGCAGGCGGCCCGCCGCTACCTGGCCGTCGTGCGGCCGTACAACGTCGCACTCGAACGCCTGGAGCAGGCGATCAACGGCGGCCGGCCGGTCACCGAGCTGCGCCGCCGGGCGGCGCAGGTCGCCACCGCGAACCGGACGCACATCCGGCGGCTGACCGGCACCCTCTGGCCCACGGCGGTGCGCGGGCCGATGCGCGGGCTCACCGCCGCATCCGGCCGGGCGCAACGCCACTGGCTCCTGGCCGCCCGCGCCCGGACCCGCGACGCGCTCGTCCAGCAGGTGCTGAACGCCGTCCGCCACGACGGCAAGGCTCCGGCGTCGAAGATCCGCACCCTCCTGCGCCTGGAGCGCTACGACGAGAACGACTACTCCTGAACCCGGCCGTCACGGGCGCCGCCGCAGGGCCGCCGCGGCGGCGCGCCTGACCAGTTCGGGGAGCGGCTCGTCCAGGGGGCTCTCGCGCAGCGCCCGCCCGGCCACGGCGAGGATGGCCCCGATCACCGCGCCGGTGAGGACGTCTGCGTCGACGCGGTCCAGCTCGCCGCCGAAGCCCTCGGCCAGGTCCGCGCTCCAGCGAGCCTGCAACTCGGCGACCTCCAGCAGGGCGCGGGCACGCAGCGCGGGCACTGAGACGATCAGCCGGGCGCGCATCAGGACGAGGTCGTCGGCGGGATCCATGCTCCACCACGGCGAGCTCAGGGCCAGGTCGCATGCCCTGAGCACCACCTCGGACGGCGACTCGCCCGCCCGGCGTTCCTCCAGGGCGCGCGCCATGACCTCACCGGCGATCAGGCGGTCGGCGAAGACCACCTCCTCCTTGCTCCGGAAGTAGTTGAAGAACGTCGCCGGCGAGACCTCGGCCGCGGCGGCGATCTCCGCGACCGTGGCCGATTCGTATCCCCGTTCGGCGAACATCCGCAGCGCGGTCTCCACCAGCGCCCGCTGGGTGCGCTGCTTCCTCTGCTCCCGTAGTCCCATGCCCAGGATCTTATCTTAGAGAAGCTCTAAACTTGGACACTCTCTAAGTTAGAGTAGGCGCATGATGCATCTCGACGGCACGACCTCGTTCATCACCGGCGCCGCGCACGGGATCGGGCTCGGCATCGCGCGGAGCCTGGCGCGCCAGGGCAGCAGGCTCGCCCTGGCCGATCTCGACCGGCCCGCGCTCGGCGCCGCCGCGGCCGAACTGGCCGAGCTCACCCAGGTCGAGGCGTTCGAGCTCGACGTACGCGACCGCGACGCCTACGCCCGCGTCGCCGACGAGGCCGAGGCTCGGCTGGGCCCCGTCTCGGTGTTGTGCAACAACGCCGGCATCGCCTTCTCCGAGGTCCTGGACGACACGACCTACCGGCTGTGGGATCTTGTCCTCGGGATCAACCTTGGCGGCGTCGTCAACGGCGTTCAGACGTTCCTGCCCCGCATGCTCGACCGCGGCGCGCCCGCGCACATCGTCAACACCGCCTCGGCGGCCGGGCTCATCGGCGCCGGGGTCGGCTGTATGTACACCACCTCGAAATTCGCCGTCGTGGGCCTGTCGGAGTCGCTACGGCACCAACTCGGCACGGCGGGCCACCCCGTCGGCGTCACCGTCCTGTGTCCGGGCGGCGTCAGCACGAACCTCGCCCGCACCGCCCGGAGCCTGGTCGGGGCGGAGCCGGGAGTCGGGGCACGCGTCGAGCGCACCGCCCCGCAGATCGAGGCGATGCTGCAGCGGCACGGCGCCGACCCCGGCGCCGTCGGCGACCAGGTCGTCGACGCCATCAGGAACGACCGGCTCTACGTCCTGACCGACCGCGCCGGCATCGACCTCGTCACGCGGCGCACAGACGCCATCCTCGCGGCCATGCCCGCGGACGGCCGTACCGACGCCGGCCTCGACGATCTGCGCCGCGCCGCCCGCGAGGTGCCGTAGAGCCGTAGGGCTCAGACGGAGATGACCAGGGCTTCGGCGCGGTGGGCGGGGAAGGCCCAGACGTGTTTGCCCGCCGCGACCAGGAGGGCGAGCGGGGCGTTCCCGCCCAGCGGGATGCCGCGCAGGGCGCCGGTGGCCGGGGTGAGGGCGAACAGGGCATGGCCGCCGCCGCCCACCAGCACGCCGTTCGCGCACACCAGGAACGGCACCGGCCCCTCCGAGGTCGCGACGAAGCGCCGCGGCTCGCCCGACCAGGCGGAGACGCGCTGCAGGCCGCCGTCCACGCTGACCCACACCGAGCCCGCGCACACGGTCATCGCCCCGCGCTCCCGCGTCCCGAGGTCCACCTCCTTCGGGCCGCCGCGCAGGGCGGTGTCGCGTCGCGAGGTCCACCACAGCCGTTCCCCCTCGACGGCGCACAGGTCCACCTCGGGCAGCCGCACCGGCCTGCCCAGGCGGCCCGGGCCGGTCAGCCGGCGGGCCAGCCCGTCGCCCACCGCCCAGATC
>NZ_POUD01000504.1 GCF_003236395.1 Nonomuraea aridisoli | reverse complement strand
CGAAGCGATCATCTGGACGCTGAAGAACCAGCTCGGCCTCGAACGCCACAACGCCCGCCACCCAGACGGCCTGTGGGCGCGCATCAGCCAGCGCATCCTCGCCCTCAACGCCGTCATCTGGCACAACTGGAACATCGGCGCACCCGTGAAACGATCCCTGATCGCTTACGATCACTAACCCGAATTTCACATCAACGATCTAGCGCGCCATTGGTCGATGACCTTGGCCGTGCTGCTGTTGATGGGGCCGAGCCCCAGGTACGACGAAGGGCCTGAACCCTGGCAGGGTTCGGGCCCGCATGCGTACGGGCTACATGCCGCCCGTGCTCCGCATCCCGCCCATATGGCGGACGCCGCCGCCCACGCTCGCCGTCCACCCGCCCGTGTCGCTCGCGGCCTAACCGCCCTGATTACCGTGCCTGATCATGGCGGGAAGCCTGCCAGCGCCACGAGGTCGGTGGCAACCCTCAGCCGTGGCCGCCCTCCTTTTGAAAGCTCGCCTCGCTCGAAGGCCACCTGCCGACGGCGGATCGACGAGAGCAACTGACTGAAACGACACCATGGCGTCCGCCCAGACGGGTGGGCGCTTTCGCATGTCCGCACCCTTGTTGGAGGAAACCATGCACGGAGAGCCCATCAGCTACAGCAAGCCGAAGGTCGAGCGGAAGGTCACCGCGGCCACCGCGGGCTCCTACCTCAGCCTGCTGGCGGTCCTGACCGTCCTGCAGGCCATCAGCGCCGACCTCGACCTCATCGCCTGGCTGCCCGACTGAGTGGAGACGCTCGCGGTCCCGCTGCTGCCGGGCCTGATCACGTGGGTGTCCGGCTACCGGGCCAAGCACACCGCGCGGCCTGACCTGCCGCTGGAGCAGCGATAACCACCCCGATCCGCTGTCGGACAAGCCTGTAGAACTTGGACTTCCCAAAAGATTCGCCAAGCTCCTGCGGGCATGGTTTCTATCCATATGTCACAGCCGATAATCAGGAGAAGAAACCAGCAGCCTGATCCTGGAGGCCGATTATGGCAGCAAAGAGCCGATCGCCACTAGAGTTTCTCGACGGACTTCGTGATGGCTCGCTTGCCACGCAAGTCGAAATATATGGCATGGTGGACAAAAGCGAAGATGGCAACGACGACGAAATCCGATTCAGCCAAGACTGCACTAGCTGGATTCCAATTCCGATCGCCATGATCGAAGAGATCGAGCCATTGGGCACCAGCCCATGCAAGGACCACGCTCACCACATAGCGAGGATCTCCTTTGGGGAACCTCAATCCGATGAAGCAAAAGTGCTGGCCCGCCTTGTTGCAGACATGCAAAGGGCCCCTCAAAGCGAACGACGTAATTCGCTCTCGGAGATTCTTATGGACGAATCATGTCGTCAATGCATCCGCGATTGCCACAAGCGGCACTACGGCGACTTCTTTGCATTTATCGAGTGCTGCCGAACTAAATGCGAACGTTGCTGAACCTGGTTCCCCCCACAAATGCAACTGAGCCTGCGCCGGTCCAGAACCATGGACCTCTGTCCCGTCCCCTCTAAAGGCTGTTGCAGAAGCGAGCGGGATGGGCATTTCTCGTGTATGGGCGGGCTGTTACGAGCTGATCCTTTGTGGGTGGAGACCTTCACTGGCCTGGGGATGGGCCGGTTCGAACGGCTGGTGAGGGTGGTGCGTGAGCGGGGCGGCAACGGTCCCGGTGGTGGCCGGCCGTGGTGCCTGCCCTTGGCCGATCGGGTACTCCTGGTGGCCGTCTATTACCGCACCAACCTCACCATGCGGCAGCTCGCGCCGTTATTCGGGATCTCTCCGGCCACCGTATGCCGCATTATCCAGCGGCTTGGCCCGCTGCTCGCTTTGCAGCCCGCTCCCAGGCCGGCCGATGCCACCGACCGGCTGTGGATCGTGGACGGCACCCTCATCCCGATCCGCGACCGCGCCGTCGGCGCCTCCAGCCGCAACTACCGCTTCTCCGCGAACGTGCAGGTCATCATCGATGCCGACACTCGCCTGGTCGTGGCGACCGGCCAACCGGTAGCGGGTAACAAGGCCGACGCTCACGCCTGGCGGGCTTCAGGACTGGCAGCCCACTGCGACGGCGTCAGCGTGATGGCCGACGGCGCCTACGTCAATACCGGCCTGATCGTGCCGCACCGCCGACGAGCAGGCAGGCCCTTGTTGCGGGCACAGGAAGAAGACAACGCAGAACACCGACGCATCCGCGCCCGCGTCGAGCACGTCTTCGCCCGCATGAAGAACTACAAGATCCTGCGCGATTGCCGGCAGAAGGGCAACCGTCTCCATCACGCGGTCCAGGCCGTCGCCCACATGCACAACCTCGCCCTGTCGGCATGACCACGACAGCTGCGGACCTGCCCTGACCTGCCCACTCACGACCTTCTGCAACAGCCTTTAGCTTGTTCTTTATCCTCCGGATCGTTGTGCTGAGCCACGTTTGATCGTTTCGCGGACAGCGAGACGGCCTTGAGTGATCATGTGCGGTGTCGAGTCGCTGCTGATCACTACAAGGCCGTGAGGGTGA
>NZ_POUD01000503.1 GCF_003236395.1 Nonomuraea aridisoli | reverse complement strand
CACCCCCAACCGACACCACGGCTCCGACCAGCGCCGACGCGCCGACCACACCCGCTCTCACCCCAGCCGACGCCCCCTCTGGCGCGACGACCCCGGGTCTCGCCACGGCGGATGCCTCCGATGGGAGGGCCACCTCGGTTCTCGCTGCGGCTGACGTCCCCGATGTGGCGACCGCCCCGGTTGTCGCTACGGCGGATGTCTCCGACGGGAGGACCACCCCGGTTGTCGCCACGGCCCAGGCACCCAGTGGGACGACCACGCCCCTTGTCCTGGCCGTCGGCACGGGACGCCGGATGGTCCTGTCGGCGGGCGCTGTGGCCGGGGCCGTCGCTCTGGCGTTGACCTGGACGCTGGCCGATCATTCGCAGACCGGCGAGCAGACCTGGCTGGCGGTGCCCATGGCGAGCCTGCACCTGATCGCCATGTCCCTCTGGCTGGGCGGACTGATCGCGCTCGCGGCCTGCGTCGTCGTCCCGGCGGGACGGCAGGCATCAGTCTCCCTGGAGCCCGCGCTCCCCAGGTTCTCGTTCCTCGCGCAGATCTGCTTCGCGCTGATCGCGGCGACCGGCCTGTATCTGGCGTGGCGGCAGGTGGGGTCCTGGGGCGCGCTCGGCGCGACCCCCTTCGGCCTGCTGCTCCTCGGCAAGCTAGCCGCCGTCCTCGCCGTGCTGGTCCTCGCCGCCGGAGCCCGCCGGTTCGTACGGCGCCGCGACCGCGAACCCCTGGACGCGGCCCCCACCGCCGCGTTGCGCCGGCTGCGCCGCTCGGTGACGGGCGAGGTCGTGCTCGGAATCGCCGTCCTGTCGATCACAGCCGTCCTGGTGAACACCGCCCCGGCCCGCGACGGCTACGCGCCCCCGGTGAACGGCACCGTCCCCTTCCCCGTCGCCGCCGCGGCGGGCGAGGCCGCCCGGCTGCGCGGAGGCTCCGTCGAGGTGAAGATCGAACCGGCGCGGCCGGGCGGCAACGTGGCCGACATCTACCTCAACGCGGCTGACGGCTCCCTGGTAGCCGTGCCGGAGGTGTCGGGCTCCCTCGAGTCGCCGGACGGCATGGTCCCGGCCCTGCCGGTCAAGGTGACCGCGGCCGAACCCGGCCATTACGTGGCGAACGCGATGTCCATCCCGTACCGGGGGGACTGGGTGCTGCGCCTGGACATCCGCGTCTCCGATTTCGACGAGACACCCGTACGTGTCCCGTTCACCGCACGCTGAAAGGGCTGGTGACGCACATGCGAGGCGCCGAGCGCGGGCCGGCGGCGATCGCCGCCGGCGTGTTCGCCATCGGAGTCCTGGCGGGCTGCTCCGGCGGGGCGCCGGAGGCCGGGCCACCGTACACCGTGAGCTCGATCCGGTCCGGCCTCGTCCACCCCGCCGACCTCGGCGAGGGCGCGATCGAGACCGAGGACGCCGACCACGGCTCGCACGTCGTCTACACGCCGCCGAACAGCATCCCGACCTGCCCGTACGTCCAGCGCTCCGAGGACGTCCAGGTCGAGGTGAAGCCCGCCGTCGAACCGGTGGGCGGCAACCCCACCGGACGCTTCATCGTCGGCCCGCAGCGCGTGGGGCCGTCGTCGCTCCCGGTCGTCACCCAGGGCGCGGTCGTCTTCCAGAGCGACGCGCTCGCCGGAGCCACGATGGACTCCGTGGTGGCCGAGTCGGCCAAGTGCCCGGAGGCGTTCAGCGTGCTCGGCGGCCCGCCGTCCGTCGTGGGCGAGTACAAGGTCGTCAGCCGGCCGATCGAGATGGACGGATGGAAAGGGTTCGCCCAGCATCTCGTGCACACCTCGCCACCCGACATGAACCCGGACACCTACGACGACCTGGTCACCGTCGTGGTGCACAAGGCGAACGCCATCATCTACGTCGGATACGCCCAGATCAAAACGGTGGGCCGGCGTGCCGACACCGAGGAGAAGGTCAAGGCGCTGATGACCACGACGCTGGCCCGCCTCGGCTAGCCAGACGCATCTATCGAAGGGTTGAGGACGTTGAGAGCACTGTCCGTCAGAGCAGCCGCCGTCACGGCGGACAGACCGCGCGTGCCCGCGCGCGCCGTCCGTGGGCTCGTCACCGTGGCGATGGCCGCCGTCCTGGCCGCCGTCCTGGTCGCCGTCCTGCCGGCGGTGGCGTTCGCGCACGTCACGGTGACCCCGGACACGCTCACGCAGGGCGGCTACGCCGCGCTGACGTTCCGCGTCCCCAACGAACGCGACGACGCGAGCACCACCAAGATCCAGGTCCAGCTCCCGCCGGAGGCCCCGCTGGCGTCGGTCTCGGTGAAGCCGCACCCCGGCTGGACGTACGAGATCACCGAAGCCCGTCCGGCCACGCCCGTCGAGGCGCACGGCGCCGAGGTCACCGAGGTCGTCAGCACGATCACCTGGACGGCGGACGAGGACTCGGCGATCAAGCCGGGGGAGTACGACGAGTTCTCGATCAGCGCCGGACCCGTGCCGCAGACCGGCCAGTTGGTGTTCAAGACCCTCCAGCACTACAGCGACGGCGAAGTGGTCCGCTGGATCCAGGACCCCGCCCCCGGCGCCGAAG
>NZ_POUD01000502.1 GCF_003236395.1 Nonomuraea aridisoli | reverse complement strand
GGGGCCCGCGGTGGTGGCTGCGTTCACGTGGCGGCGGCCGTTGTGGCTGGCGCTCCTGCTGGACGTGCTCGTCTGGGTCGCCGGCACGGTCCTCCTCTACGGCGGCCTGGCGCCCACCCTGCCGGTGGACGTGGCGAACTCCTGGCAGGCCCTGCTCACCACGCTCCTGCCCGCCCAGCCCGAGCCCCAGTTGCTGGTGCTCGTCCACACGCTGGTGTGGGCGGCCGCCACCGCCGGCGCCGAGACCCTCACCCGCACCTCGACCAGGATCGCCGCCGCCGTCCCCGCGCTAGCCGTGTTCGGGGCGGCGCTGGTGCTCGGCGTCGGCGGCGCGGGCTCCAACCTCCCGGTGGCGGGGGCGCTGTTCATCGTCGTCGCGGTCCTCGCGTTGCTGCGGGACGGCCGCTCCCCGGTCTGGCTGCTCGCCGGGGTGCCGGCGGCGGCCGTGCTCGCGGCGCTGGCCGTGCTCGCCGGACCGCTGCTGCCGGTCGCCGCGCGGCCGTACGACCCGCGCGACGACGCCGGCCTGCCGCCGCCCGCCCGCGTGGACGGCGTCAGCCCGCTCGACCGCGTCTCGGCGTGGTTGCAGATCCCCGACCGGGAGCTGTTCACCGTCGAGGCCGACCGGCCGCTCAACTGGCGGCTGGCCGTGCTCGACCGCTACGACGGCGTGCGCTGGACGTCCGGCGCCCGCTTCCGGCCCACCGGCGGCACGGTCCCGGAGGGCGAGTGGCGGGGCGCGGCCGACGTCGTGCGGCAGAAGGTGACCTTCGACGGCCTGCCCGGCACCTGGCTGCCCGCCGCCGAACGCCCCGAACGGGTGACCGGCGTGCGCGGCCTGGCCGTGGACCCCGACAGCGGCGTCCTGCTGGCCGCCGCCGAACCCGCCGAGGGCTTCACGTACGAGGTGACCTCGCGGGTGCCCGAGCCGTCGAAGGAGGAGCTGCTGGCCGCCACCCCCGTACGCGACCCCGCGCTGACCGACTTCCCCGACGGCCCGCAGGAGCAGCTCTTCCGCAGGCTCGCCCAGCAGGCCACCGAGGGCGCCGACGCGCCGATCAAGCAGGCCTACCGCCTGCAGAGCTACCTGCGCACGAACGCCTCCTACGACGTCACCGCGCCGCCCGGGCACTCGCTCAAGAGCCTGGAGTTCTTCCTGCGGACCACGCACCGGGGGACGTCGGAGCAGTTCGCGAGCACGTTCGCGCTCATGGCGAGGACCCTGGGGCTGCCGTCGCGGGTGGTCGTCGGGTTCCGGCCGGGAGCGGAGTCCGGCGGGGTCTACCGCGTACGCTCGGGACACGTGATCGCGTGGGCGGAGATCAAGTTCGCCGGGCTGGGCTGGCGGCCGTTCTACCCGACGCCGGGGCGCAGCGGCGCCAAGGACGACCACGAGGTCGCCTCGTCGGCGATCGAGGAGAGCGAGGAGCTGGAGGGCGAGTTCGCGCGCGGCGGGAGCGAGCAGCCCGCGCCCTCGCAGCCGAAGGCCGCCACCGAGACCGAGGCCGGGGGCGGAGTCTCTCCCTCGGCGATGGCGGCGGTGGCCGCCGGGGCGCTGCTGGCCGCGTACGGGGCCGCGGTGGCCGTGCTGCCGTGGTGGCGCCGGCGACGCCGCCGCCGGGCCGAGGCCCCCGGGCAGCGGGTGCTGGGGGCGTGGCGGCAGGCGTGCGACGACCTGGGGCTGCGCGGTGAGCGGACGCTGACGGCGGCCGACGTGGTCGCCCGCCACCCGGGCGACATATCCATCCACCTACAGCCGTTGGCCGAAATATCGAATTTCGTCCGGTACGCCCCTGACGCCGTCACCGACGAGGCCGCCACCGCGGCCTGGGAACGCAGCGACGCCCTCCGCCGCGCCGTGCGCGCCCGCACCTCCGTCACCGTCCGCCTCCGCGACCGCCTTCTCCTGCGATGACCGCGCCCCGGAGTGTCGAGGCCCAGCTCCTGCACCGCCCGCCGGGAGCGGCGGCGGGCGAGATCGTCCGGCGGCTCGGCGCGATGCAGGCCCAGGACGTGCCCTCGGCGCTGCTCGCCTTCCGCGCCCGTTCGGCCACCCTGACGGCCGCCGACGTCGAGGCCGCCTGGCAGACCCGCGAGATCGTCAGGACGTGGGGCCCGCGCGGCACCCTGCACTTCGTCCACGCCGACGACCTGCCGTGGATCCAGGCCCTGATCGGCAGCCCGGCGAGCACCCTGCGCCGCCTCGCCGAGGAGGGCGTCACCGGCGACGACCTGCTCGCCCTCGTCACCGCGGCGCTGGAGGGGCAGGGCCCGCTGACCAAGGCCGAGCTGGAGGAGCGCCTGGCGGGCCGGGCGCGCGGCCAGGGCGTCGTGCACCTGGTGGCGCTGGCCGCCCGCCACGGCCTGGCCGTGCTGGGCCCGCTCCGGGCGGGCAAGCCCACGTACGTGCACGCCGCCGACTGGCTCGGCGCGCCCGTCGCGGCCGAGCCCGACCGGGAGCGCGCCCTGCGGGAGCTCGCCCTCCGCTACCGCCGCGCCCACCACCCGTCCACCCCCGAGGACCTCGCCGCCTGGTCGGGCCTGCCGCTGGGAGAGGCCCGCACGGCCTGGCGCC
>NZ_POUD01000501.1 GCF_003236395.1 Nonomuraea aridisoli | reverse complement strand
GCTCCAGCCCCCCGGCCACCGCCGCCTCCGGCACCCCGGCGACCGCATCCCCGGCCGGCTCCGGCATCGCGGTGACCGCCGGCGTGGGCCGCTCCAGCACCGCCGTTCCGCGGTCACGAGCCGCGAACGCGCGTTCCAGGGCCAGCTGGCGGGTGACGGTCGCGGCGAGGGGCGTCGTGTCGAAGCCGGTCTCGGCCGCCAGGCGGGCGCCGGCCTTCTCCCAGCGGACCGCCAGCCGGGAGCGCGCCCCTGCCGTGGCGCGGCCGGCGTCCCCGTCGGCGACATGGTCGCGGATCTTGCCGGCGGCCAGCACCAGCGACACCCCAGCCGCGAACCGGGCGCCGCTCGCCCGCGCGTCCACCACCTCCGCGCGGCGGAACCCCCGTAACGCGCACGGTCCCGCCGTACGGCGCGGCGCCGACGACGGGAGCTGCGCCTCCGTGAGCACCGAGATGATCAGTGTGTCGTAGTTGGTCGCCAAGCGCGCGCCCTGCCCGTGCCCGTCGCGTAACGTCAGGCACAGGCCGCACAGGTGGGCCCGCCACGCCTCGCGCAGCGAAGGGCAGCCGTGCTCGCCACACGGGCGGATGATCCCGAACACATGACCTCTCAGCCGTTTCGCCCCGATCGGCGAAGATCATACGGCTCCGCCCCCACACCCGTACCGATTCCGGCGGAACCGGTCTCGCGACGGTCAGCTTTCGAGATAGCGCAGGATGGCGAGGACCCGGCGGCTGTAGCCGGGCTGGCGAGGCAGGTCGAGCTTGTCCATGATCGCGTTCACGTGCTTCTCGACCGTGCTGAGCGAGACGTGCAGGCGTTCGGCGATGGCGGCGTTCACCAGCCCCTCGGCCAGCAGGCGCAGCACCTCGCCCTCGCGCGGGCTCAGCCGGCTCAGCGGGTCGGCGTGGGTCGTGCGGGCCAGCAGCCGCCGCACCACCTCGGGGTCGAACGCCGTGCCGCCGGCGCTCACCCGCTCCAGCGAGTCGAGGAACTCGGCGACCTCCGACACACGGTCCTTCAGCAGATAGCCGAGGCCCTCGGTGGAGCCGCCCAGCAGCCGGGCCGCGTAGTGCTGCTCGACGTACTGCGACAACACCAGCACCCCGACGCCGGGCAGGCGCTCGCGGATCTCCAGCGCCGCGCGCAGCCCGTCGTCCTTGTGCGACGGCGGCATGCGCACGTCGACCACGGCCACGTCGGGACGGTGCCGCTCGACCGCCTCGACCAGCGCGGGCGCGTCGCCGACGGCGGCCACGACCTCGTGACCGGCGTCGGCCAGCAGCCGCGTCAGCCCCTCGCGCAGCAGCACGGAGTCGTCGGCCAGGATCACCCGCACGGCGGCGCCTTCGGCAGCGTGGCGGTGACGCGGGTGGGGCCGCCGGGCGGGCTGTCGACGCCGAACGTGCCGTCGAGCGCCAGCACCCGCCGGGCCAGCCCGGACAGCCCGCCGCCCGACGGGTCGGCCCCGCCCCTGCCGTCGTCGGAGATCGCCACGCTCACCGTCCGCTCGTCCTCGCTCAGGACCACCAGGATGTCATGCGCCCCGGCGTGCTTGACGGCGTTGGTGATCGCCTCGCGGACCACGAAGTACAGGGCGGTCTCCACCTCCGAGACGGGACGGCCGGACAGCCCGTCGTGCACGGTCACCGGCACCGGCGTGCGCTCGGCGACGCCCGCGAGCGCGGCCCGCAGTCCCAGCTCGTCGAGCGCGGTCGGGTAGACGCGCCAGGCCACGCTGCGCAGCTCGTCGAGGAGCCGGCGCGACTCGGTGTAGGCCTGGTCGACCAGCTCGTGGACCTGCTCCTGGTCGCGGCTGTGCCGGGCCCGGCCGAGCAGCATGGCCAGGGCGACGCCGCGCTGCTGGACACCGTCGTGCAGGTCGCGTTCGATCCGGCGCCGCTCGTCGTCGACGGCTCTGACGATGCCGGAGCGGCTCGCGGTCAGCTCGGCGATGCGCCGGCGCATCAGCTCGCCGCCGTCGGGGCCGAGGAAGTGCACGGCCACGCGGCGTTCGAGCGCGGCCATGCCCAGTACCAGCAGGGCGCTCACCACCAGCAGCAGCGCCCCGCTGCTCAGGCCCACGACGTCGCTGCTGGTGACGAGGTTGACGCCGGGCAGCTCGAGCGGGATCGGCTCCGCCCGGCCCCACAACAGCGCCCACGTGCCGCCGCCGACGAACAGCAGGGCCAGGAACAGCGTGGACGTGCAGGCGTACCCGCCGAGCAGGCCGAGGGCGGCGCGGGCGGCGAGGAAGGCGTACCCGCCGCTCTCGCGCGAGGTGTCGAGGCCGAGGAAGCGCGACAGCCGCGCCCGCTCCAGGGCCGTCAGCCGGGCCAGCCCGCGCGCGGCGACCGGCCGCAGCGCGGGCACCAGGCACGCGGGCGCCGCCGCCAGCAGGAAGAGCAGCTCCGCCAGGCCGAGCGCCATCCCGAGGACGACGCCGACCGGGACACGGGTGATCCTGCCGCCTGACATCGGCGTGAGTCTAGGCGCTCTACGCATCGCGGCGGCGCAGCACGACGTGGCCCGCCGCCACCGCCGCCGCCGTCCAGGCCAGCAGCCAGACCAGCCCCTCCCAGGCCGGGTACGGCATCGGCCCGCCCGTCATGTTCACCCCGCTGCCCATGAA
>NZ_POUD01000500.1 GCF_003236395.1 Nonomuraea aridisoli | reverse complement strand
TCTTTCCGGTGATCTTGTCGCCGGCCTTCGTGCCCTTCTTCACCAGCGCGGAAAGCGTCGCGAGCTCGGCCGGGTTGAGGATCTGCCCGTAGACGGTGGTCATGCCGGCGCGCACGGTGCGGCAGGTGGTGGCCGACCCGGCGACCGGATACACCGCCGTCGTCACCGCTCCGGCCGGTGCCAGGGCCATGAGCGCGGACGGGGCCGATTACGGCGTTCCGGCGTGGATCGCGTGACCCGGATGTCCGTGGTCCGCGTGACGTTGGTGTCCGTGGTTCGTGTGAACGCCTGGTGGAAGGAGGCGTTTGACCGGTGATCGCCCTGGTCCGCCGATGTGTGGGCGTGGCCGGACGGCCGTCTGGAAGGTGCGCCCGGCTCGGGATGGTCACGCGATCGATGTCGGGCTGGGGTGTGCGCGGCTCGCCGTCGTGGGTTGAGTCGGTTTGAGTGGCCGTGGGCGAGAGGGTGTGTCGCTCGCGGACGGCGTTCGGTCCCCGAGCTGGGCTTCGTACCGGTTGAGCGGGGCTTCTACCCGCTGCCGCCGGTCCGGAGCGAGGGCTCGCTTTCGTTGCCATTGGCCCGGCGGTTCGTATTCGTCGCCGCTGTCCGCTGAGCGGGCGGGCGTGTCGATCGCTGCTGGTGTGGAGTGGGGGGCCGTTCGGTTGGGGTGGTGCTTCGGGCTGGGTCAGGCGTGGGGGAGGCGGTAGGTGCCGTCGTCCAGGGCCTCCGCCAGGCCGTCGGAAATCAGGCCGTCCAGGGCTCGTTCGCGTTGTACCGCGTCGTCCCATACCGCGTCGAGGGCGGCCTTGGGGACGGGGCCGTGGGAGGTGCGCAGGACCTCGAGGAGGCGGCCTCGGCATTGGCGGTCGGTGCCGGCGTAGGTCTGGCCCTTGCGGGCGGGGCCCGCGTGGGGCGGCTTGCCGGCCAGGCGCCAGGCGCACAGGTGGGTGATCGGGCAGTCGGCGCAGCGGGGGGCGCGGGCCGTGCACACCAGGGCGCCGAGCTCCATCACGGCCACGCCCCAGCGGGCGGCGCCCAGCTCCGGGAGCAGGCTCTCCGCCAGTCGTCGCTCGGCCGCCGAGGTGGCCGTCGGCGGGTACTCCTCGGCGCGGACGGCGCGGGCGAACACCCGCCGGACGTTCGTGTCGAGGACGGCGTGCCGGCCGCCGTAGGCGAAGCTCGCGACTGCGGCGGCGGTGTACTCGCCGATGCCGGGCAGTGAGAGCAGCGTCGCGTGGTCGGACGGCACCTCGCCGCCGTGATCGTCGGTGATGGCGCGGGCGCAGGCGTGCAGGCGCAGCGCCCGGCGCGGGTAGCCGAGCCGGCCCCAGTGGCGTACGGCCTCGCCCGGCTGCTCGGCGGCCAGCGCCTTGGGGACGGGCCAGCGTTCCATCCACTCGTGCCAGACGGGCAGCACGCGGGCGACCGGGGTCTGCTGCAACATGATCTCGCTGACGAGCACGCCCCATGGGGTCGCGTCGGGGGCGCGCCAGGGGAGGTCGCGGGCGTTGTCCGCGTACCAGTCCAGAACGGGGGTGTGCAGGAGATTCGGCTCGACCACGGGGTCAAGCGTATTCGGGAAACGGCGCGGCCCGGCGTGTCGTCACTCTGTGTGCAGAACCGGTTACCATGCTGGCTCTATGGACCCGGATACGATGCGTGGCGACGGCGGCGACATCTACTGGCGGCGCCGTATGAGCGTGCTGGTGGCGGTGCTCGTCGTGGTGGCCGTTGTGGCGTGGGCGTGCTCCAGCGGGGGCAGCGGGCCGGAACGCGCCTCCAGCGCGCAGTCCTCACCCAGCGTCACGCCGTCCGCCGACCCGCTGCTCGCGGGGCTGCGTACGCTCGCCATGGGCACGGCCTCGCCGTCGCCGTCGCCCACCCCCAGCGCCACCCCGAAGGCGACGCCCTCCCCGCGCCCGAAGCGGCCGGGGGAGCCGTGCGAGGAGAAGGACCTCGTGCTCAGCCTCCAGAGCGGCAAGGAGCCGGTCTACGCCGGCGACTCGCGGCCCAGCTTCATCGTCACGCTGGTGAACACCGGCTCGGTGATGTGCACGGCCGATGTGGGGCCGCGGGCGATGGAGGTCCGCATCACGTCCGGCTCGGACCGCATCTGGTCCACCGCCGACTGCGTGAGCGGCCCCGGCAGCGAGGTCAGGAAGCTGGAGCGGGGCGTGCCGTACGTGCGCTCGCTGGAGTGGGATCGGCGGCGCTCCAGCGATGACTGCCGCGCCACCCCGCCCACCGCCCTGCCGGGCACGTACGTGGCCACGGTCCGCATGGGCGAGCTGCGCGGCGGCAAGGGCGTCTTCCACCTCCGCTAGCCCGTCACCGGCGCTCCACCGGTGCGACAGACGGCGTGGCGGGGCCGGCCCTGGCCCAGGCCCGGCTCCAGGACCCGACCCCGCCACGACCGACCAGCGCCCCGAAGACAACGGCCCGAAGACAACGGTCGGGAGGCAGTGGGCTCGGACGGAGCGGACGTGAAGGTGACGGCGGACGTTGCGGGCCCGGAGGCAGTGGCCTGGACGCGGAGCACCGGCGGACGTAGCGCGCCTGGAGCCAGCGGTCTGGATGTAGCGGACACCGAGGCAGCGGAGGCGGAGGCAGCGGACGCGGAGGCAGCGCCCCAGAGG